>SCRF01000032.1 GCA_004322005.1 Rhodanobacter sp. | reverse complement strand
GGCCTGGTTGAAATCGAGCATCAGCTTGCCGCCGTTGGGCAAGGCCGCGTAGAGGAAGCGCGCCGCGCCGTAGGTTTCCGCACCGGATGTGCGATCGGCCAGCACGAAGAACAGCTCGCCGCCCGGTGCCTCCTGATACGGCAGCAGTTCGCAAGTGTGGCCGTCGCGCTGGAACACCGCCTTGCCCGGCACGGCAACCTTTTCGATGGTGCCGATCGCCGTACCGATCTCCATTGTGCGCAGCGGATCGAATGGCACCCAGTCGGCGACGATGCGCCACGACGGGTCGATCGGAAAGTAGTCGATGCCGGAGAAGTCCTTGCGGGTGATCGCGTCGCTGTCCTTCACCCGCAGTGCCTTGCGGCCGGCGCGATCGATCACATGGAAGTTCACTGTACCGAAACTCACCAGGGTCGGCGCAGCGTCGCCGCTGGCGTGCACGTCGTCGACCAGCACGGCTTCATTCACGGGCCTGCCGTCGATCGTGGCGCCACTGTCGCTGGCCAGCGCGATGTGCACGGCGCCGCCCTTGTCCAGGGTCACGCTGCCCAGATGCGCGGGCCCGGCCTTGAGGACGATGTCGTTGCCGGCAGCGGTTCCGACGCGATTGTCGCCTTCGTTCAACCATTCCAGCCCGATCAGGCTCAGCCAGCCGTCAGGTGCCGTGAGCCGCGCGACCCGGTCGGCGCGCCATCGCTCGATTTGCTGTACGTACGCGGGCGTCGCGGCGGTAGCAGCCGGGGTTTGGTCATGCACGGCAACAACTCCGGTAGGAGCCCACCCCCAGATCAAGTCTGGGGCAGGCTCTGTGGGCGAAATCATGCTGCGACGCGACCTGTGATCGCGCACAAGGTGCGCTCCTACCAATCGGGTTATTCGAATGCGGTCCCACGCGCGGCGTGAGCCAAGTATGGCCGTCCGTTTGCGCGCACCGCAAGCGGTTGGGTCAACGGCCGCGCAGGAACAATTTGTCGAGCTCGCCCAGGCTCAGCTGGGTCCAGGTCGGGCGGCCATGGTTGCACTGGCCGGAGCGCTCGGTCGCCTCCATCTCGCGCAGCAGGGCATTCATTTCGGGCAACGTCAAACGCCGTCCGGCACGCACCGAACCGTGGCAGGCCATGGTCGAGAGCAGTTCGTTCTCCAGCTCCTGCAGCCGCCGCGAACTGCCGTGCTGGGCCAGCTCGGCCAGCACGTCGCGACTGAGCTGACCGACGTCCGCGCCTTCCAGCAGGGCCGGTATGCGTCGCACCACGATCGTCGACGGGCCGCTGCGCGACAGCTCGAGGCCCCAGTCGGCCAGCGCCTCGGCATGCTCCTCCGCGGCGGCGGCTTCGCGCGCACTCACCGCGATGCTCAGCGGCACCAGCAACATCTGTGAACGCAGATTGCTGCAGGCACGGGCGGCCTTCAGTCGTTCGTAGGTGATGCGCTCGTGCGCCGCATGCATGTCCACCAGCACCAGGCCGTGCGCATTCTCGGCCAGCACGAAAATGTTCTTCAGCTGGGCGATCGCGAAACCGAGCGGCGGCGCTTCGCCCACATCCATTTCCGACATCGGCGCAGAACTGCCCGATGCCGACGGTGCTTCACCGAGCAAGGCGGCATAGCCGGCCAGCGGCGCATCGCGCACGCCGAGATTCAGCCGGCTCTGGCTGGCTTGACCGGGCCACGCCATCGGCGGCGACACCGGCACCGGCACCGCATGCGCCTCGCCCGTGGCCGGCATCGCATCCGTATTTTGTCCGGCACGCGTCTGCGCCAACACCTCATGCAAGGTGCGAAAAAGAAAATCGTGCACCAGCCGCTGCTCGCGAAAGCGCACTTCATGCTTGGCCGGGTGCACGTTCACGTCCACGCCGGTCGGGTCGAGCTGCAGATACAGCACGAACGCGGCGTGCCGTCCGTGAAACAGCACATCGGCATACGCCTGGCGCACCGCATGAGCCACAATGCGGTCGCGCACCAGCCGGCCGTTGACGTAGAAATACTGCGCATCGGCCTGCGCGCGCGACGCCGTCGGCAAGCCCACCCAGCCGGACAGGTGCAGGCCGGCCATGGCGTGATCGATGCGCAGGCTTTGCGCGGGAAACTCCTCGCCCAGCACCTCGGCCACCCGCTGCAGCGCGGCCTGCTCGTCGCCGGCAACCTTCCATATCCGCACCGGCTTGCCGTTGTGGCTGAGCCGGAATTCCACCGCGCCGCGGGCCAGCGCCAGCGACTTCAGCAGATCGTCGATGTGCGCGAATTCGGTACGCTCGGCGCGCAGGAATTTTCGCCGCGCCGGCACGTTGTAGAACAGGTCGCGCACTTCCACGCTGGTGCCCGCCGGGTGCTGCGCGGGACGCGCCGCCTGCAACCTGCCGCCGTCGACTTCGATGCGGAAGGCGGCTTCCTGGCCGCGCGCGCGCGAAGTCAGCGCAAATCGCGACACCGACGATACCGAGGCCAGCGCCTCGCCGCGAAAACCCATGCTGGCGACGTGTTCCAGATCGTCGAAGCTGCCGATCTTGCTGGTCGCGTGCGAGGCTACCGCCAGCGACAGCTCATCGGACGCGATGCCGTTGCCATCGTCGCGCACCCGGATCAGGCGGGAGCCGCCGGCCTCGATATCCACCTCGATGCGGCTGGCGCCGGCATCGAGGCTGTTCTCCACCAGTTCCTTGACCACCGAGGACGGCCGCTCGATCACCTCGCCGGCGGCGATCTGGTTGATGAGTTCGGGCGGCAGCAGACGGATGGCGGACATCCGCCAAGCTTAAGGGAATCGCGGGACAAGTTCAGCGATGGGACTGCAGAACGAGGCCTGGCCTCCAACTACTCGGATTGCCGATGTCAGGCGATGCCAGCGACTTGCGGCTCAACTGGCCGGAATGGTGAGGACAGTGCCGGCACGTACCGTATTGCTGTCGATCCGGTTGGCATCTTTCAGTGCGCCGATACTGACACCGTAGTGCCGGGCAATGCTGCCCAGGCTTTCGCCGCGGCTGACCCGGTGAACATCATGGGTCCGGCGACTCGCGCGCGTCGACCGGTTGCTGGCCAGCATCACGCCTTCGCTGCCGCGAGCGTGCCTGTCGTCACTGCGAGCGCCGCGCGATGCCAGCAGCGCCGTGCCGTTGCCGGCCGCTGCCTGGGCGGCGAACCAGGTACCCTGCGGCGGCGTGGATTCGAAATAGCTTTTCACGCCACCCATGATCGCTTTGGCGAGTTGCTTCTGATGCGCCGGGTCGCGCAGCTTGTGCTCTTCGGCCGGGTTGCTGATGAAGGCGGTCTCGACCAGGATCGAGGGCACATCCGGCGAACGCAGCACCACGAAGTTCGCGCGCTCGACATAACCGCGATGGGTCGGCCCGAGCCGCGCCAGCGCCTTGAGCACATTGCCGGCGACCACGTCGCTGGCCTGCATGGCCCAGCCCTGTTGCAGATCCAGCAGCACCTTGGCCAGGCCGTCGTCCTTGTCGTCCAGCGTGGTACCGCCGATCAGGTCGGCGCGATTTTCACTGTCGGCGAGCCAGCGTGCGGCTTCGCTGGTCTTGCCGCGCGGCGACAACACCCACACCGACGAACCCCGGGCGTCGTCGTTGATGAAGGAATCGGCATGGATCGACACGAACAGGTCGGCGTTGTTCTCGCGGGCGATCTGGTAACGCTGCTTCAGCGGAATGTAATAGTCGCCGTTGCGGGTCAGCACGGCCTTCATGCCCGGCTGGCGGTCGATCTGCGCCGCCAGATCGCGCGCCACCGCCAGGGTGACATTTTTCTCCAACGTGCCGTCCGGGCCGCGAGCACCGGAATCCTTGCCGCCATGACCGGCATCGATGCAGACCACCACCTTGCGCTCGCCGTCGAGCAGGGCCGCCGCCTGCTGCACAGACGCCAGGCTGCCATGCGTGGGTCCGGCATGACGACGGCTTCTCACCCGCTCACTGCGGGGCTCGACCGCCTTCGTTTGCGCAGCAACGTTGTCGTGGCCCGGGTACAGATCCAGCACCAACCGGTAATCCGCACCATGGACGGGTTTGAGCACGAAGCTCTTCAGCCGGCTGTCCGCCGCCACCCTGGCGCTCAGTTGCAGATGGCCGTGCACACGGGCATGGCTCATGCCGCGGTAAAGCCCCTGGGCGCCGGGAGCGGCAAAGCCGTCCGCGACCCGGCTGTCGCCCAGATCCACGGTCAGCCGATCTCCCGCCTGACTGATCCTGTAGTTCAGCTCGCCGGAGGTATCGAAAACCACGCGGGTGTATTCGGGACCGGCCCATACCCGTGCGGCCTGCACCTCTGCCGCGTCGGCCGCGCATAGCGGAGCCGCTGCCGCGATCGCGACAGCGGCGAACCCGAGCCAGCTGTTCAGATAACCCCTCATGGGCCGCATTGAAGCGCAGTCAATCAACGAATGCAAGACCATTTTTCCTTGAATATCCATAACCTGCGGATCATTCATCAGGCCAAATCAAGTTACCGGCCTCAAGTCGCGCATTCCGAACAGATCTGTCGCCGAGTTCACCGGGGGGAATTTTCAAGGGAAATCAGCACTTAGGCATGGCTGCAGGTTCCGCAAGCGGATCACGACAGTTGCTCGAACAGTCGTTCGCCGCGCGCCGTGCGTGCCTGCAACAGCGCCTGGCGACCGGCGCCGGCATAGCTCAATCGCAGCTGCAGATCGGCTGCCGGCAACGCACCGGCGCCGCGTTCCGGCCACTCCACCAGGACCAGCGCCGCCGGCTCGGCCAGGGCGTCCAGTCCCAGCCACTCCAGTTCGCCGGGATCGGCGATCCGGTAGAGATCCAGATGCCAGGCCGGCCGGCCCTGCGCGAGATAGCCTTCGACCAGGCTGTAAGTGGGGCTCTTGATGCGCTCGCCCACGCCGCAGGCGGTCAGCAAGGCACGCGCAAAACTGGTCTTGCCGGCGCCCAGCGGGCCATCGAGATAGATCACCAACCCGCCCTCCTGCAGCGCCTCGGCCACACGCCTGGCCAGCGCGCCGGTGGCCGCCTCGTCGGGCAGGTTCCATGCGCGCCCGGTCGTGGGCCGCTCATTCATGCTCGCACTCTGCGCCCGGCAGGCCGTTGCCCAGGGCACGCAGCGGCACCAGCAGGTCACTGGCCAGCAGACCGCGCTCCCCTTGTTGCGCGGCATGGTCGCCGGCGCGCGCATGCAGACCCACGCCGAGGCAGGCCGCCTGCCATGCGTTGCAGCCCTGCGCCAGCAACGCGGCGATGATGCCGGTGAGCAGATCGCCCATACCGCCCGAAGCCATACCGGGGTTGCCCCACGGGCAGACTTCCAGACGTCCATCCGGATCGGCGATCAGGCTGCCGGCGCCTTTCAGTACCACCACCGCGGCGTGGCGGCGGGCCAGTTCGCGCACCGCCGCGAAACGGTCCCTTTCGATCTCGGGCGTGGCAACGCCAAGCAACCTGGCGGCCTCGCCGGGGTGCGGGGTCAACACGGCCGGCACGCCGAATTTCCGCGGCTCATGGGCCAGCAGGTTCAGCCCGTCGGCATCGAGCACCAGCGGCTTGCCCGCACCCAGCGCAATCAGCCACAGCGCATGCCCCCATGCGCCTTTTCCCAGTCCCGGCCCCACGGCAAGCACGCTGGCCCATTCGAGCAAAGGTTCCAGCAACTGCGGCTCGTCGATGGCTTGCACCATCATCTCCGGGCGTGTGGCATTCAGTGCCAGCACATGCCCGCTGCGGGTGGCCACGCCGACCAGGCCGGCGCCGGCGCGCAACGCCGCCTCGCCCGCCATGCGCACTGCACCCGCCATGCCATGGTCACCGCCGATCACCAGCACGTGGCCGTAGCTGCCCTTGTTGGCGTAGCGGGCCCGCGGCGGCAAGCTGGCGGCGACCAGCAACTGGGCGTCCGGACACACGCCGGCGTACGCCTGCTCGGGCACCCCCAGGGTGGCCAGTTCCAGCACGCCGACGTGATCGGCCGAACGGCCGGTATGCAGCCCGCGTTTGCCGGCAATGAAGGTCACGGTGACATCGGCGCGGATCGTCGCACCGGGACAGTGGCCGCTATCCGCATTCAGTCCGGAGGGTACATCCAGCGCCAGCACCGGCTGACCGCTGGCATGGATCTGCTTGACCAGTTGCGCGACGGATGGCCCGAGTGCGCGATTGAGGCCAATGCCATACAGCGCATCCACATGCAATTCGGTTTCGCCAAGATCGCACTGCGCGTCCCACCGCTGCACCTGACCGCCACCGGCTTCCCACGCGGAACGTGCCAGCGCCGCATCGCCATGCGCCCTGCTGTCCAGCGCCACCAGCTCGGCCTGCAACCCGGCCTCGCGGGCCAGCACGGCGAGCAGGAATCCATCGCCACCGTTGTTGCCCGGTCCGCAGTAGATCCGGATCTGCCGCACCCGCGGCCAGTGCCGGCGCAAACTGCCGAGCGCCGCGCTCGCAGCCCGACGCATCAGCTCCTGGCCGGAAATCCCCAGGGCCGCGAGCGCCGCACGCTCGATCGCACGCAGCTGCTCGACGGTATACAAATCATGGCTGTGCGAATGGCTTGGCATGCGCGGATTATAGACAGGGCACGCCTGTCCCGGCCGGCTGCCGGGGCAGCCATCTTGATGGTAGGAGCGCACCTTGTGCGCGAATGCTTTTGTGGGCTCTCTGGTAGAAGCTGCTTCTACAAAGAGCATTCGCGCACAGGGTGCGCTCCTACGGCGGATTGCGCTGGCCTGCCAGGCGGCTGGCCAACGCCTACAATAGGCCTATGCCATCCGCCGACACCCGCCCTGCACCCGATTACGCAGCGCTGGCCCGCGACATCAAGCGCTGGGCCGTCGAACTGGGCTTTGCCCAGGCCGGCATCAGCGGCACCGGTCTGGGCGGCGACGAACCGCATCTCAAGCGCTGGCTCGAGCATGGCCATCACGGCGAGATGAGCTACATGGCCCGCCACGGCGACAAGCGCAGTCGGCCGGCAGAACTCGAACCGGGTACCCGTCGCGTCATTTCGGTGCGCATGGATTACATCCCGCCCGGCATCCGCGATGCCTGGGGCGTGCTCGCAGATGCCGAAGCCGGTTACGTTTCCCGTTACGCGTTGGGCCGCGATTACCACAAGCTGATGCGCAGTCGCCTGCAGCGGCTGGCCGAGCGCATCCATGCCGTGGTCGGCGACTTCGGCTATCGCGCCTATGTGGATTCCGCACCGGTACTGGAGAAGGCGCTGGCGCGCAACGCGGGCCTGGGCTGGATCGGCAAGCACACCGTGCTGATCAACCGCGGTGCCGGTTCGTATTTTTTTCTCGGCGAGCTTTACACCGACCTGCCGCTGCCGGTCGATGCGCCGGCCAGTGCGCACTGCGGCAGTTGCAGCCGCTGCATCGAGATCTGCCCGACCCAAGCAATTCTCGGGCCGTACCGGCTCGACGCACGGCGCTGCATCTCCTACCTCACCATCGAGCTCAAGGGCAGCATCCCGGAAGAGTTGCGCGCGCCGATGGGCAACCGCATCTTCGGCTGCGACGACTGCCAGCTGGTCTGTCCGTGGAACAAGTTCGCACAGGACGCGGTGGAGCCCGACTTTGCACCCCGCCACCGCCTGGACGGCGCCCGACTGGTGGAACTGTTCGGCTGGAGCGAGCAGGAGTTTCTACGCCGCACCGAGGGCATGGCGATCCGCCGCACCGGTTACGAAGGCTGGTTGCGCAATATCGCGGTGGCGCTGGGCAACGCACCGCGCTCGGCGGCGGTACGCGACGCGCTCACGGCACGCGCCGATCACCCGTCGGCGGTCGTGCGCGAACACGTGGCCTGGGCACTGGCGCGGCAACACGGCTGAGCGCCCCCACCCCGACCCTCCCCTGCTTGCAGGGGCGAGGCAAAGCCAAGCCCGGCAGACTCAGACGGCGGCCATCTGCTTGGGAATCGTGCGGTTGGTGTGGCTGATGCGGTTGTGCGCGTCCACGTAGACCATGGTCGGCAGGTAATGCGCCAGCTCGGCCTCGCTCAACTGCGCGAACGCCGCGATGATGACCAGGTCGCCGGCCTGCGCACTGCGCGCGGCGCTGCCGTTGACCGAGATGATGCCGGAACCTTCCTCGGCGCGCAGCGCGTAGGTGACGAAGCGCTGGCCGCTGTTGACGTTCCACGCGTGGATCTGCTCGTACTCGCGGATACCCGAAGCATCCAGCAGCAAGCCGTCGATCGCGATCGATCCTTCGTAATGCAGCTCGGCATGGGTCACGGTCGCCCGGTGGATCTTGGCCTTGAGCATGTTCAGGTGCATGACGTTCTTTCCAGCAGGAACAGCCTGCGAGGTGGACAATTATCGAGCCGATGACACTGCACCGCAACAATGGCGGAATCGTTGCGGATATGCGGGCAGTTCAATCGAACATCAAGTTGTCGATCAGGCGGGTGTTGCCCAGCCGCGCGGCAATCAACGCGACCAGGCCGTGGCGCTCGTCCGTGGCCGGTTCGGCCAGATCCTCGGCGCGGCGGATCACCACGTAATCGGGGACAAACCCGGCGCGCACCAATCGCGCCGCGGCCGCCTGCTCGATCACCCGCCAGGCATGGCCCTTTTCCAGCAGGTTGCGCATCTTCAGCAAGCTGTCGTAAATCAACGGCGCCCGTGCCCGCTCCTCGACAGACAGATACTGGTTGCGCGAGCTCAATGCCAGGCCGTCGTCGGCACGCAGGGTCGGCGCCGCCATGACCTTCAGCGGCAACGACAGATCGCGCACCATCCGCTCGATCACCTTCAGCTGCTGGAAATCCTTCTGTCCGAACACCGCCAGATCCGGCTGCACCAGGTTGAACAGCTTGCATACTACCGTGGCGACGCCGTCGAAATGTCCCGGCCGGTGCGCACCCTCCAGCGTTTCGGTGATCACGGGCACGCGCAGGCTGATGCTGTGTTCGGCGCCGAACGGGTAGATCGTCGCCACGTCAGGGGCGAACAGCAGGTCGCAGTCCTGCTCGGCCAGCGCGGCCTGATCCTGCGCCAGCGTGCGCGGATAGCGTTCGAAATCCTCGTTGGGGCCGAACTGGGTGGGATTGACGAACACGCTGGCGACCACCCGGTCGGTGCGCGCCCGCGCCAGCTTGACCAACGACTGGTGGCCCGCATGCAGATTGCCCATGGTCGGCACGAAACCCACCGTCTGGCCCTTGCTGCGCCAGCCACGAATCGCGGCGCGCAGGCCGGGAGCGTCTTGTACGGTCTGCATCGCGGTGCGCTCAGGTGAAACTGTGTTCGGCGGCCGGGAACGCGCCGCTGCGCACCGCGTCGGCGTAGGCCGCAATGGCCGCCGCCACCGAGTCGCGTCCGGCCAGAAAATCCTTGCTGAACTTCGGCCGCTTGCCCGGCGTGATGCCGAGCATGTCGTGGATCACCAGCACCTGCCCGTCGCAATGCGGGCCGGCGCCGATGCCGATCACCGGAATCCTGACGGCCGCGGTCACCCGCCGGCCCAACTCGACCGGCACCCCCTCCAATACCAGCAGATCCGCACCGGCGGCCTGCACCGCCAGCGCCTCGTCCACGATGTGATCGGCGGCGGCCTGCTCGCGTCCCTGGATGCGGAAGCCGCCGAACTTGTGCACGGATTGCGGTGTCAGCCCCAGATGCGCGCAGACCGGAATCGCGCGCACGGCCAATGCGTCGATGGCCTCCAGGATATGCGCTGCGGCGCCCTCGATCTTCACCATCGCCGCGCCGCCTTCGCCCACCAGCCGCGCGCCGGCTTCCAGTGCGTGCGCGATATCGCGATCGGCCATGAACGGCAGGTCGGCCACCAGCAACGTCGCCGACAACCCGCGGGCGACCGCGGCAGTGTGATAGACCATGTGGTCGAGGGTCACCGGCAGCGTGCTGCGATGCCCCTGCACCACCATGCCGAGCGAGTCGCCGACCAGCGCAACGTCGACGCCGGCAGCCTCCAGTTGCCAGGCAAAGCTGGCATCGTAGGCGGTGAGCATGACGATACGCCGCCCCTGCGACTTCATTGCCTGCAGGCTCGGCACGGTAACCGGCTTGCGTTCGGGGACACTGGGGTTCTGCACGTACACGACAATTCCTTTCGATGATGGCGGGCGCACGATTATCCGGCGCGCGACGAGGGTCGCTCAAGGCAATCTTTCGCAACCGGCAAGATCGAGCCGTGCCAGCAACTGCGCCACCGTGCCATACCCGGGCAGCTGCAGCGTGGGCGCAATGTCGTGCAGCGGCAGCAACACGAAGGCACGCTCGGCCATGCGTGGATGCGGCAGGCTCAGTCGCGCATCGTCGACCCGTACGCCATCGACGTGCAGCAGATCCAGATCCAGCGTACGCGGACCGTTGCGCTCGGCACGCACACGGCCGGCTTTCCGCTCGATCTCCAGCAAGGCATCGAGCAATCCGTGCGCGGACAATCCGGTATCCAGCTGCACGGCGGCATTGATGAACGGCGGCTGCTCGAGCATGCCCCACGGCGGCGTGCGGTACAGGTGCGAGCGCTGCAGCAGACGGGTATCCGGCAATGCCGCCAGTGCCGCCACCGCGCCCAGCACCTGCTGCCGTGAATCGCCCAGATTGCTGCCCAGCGCGACGTAGGCCAGCGTCACGCGGAACCCGATTTGCCGCCGGAGCGGCGTCGATGCCGACGTGGGGGAGCGCCGCTGGCCGTCGTGATGTGATGGTCGCTCGCCTTGCTGCCGCCACTGGCCGGCAGCGCAGCCGCCAGCACGTCCGGCGGCAACTGCTGCGCATGGGCCCACCACTGGCCCAGCTCGCGGACCGCGGGCGATTCATCCGTCCGCAGCAGCAGAAAATCGAAAGCGGCGCGGAAGCGCGGATGCGTCATCAGGCGAAAAACCCGTTTGCGCTGGATTTGCTCGAAGCGCGGCTGCAACGACCAGATTTCCTCCATGGTGAAGGTAAACCGGCGCGGGATCGCCACCCGCTGGCACTGCTCGCCGACGACCTCGCCGGCGGCATGCGCCCACGCTTCGTTGGCATCCATGCCTCGCCCGATCCAGTGATGCGCCAGGTCGCGCACCTCGCCCCAAAGCAGCACCGCGAACAGGAACGCCGGGGTGACCGACTTGCCCTCGGCAAGGCGCGCGTCGGTATTGGCCAGCCCCTGCTCGACCAGCGAACGCAAGGCGTCATCGCCGCGCTCCAGCGCGCGCGCGGTCGCCGGAAACAGGAATTTCAGCAATCCGCACTGTTCCAGCATGCGGAAACTCTTGAGCCCGTGACCGCCGAAAAACATCTTCAGCGACTCATCGAACAACCTCGCCGGCGCCGCCTCGGCCAGCAACGGCCCGAGTGTCTGGAACGGCGCCATCGCCTGCGCGTCGATACGCAGGCCGAGCTTGGCCGCCAGTCGTGCGGCACGCAGCATGCGCACCGGATCCTCGCGGTAGCGGGTGGCCGGATCGCCGATCAGCCGCAGCATGCGGTCTTCGAGATCCTGCATGCCGCCGACATAATCGCGCACCGAAAAATCGCTGATGTCGTAATACATCGCGTTGACGCGGAAGTCGCGGCGCACCGCGTCCTCCTCGATCGTGCCCCAGATATTGTCGCGCATGATGCGGCCGTCGACGATGTGGCGATCGCCCTCGCCGTCCTCCTCGCCGAGGCCGCGGAACGTCGCCACCTCGATGATTTCCGGGCCGAACACCACATGCGCGAGACGAAAGCGGCGGCCGATCAGGCGACAGTTGCGGAACAGCTTTTTCACCTCGTCCGGAGTCGCGCTGGTGGCGATGTCGAAATCCTTCGGCTGCATGCCCAGCAGCAGGTCGCGTACCGCGCCGCCGACCAGATAGGCCGTGTAACCGGCCTCGTTCAGCCGATACAGCACCCGCAACGCCGCCTTGCTGATGTTCTTGCGGGAAATGATGTGCTGGTCGCGCGGAATGATCCGCAGCGCTGGCGTGATGTCGGTCCTTGCTTCGAGGTTCAAGCGGTCAGAATCCTTGGTGGGGCGTGATCGCCCTTGATTGCAGTCGGTCGTGGTATCGGACACCACGAATTGCCTGCCGGTACGGGCTGTGCAAGCCCGGCCACGGCCTGCTTCGATCGGTGCAGGTCGTCCATGGCCAGCATTGCCGCACGAAACAATTCCGTTATACTAGCGCGCCTCGCAGGATAACGCTCCCTTCGTCTAGTGGCCCAGGACACTGCCCTCTCAAGGCGGGAACACGAGTTCGAGTCTCGTAGGGAGCACCATTTGTTTGTGCAATCGAACGTTACCTGTGCGATCTTCCATGATCGCTGTAACCCGGCAAGAAGACGGCAACTTGTGGTCTACGCTCCGGATTAGAGACTAGAGGCGGCCATCCTTGGCCGCACTTTTCATAAAAGCCCTCTTGCGGCGACACTTTGTCCCGCCACATACCTAGAGCGCGGCTCCATGACTTTTGTCGTCATCGATAACTGTATCAAGTGCAAATACACCGATTGCGTCGAGGTCTGCCCGGTCGATGCCTTCCATGAAGGCCCCAACTTCCTGGTGATCGATCCGGACGAGTGCATCGACTGCACCTTGTGCGAACCGGAGTGTCCGATCAACGCGATCTATCCCGAAGACGATGTTCCTGCCGGCCAGGAAAGCTTCGTGGCGCTGAATGCCGAGCTGGCCAAGGGCTGGCCGGTAATCACCGAGCGCAAGGATGCCCCGTCCGACGCCAAGGACTGGGAAGGCAAGCCGGACAAACTCAAGCTGCTGCAACGCTGAATTCACGCCCATCAAGCCAACACAAACGCCGCCCCATGAGGCGGCGTTTGTGCGAGTGAATGCTGGAAACCGCTAGTGGCCTGTCGCTGGTCGAGGCGAGAATTCGACAATGGTTTGGGCAGAGGCATCCGTCCGGTAGTGCCGTGCTTGTAGGAGCCCGCTTGCGGGCGATGCCCCTGGCTCCGATGCCACATCAAGGCAAAAGGCGTCGCCCGCAAGCGGGCTCCTACGAAGGGATGCCTGGCGGTAAAGTTCGACAGACTGCAGGGTGGCTGGAAACGTCCGCCGCGCTCAACCGCCCAGACGCGTTTTCAGCGTGTCGATCACCCTGGCCACGGCGGCCGCATTGCCCTGTGCCCGCACTTCGCTGGCATTCGTTCCGCTGCTGCCGATGCTGATCTGCACCTGATGCGAAGCGCTGCCCGGCGCGTGGGCGGAATCATGCCTGCCGAACCTGAACAGCCGGCCGAAAAAGCCCCTTTTCTTTTCCTGCGCGGCAACGTCGGAAACGTTCAATGCGTAACTGTGCGCGGCATCATCATGGCTGACGAGCTGCCCCAGATTGCCGCTCTCCAGTATCTTGCCCACCCGGTGGTACGTGTTGTCGACACTGTCGGCCAGGACGAAACCATCGGCGAGCTGACTGTCCGCCGGACCCACGCTGGCCGTGGCTCCGTTCGCCGTCGGCTGGTTCGCGCCGGGGGGCGGAATCACCAGTGCATCGCTGGTCGCGGGCCGATCCATCTGCGGCGGAATCTCCAGCGGCGACTCCTGCTTGGCGGTGTTCCACGCCTTGTGCGAGCGGAACATGCCACAGCCGGAAAGCAGCAAGCCAGTGATGGCAAGCGCAGGCAGGGCCAGGAGGAACGAGGGTTTTTTCATGTAAGCAGATTCCGTGAGATAAGTCGGGCAACCTTCAACCGGCTGCAGTCGCCAAGGATGCCAGACTGGACAACGCTTGGTGTAATCGGATGCGATCCGGGCCGTCTTCCAGTTCGACCAGCGGCAACCGCGGCAGCGCCAAACCCAGCCCCAGCGCAGGCAGTCCCGCCTTGACTGCGATCGGATTCGGCGCACAGTCGAGCGCCTTCAACAACGGCTCGAGTTCGGCCCGGCAATGCGCCGTGGCAGCCCTGTCGCCACCGGTGGCCGCATCGCACAACCGGCGGAAAGCCCTCGGCACCAGGTTGGCCACCACCGAGATGGTACCGGCCGCACCGGCCAGCATGGCCTCGCCGGCACTGCCGTCGTCACCGGATAGATAGACGAAATCCTCGCGCACAAGTTCCACCAGGGCCCGAATCCGCTCGTGATCGCTGCGCGCCTCCTTGATGCCGATGATCGCCGGGTGCTCGCGCAACCGGGCCACGGTTGCCGGCAGCAGATCGCAGCCGGTGCGGCCAGGCACGTTGTACAACAGCAGCGGCAGGCCGCCGTGCTCGGCCACTTCCAGGTAATGCCGACGCAGACCTTCCTGGGTCGGACGCACGTAGAACGGAACCACCACCAGTGCGGCGGCGGCGCCCAGCGTCCGGGCACGACGGGTCATGGCGACGGCTTTGGCGGTGCCCGCCTCGCCGGTGCCGGCGAGCACCGGTACCCGTCCGGCCACCCGTTCAAGGGCAAACGCCAGCAGACGATCGAACTCGTCGTGTTCGAGCATGTGCGCCTCGCCGGTTGAGCCGGCGACCACCAGCGCCTGCGTGCCGCCGGCCAGCTGGTAGTCCAGCAACCGGCCAAAGGCGGGCAGGTCGAGTGCACCGTCGGCCGTGAACGGTGTGACCAGCGCGCAGATGCTTCCGCGAATGTTCAAGGCACGATTCCGCAACATGGCAAGCCGGACATGTTACTTGCCGCCTTGGCGGACGGGCAAGTAGACTTGACAGGAGTAGTCTCATGCGTCCGCATTGCGCGCAACGACGTCACAGGCAGGCCCTCTTGAAACCCTCTTCGACCTCTGCGCGTTCGGGCAGCGACAACCAGCTGTTGATCCAGGTGCTCACCCCGACAGCCAAATCGCCGTTGCTGGCGCTGGCCAAACGCATCGCCGATGCCGGCTGCAATCTCTCCGAATCGCGCGTCTCGACCATCGGCACGGAAATCTCGCTGATGCTGCTGGCCAACGGCACCTGGGATGCGCTGGCAAAACTGGAAACCGCCCTGACCAAGCTGGCCCGGGACGAGAGCCTGCGGCTGGTGCACTACCGCACCAGTCCGCGCGAAAACAGCTCGCACCTGCTGCCGTATCTGGTGGAAGTGGTGGCTGCCGACCGACCCGGCATCGTGGCACGGATCGTGGAGTTCTTCAGCCAGCACGGAATCAGCGTGGAACAACTGAATTCCACCCGCTATCACGCAATGCAGACCGGCGCCGAGATGTTCCAGGCGCAGTTCACCATCGGCATCCCGGCGGAGATCCACATTGCCGCCCTGCGCGACGACTTTCTCGAGCTGTGCGACGGGCTGAATCTCGACGCGATCATGGACCCGGTCAAATTCTGAGGATCGCGCGATAACGGTTGCCTGACAAGGGCTGTTATCCACGGCCATTCACGCGCTAGTCTAGGTTCCGACACCTGTCGAGGGTACCTGGCATTGCAGACGGCTCATCGATCCATGCTGACCATCCCCCTTGCGCTGGCACGTTCCGCGGTTCCGGCAGCCACGCCGGCCAGCTCCGGCAGGATTCCGACTCCCCCTGTCCACCCGCAAGTGCCGCGCCCGACCGCCGCACCGGAGCAGCCATGCCTGACATCGGCCAGATGATTCCCCGGCTCAAGGGCTCGACCGGCGATGGCCATGAACTCGATCTCGCCAGCCTGCGCGGCGAATGGGTGGTGGTGTATTTCTACCCCAGGGACAACACGCCCGGCTGCACCAGCGAGGCGAGGGACTTCCGCGACCTGTACGCCGATCTTCGCCGGCGTGGCGCGCAGGTCGTCGGCGTGTCGCGCGACTCGGTGAAATCGCATGCAAACTTTGCCCTGAAGCAGAACCTGCCGTTCCCGCTGGTCTCCGACCCCGGGGAAACCTGGTGCCAGGCATTCGACGTGATCCGCGAGAAGGTGCTGTACGGCAAGCGCCACATGGGTGTGGTACGCAGCACCTTCCTGATCGACCCCACCGGCAGACTGGCCCGCGAATGGCGCAACGTGAAGGTCCCCGGTCACGCATCGTGCGTGCTCGATGCCATCCCCGCCCGGTGATCCGCGCTCCCTTCATGGCTTTCCCCGCCCCGGCACATCGGCAAGCAGCCGATGGCGATTGCCGTGACCATCCGCCCGCGGCCACCCTTGCACCGCGATTCTTCCACCCATCCACCCGCGAGGATTCTTCCGCATGACCGGAAGCAAGCGCATCTACGCCCTGGACACCAACGTCCTGCTGCACGACCCGACCTCGCTGTTCCGCTTCGAGGAGCACGATGTCTTCATCCCGATGACTGTGCTGGAGGAACTGGACGAAAAAAAGAAAGGCTCCTCGGAGGTCTCGCGCAACGGCCGTCAGGTCAGCCGTTTTCTCAACGAACTGATCGAACGCGGCAAGCAGCACGATCTGCGCGACGGACTGGCGCTGTCCAACCCGCAGGGCATCACCCTCAAGCACGCTGCCGCGGTCGGTCGCCTGTATTTCCAGCAGCGCGTCAGCAATGGTCATGGCAAAGCGGACAACCAGATCCTGTCCGGCGTCATCGAACTGCGCGACCAGAACCCCGAGCGGGAGGTCATCCTGGTCAGCAAGGACATCAACCTGCGGATCAAGGCGAGCATCTACGGCATCGTTGCCGAGGATTACGAAAACGACCGCGCGCTGGATGATTTTTCCCTGCTCTATACCGGTGCCGCCAAGCTGCCCGAGGATTTCTGGGACCTGCACCCGGAAGTGAAATCTTGGAGCGAGCGCGGGCGCACTTTCTACCAGGTGGATCGACACAAGGAAGAGGAGTGGTACCCCAACCAGTGCCTGTACCTGCCGGGCGAAAACGACGTCGAACTGCGTGTGCTGCACATCGACGACGCCAGCGCCACGCTGGTGCTGCTGGACGATCATTCGCATGCCAATCACCATGTGTGGGGCATCGGCGCACGCAACCGCGAGCAGAACTTCGCACTCAACGCGCTGATGGATCCGGACATCGACTTCGTCACCCTGCTCGGCAACGCCGGCACCGGCAAGACCCTGCTGGCGCTGGCGGCCGGCCTCGCGCAGGTGATGGATCAACAGCGTTATCGCGAGATCATCATGACCCGCGCCACCGTCTCGGTGGGCGAGGACATCGGTTTCCTGCCCGGCACCGAGGAGGAAAAAATGACGCCGTGGATGGGCGCGCTGACCGACAACCTGGAAGTGCTGGCCAACCCCGAGGACGGCGGCAGCTGGGGCCGTCAGGCCACCAACGACCTGCTTGCCTCGCGCATCAAGATCCGCTCGCTGAACTTCATGCGCGGACGCACGTTCCTGTCGCGCTACCTGATCATCGACGAGGCGCAGAACCTCACCCCGAAGCAGATGAAAACCCTGGTCACCCGCGCCGGTCCGGGCACCAAGATCGTCTGCCTGGGCAACGTCGAGCAGATCGACACGCCCTACCTCACCGAGACCACTTCCGGCCTCACCTACGCGGTGGACCGCTTCAAGCAGTGGGAGCACTCGGCACACATCACCCTGCGCCGCGGCGAGCGTTCGCGGCTGGCGGATTTCGCGGCGGAGGTGCTGTAGCCCCGCCCGGCCACCTGCCCGGTAGGAGCCCGCTTACGGGCGATGCTCCTTGCGGGACTCGGGATTCGGGATTCGGAAAGCAAGGCATCGCCCGCAAGCGGGCTCCTACCGGCGGGCAGCTTTTGGGGGGCGAAAGCCGCGATGCTCCCGGGTGCCTATCCATCCGAATCCCGCGGAAAGCGTAGAATGGGCGTCCGCCGTTCCCGGTCCAGACGCCCATGATTGCCGCTCCCCGCCTGTTCCTGCTGCTGCTGCTGCTGCTGTTCACGCTGTGCGTGCTGCTGGTACATCTGCGCGGACGCGCGCGACTGCGTTTCGATCGCCAATTGGTCGACCATTCGGCCGTGTTCGCGCCGTACAACCTGTTGATGTACGCGTTCTCGGCGGTGCCGGCGCGGCCGATTCTCGATCGCCGCGGCTTTCCGCAACTCGATCTGCTGCAGGCCAACTGGCAGGTCATTCGCGATGAGGCGACACGCCTGTTCGACGAGGGCCGCATCCGGGCCACCGAGAAGCACAACGACGCCAGCTTCAACAGTTTCTTCAAACAGGGCTGGAAGCGCTTTTACCTGAAATGGTACGGCGAGCCGCTGGCATCGGCCGAAGCGCTGTGCCCGCAGACGGTGGCCCTGCTGAAATCGATCCCCAGCATCAAGGCGGCGATGTTCGCGCTGCTGCCGCCGGGCAGCAAGCTCAACCCGCACCGCGACCCGTTTGCCGGCTCGCTGCGCTACCACCTCGGGCTGATCACGCCCAACTCACCCGACTGCCGCATCCTCGTCGATGGCGAGGAGCACGCCTGGGGCGATGGCAAGGACGTGGTCTTCGACGAAACCTATGTGCACTGGGCCGAGAACAGGACCGGGCAGACCAGGGTGATCCTGTTCGCCGACGTGGAGCGTCCGCTGCGCACGCGCTGGATGCGCGCGATCAACCAGCGGGTAAGTGCCTTCATGGGCAGGGTCACCGCCTCGCCGAACACCGATGGCGACGCGGAGAAAACCGGTTTCGTGAACCGCCTGTTCGCGCTCAGCCAGCGCCGGCGAGGAGCCAGCCATGCGCTCAGGGCGATGTTCAAGCGCAGATACAGGAAACTGTACCGGGCCTGCAAGTACGTCGGCATCCTGCTGCTGATCTGGCTGATCTTCCTGGCGCCGTGGCCGATCTTTCGCTGATCGGTCACAAGGAACTGGGCGACCTGAACATGGCGGTAATCCTGATCAACGCCTGGAACCGCATCGCGATTCCGTTCAAGGGCGTGCCTGGAACCTATCGGCCGGCATCGCACTGAACGTCCCGGCAACGAAAAGGCCGCGGCTCATCGCTGCGGCCTTTCCATCTCGGGGCTGGTGAGGCTCAGCCCTTGATACGCCTGGCGATGGCGTCGGCAAAGCTGTCGGTGCTGCCCTTGCCGCCGAGGTCAGGCGTGACCTGCGCGTGATCCAGCTCGATCGCCGTGCGGATCGCCTGGCGCAGCTGGTCGCCCTTGGCCACCATGCCCAGGTAGTCGAGCATGTCGGCCGCGGCCAGCAGCAGCGCACAGGGGTTGGCGATGCCCTTGCCGGCGATGTCCGGCGCCGAGCCGTGCACGGCCTCGAAGATCGCCGCGTGCTCGCCGATGTTGTCGCCTGGCGCCAGACCGAGGCCGCCGACCAGGCCGGCGCAGAGGTCGGAAATGATGTCGCCGAACAGATTGGTGGTGACGATCACGTCGAACTGCTCGGGTTTCATCACCAGCTGCATGCAGGTGTTGTCGACGATCATTTCGTTGAATTCGATCTGCGGATATTCCCTGGCGATCTCGCGCGCCACGTTGAGGAACAGGCCGGTGCTGGTCTTGAGAATGTTGGCCTTGTGCACCGCCGTGATCTTCTTGCGACCCTTTTTCACGGCCAGCTCGAAGGCGTAGCGCACGATGCGCGTACTGCCCTTGCGGGTATTGCGGATGATCGACTGCGCGATCTCGCCGTCCTCGGACAGCGTCTGGCCCTCGGCCAGATAGGCGCCCTCGGTATTCTCCCGCACGGTGATGATGTCGATGTTCTCGTAGCGCGACCGGGTACCCGGGAAACTGATCGCCGGACGCACGTTCGCATACAGGTCGAAATGCCGGCGCAAGATCACGTTGATCGAGGTGAACCCGCCGCCGATCGGCGTAGTCAGCGGACCCTTCAGCGCCACCTTGTGCTCGGCGATCTTGTCCAGCGTGGCCTTGGGCAGCAGATCGCCGTATCGATCCAGCGCCACCATGCCGGCGTCCACGGAATCGTAGTTCAGGCCGCAATCCAGCGCGTCGAGCACGCGCAGTGTGGCCGTCATGATCTCCGGGCCGATGCCGTCGCCCGGGATCACGGCGATGGTGTTGTTCATAGGGATACTCCTTGGGGGCTGTTCGCATGCGCGCACTGCAAAAGCGCGCGCAAAGACTGCCCATTATCGCGCATGCACCCGTAGCCGGACAGCCGACGCGCGCGCCCGACATTGCAAATCCTCGCACAGAGCGTTGCGGAACCTCGCACGACGCGCGACTTCTTGCTTGTAGGAGCCCGCTCGCGGGCGATGCTCTTGCCCTTGCAATTCCCGATTCCCGATTCCCGGCCAAAAAGCATCGCCCGCGAGCGGGCTCCTACCCTTCGACGGGCACGCGATCAGGCGTGGTCGGCGCACTCCGGGGCTGCGGGTTCGCCGGTTTCCAGTTTATCCAGGAAGTCCACCGCACGCCGCAGATGGGGAATCACGATCGAACCGCCCACCACCAGCCCGACGCCGAACACCTCGAAGAATGCATCGCGTTCGACACCGGCCTCCCTGCATTGGGCAACGTGATAACTGATGCAGTCGTCGCAGCGCAGCACCAGCGATGCCACCAGACCAAGCATCTCCTTGGTCTTCACATCCAGCGCACCGGCCTTGTAGGTCTGCGTGTCCAGCGCGAAGAAGCGCCGCACGACCTGGTTGTCTTCGGCCAGTATGCGTTCGTTCATGCGCTGGCGAAACGCACTGAATTCAGTGTGTCGCCCGCTCACGGGGTCTGCTCCAGCAACTTTGCCAGTTTGCCGCTGCGATCGGCCGCCACCAGGTCGTCGAAACCGCCCACGTGCTGATCGTTGACGAATATCTGCGGCACCGTGCGGCGCCCGCCGCTGCGTGTCAGCATGACGTCGCGCTGTGCCGCATCGGTATCGATACGCACCTCGGCCCACTCCAGCCCCTTGGACTTCAACAGATTCTTGGCCGCCACGCAGTACGGACAGACGGCGGTGGAATAGACCTCGATCTTGGACATTACAACGCTCCGTAAAATGAACGAATATTACCAGCAAATGGGTGCATGCAGCCCGAAGCTCAAACATGCTCCGGCAGTGAACCGACGCGGCAAAATACGGTCTGAGTGCTATTGTCGCCCCGCTATGTCCATGGCCCCACGCAGACTCCAGACGCGCCTCCTGACGACCCTGCTCACCGCCGGGCTGGCGTTTGCAGCGGGCGCGCAGGAAGGCATCCGCCTGCCGGATCTGGGCAGCTCGGCCGATGCGCTGATCACCCCCCAGGAAGCGCAGGATTACGGCGCCTCCATGGTGCGCCAGATGCGTGCGCTGGGCATGGTTGTCGACGACCCCCTGCTGGACGACTACATCAACGACCTGGGCTACCGGCTGGTCGCCAGCTCCGACAGACCGAAGGATCACTTCGCGTTCTTCATCGTGAAAGATCCCGAAATCAATGCCTTTGCGGCACCCGGCGGCTACATCGCGGTGAACTCGGGTCTGATCGCGATCACCCAGAACGAGAGTGAACTGGCCAGCGTGATCGCGCATGAGATCGGCCACATCACGCAGCACCACCTGGAGCGCGCCTTCGAGGCGTCCAAAAAGGACGCGCCGTTGATGGCCCTGGTGCTGCTTGGGGCGATCGTCGCCGGTGCCGGCAGCGGCAGTGGCGATGCGCCGATGGCAGTGCTGGCCGGCGGACAAGGCCTGCTGGCGCAGAAGTCGATCAACTTCACCCGCAAGGACGAAATCGAAGCCGATCGCGCTGGCATCCGGACACTGGCCAAAGCGGGCTTCAATCCCAATGCGATGGCTGATTTCTTCGAGCGCATGGAAGACATGATGAGCGCCAATGCCGGCGGCGAGGACGTACCGGCACTGCTGCAGACCCACCCGGTAACCACCCTGCGCATCAGCGATGCCAAGGCACGCGCCGGCGCCTTGATCGCCGAGCAGAAGCTTCACCCTTCCGGCACCTTGCTGGACAAGGCCCAGTGGGCAAAGAGCACGGCACCGATCCCCTTCGTCAAGGATCCGACCAGACTGCTCCAGGCCTCCGCTGCCGAAAATCCAAGCACCTATCAGCTGATGCGCGAACGCGTCGATGTGCTGGTCACCGATGCCACCAGGCAGGCCAGTTACTACCGCACCAATCTGCGACAGCGCGCCTTCGACACCCCGGCGCACCGCTACGGCTATGCACTGGCACTCACCCGCAGCGGCCGTGGCGCCCAGGCGGTCGTGCAGTTGCAACCACTGGTGCAAGCGCACCCGGACAATCTGATCCTGCAGCTGGCGATGGCCGATGCCCGCCTGCAGGCAGGTCAGCGCGCGGCGGCCCTGGCCATCTACGACGAACTCAACCGGCAGTCGCCACGCAACCGCGCGGTGGCACTGGCCTATGCCAAGGCGCTCACCGCCGGCGGCGACAAGGCTCAGGCGTCTCTCGCGGCAAACCTGTTGCGGCCGCTGCTGGAAAACGCCTCCGAACCGGAAATCTACAATGCCTACGCCCGTGCCAGCGATGCGGCAGGCGATACGGTGCGGGCCGGCGAGGCGTTTGCCGATGCCAGCTATTACTCCGGACGACCGTTCGATGCGATGGAGCAACTCAAACGGCTGCTCAAGCGGAAGGATCTGGATTATTACGCCCGGGTACGCATCCAGGCACGCATCACCGAGCTGACCCCGCTGGTACTGGAACTGCAGAAACGCAGGGTGAAGACCGCGGACAATCCGGACGGCCACCAGCAGTTTCAGCATGATGCGTATTGCGACGCCTACCTCTGCCTTGGCGCCGGCAACGACTGAACCGGCCAATCCCGGCCTGCCCAGTTCGACGGTCCATGTCAGTCTGGTGGCACATCGACCACATGGCACCCGTCGGCTGTCATCGACAGGTAATATGCATGCGCTGCAATACCCCGGTCACGGATCACAGGCGGACCACCGCGTGCACAAGCGCATCCTCATCGTTGAAGACGAAGCCTCGATTCGCGAGATGATCGGCTTTGCCCTGCGCAAGGCCGGCATGGACGCGATGCAGGCGGCCGACGCGCGCGCCGCCCAGCTGGCGATAGCCGAACAGATACCGGACCTGATACTGCTTGACTGGATGCTGCCGGGCACCAGCGGGCTCGAGCTGGCCAGACGCCTGCGCAAGGAAGAACTCAGCCGCGAAATCCCGATCATCATGCTCACCGCCCGAGGCGAGGAGATGGACCGTGTCAACGGGCTGGAAGCCGGGGTCGACGACTACGTGGTGAAGCCGTTCTCGACCCGCGAGTTGATCGCGCGGATCAAGGCCGTACTGCGGCGCAGCCAGGGCGACGACGGCTCCGGCATGGTGGAGCTTGGCGGCCTGCGCATCGACGGTCCGGCGCACCGGGTGTTTGCCGGCGAGGACGAGGTGTCGATCGGGCCGACCGAATATCGCCTGCTGCATTTCTTCATGACCCACCCCGAACGGGTCTATTCGCGTACCCAGCTGCTCGACCACGTCTGGGGCGGCAGCGTGTATGTGGAGGAGCGCACGGTCGACGTGCATATCCGCCGTCTGCGCAAGACGCTGGAACCATGGAAGCTCGATGCCATGGTGCAGACGGTTCGCGGTACCGGTTACCGATTCTCGATGAGTGCGTGAACGTCATGCCCGGCACACGCTTGCGGCTGGACCGGCTTTTGCGGATGCTGGCCTCCTCCTGACTCATGCCCACCGGCGATCTGCCTGAATGCTCCAGCCTGCAACCCCTGCCTGGAAATGGCCGACCGCACTCGCCGCCGCCCTGCTGGCCGGTGCGCTGCTGGGCTGGCTTGCCGATGGGCAAATTGCAGCCGGAGTAGCGCTGGTCGCCGTGGCGGAAGTGGTCTTGCTGCTGACTCGAAGCCGTCATCAAAGCCGGGCCATGATGACCGCAACCACGGCTATCAGTCCCCTGCAGCATGACCGTTTCATGACGCGCACCCGCCGCATCGCCTCCAGCCTTCGCGATTTGCGCAACGCCGCCAGCCAGTTACCGGACGCGGTCGTGCTGCTGGACCAGCAGCAGCAGGTTCGCTGGTTCAACCACGCCGCCGAAAACCTGCTCGGGCTGAGTCGGCCCAGGGATCGTGGCGTGAGCCTGCACGAGCGCATGGCTCCCTCCGAGCTGGCTGGCTGGCTGCGCGATGGCGCGCGCGAACCGCTCAACGACATCGCCGCACCAGGGCAGCCTGGCAGCCAGCTCCATGTCAGCCTGCTGCCGTTCGGCCGTCATCAATACCTGCTGCTGGCACGCGACATCAGCCATCTGAACCGGCTCGAACAGATCCGCCGCGACTTCGTCGCCAATGTCTCGCACGAATTGCGCACGCCGCTGACGGTGATCCATGGCTACCTTGAATTGATCGACCCGGCGGACGTGCCCGAACTGGCACCCGTACTGGACGAGATGCGCGCGCAATCGAAGCGGATGGGCCAGATCGTCGAGGATCTGCTGACCCTGTCGCGGCTCGAAACCCAGCACGATGTCGCCGACGAACGGGTGCCGATGGCGGCACTGCTGGCCACCGTGCGCAAGGAGGCCGAAGCGCTCAGCCAGGGCCGCCACACGATCACGCTCGAATCCACCGCCGAGGCCGATCTGCTCGGCTCGCCCAAGGATCTGCACAGCGCCCTGTCCAACCTGGTCAGCAACGCGGTGCGCTATACCTCGGCTGGCGGCAGCATCGCGATTCGCTGGCAACGCACGCCGCAAGGCGCGGTGTACTCGGTCAGCGATACCGGTTTCGGCATTCCGGCCACGCATCTGGCCCGGCTCACCGAGCGTTTTTATCGGGTCTCTTCCAGCCGCTCGCGCGACAGCGGCGGTACCGGCCTGGGTCTGTCGATCGTCAAGCACGTGCTGAACCTGCATCAGGCGCAGTTGCAAATCCAGAGTACGCCCGGCGTGGGCTCCACCTTCGCCTGCCATTTCGGCGAGGCGCGGCTGCTGGCACCGGGCGGCAGCGACGATCACTGACATGCGTGGCTCCCAGGGCGTGTATTTGACCCCCGCCATGGCCCAGAATGGGGACCATGCACCGTGAAACCTCCGCCCATCCCGACATCCCCGATCTGACCGCACCCGGTCTGTATCTGAGCCGCGAGCTCTCCGCGCTGGAATTCAATTTCCGTGTGCTGGCGATGGCGCGCGATCCCGCCGTTCCGCTGCTGGAGCGGCTGCGCTACCTGAGCATCGTGGCGAACAATCTCGACGAATTCTTCGAGGTGCGGGTGGCGATGCTCAAGCATCACCATGCCTATGGCTCGGCTGCGCCCGGGCCGGACGGCCTGCCCTCCGGCGAGCTGCTGGCGCGCATCCGCAGCCGGGCCCTGGACCTGGTCACCGAGCAATACGCGATCTGGCAGGCACTGATCGGCCCGCAACTCGAGGCCGAGCACATCCACATCCTCGGCCGCAAGCAATGGAGTCCGCGCCAGCGGCGCTGGTTGCAGGGTTATTTCGAGCACGAGGTGCTGCCGGTGCTGTCGCCGCTGGGGCTGGATCCGGCGCATCCGTTTCCGCGCATCCTCAACAAGACCCTGAACATCGCGGTGGTGCTGAAGGGACGCGATGCGTTTGGCCACGAAGGCCACATGGCACTGGTGCGGCCGCCGCGCTCGATGCCTCGCATCATCCGCGTGCCGGCCGAAGTCTGCGCCGAGGGCGAGCATTTCGTGTTCCTGGCCGAACTGCTGCAGGCGTTCGCCGACATGATGTTTCCCGGCTTCAAGGTGGTCGGCACGTACCAATTCCGGGTCACCCGCAACAGCGAGCTGATCGTCGAGGAGGCCGAGGTGGACAACCTGGCTCTCGCGCTCAGCGAGGAACTGGTCGGGCGCGGCTATGCACGTCCGGTGCGGCTGGAGATCGCCAACGACTGCCCCAAGTCGATCACCTCGCTGCTGATCCGCAATTTCGAGCTGGAAGAAACCGACGTGTATCGCTGCGACGGCCCGGTCAACATCATCCGGGCGGGGCTGATCTACGACTGGCTGGATCGGCCCGAGCTGAAATTTCCGCGCTTCAATCCGCAGCTGCCGGCAGCGCTCGAAAGCAGCAAGAACAAGTTCGACCTGATCAGCCAGCGCGACGTGCTGCTGCACCATCCGTACCAGAGTTTCGCGGCGGTGATCGACCTGCTGCGCCAGGCCACCGCCGATCCGAAAGTACTGGCGATCAAGCAGACCCTGTATCGCGCCGGCGAAGATACTCCGCTGGTCGACCTGCTGGTCGACGCCGCGCGCAACGGCAAGGACGTCACGGTGGTGATCGAGTTGCGCGCGCGTTTCGACGAGGAGGCCAACATCCGCCTGGCCACGCGCCTGCAGGAGGCCGGGGTACAGGTGGTGTACGGCGTGGTCGGCTACAAGACGCACGCCAAGATGATGCTGATCGTGCGCCGCGAAGGTGACAGGCTGCGCCGCTACGTGCACCTGTCCACCGGCAATTACCATCAGGTCAACAGCCGCACATACACCGACATCGGGCTGATGACCGCGCACCCCGAAATCGGCGAGGATCTGCACAAGGTCTTCCAGCAGCTTTCCGGGCTGGGGCCGATGATCGAGCTCAAACGCCTGCTGCATTCGCCGTTCACGCTGTACACCAGCGTGCTGGCGAAGATCGAGCGCGAGACAGTGCACGCGCGCAACGGGCGACCCGCACGCATCGTCGCCAAACTCAACGCGCTGAACGAGGCGCGTGTGATCGAGGCGCTGTATCGCGCCTCGCAGGCAGGCGTGGAGATCGACCTGATCGTGCGTGGCGCCTGCACCCTGCGCCCTGGCCTGCCGGGCGTCTCGGAGCGGATCCGGGTGCGCTCCATCATCGGACGTTTCCTCGAGCACAGCCGGGTGTACTGGTTCGCCAACAATGGTGAGTCCGAGCTGTACTGCGCCAGCGCCGACTGGATGGAACGCAACCTGATGCGGCGGATCGAGGTGGCGTTTCCGATACTCGATCCGGCACTGGCCGAGCGGGTGTTCGAGGAAACCCTGGCCAACGGGTTGGCCGACAACACCCAGGCGTGGCTGCTCGACAGCGATGGCCGGTATACGCGCGTCGAACCGGGCGAAAATCCGCCCTACAGCGCGCAGCAGGGACTGCTCGAGCGCTTCAGCCAATGAGTCAAGCCGATCAGATACCGATCCGCGATGGCGAGCTGATCGCCGCCGTCGACATGGGCTCCAACAGTTTTCACATGGTGGTGGCGCGCGTCGAGCACGGCGAGCCACGGGTGATCGACCGCCTGCGCGACACCGTGCGTATGGCGGCAGGCCAGCGCGCCGACGGCACCCTGGACCCAGAGCGCCGCGCCCGCGCCCTGAACTGCCTGGCCCGCTTCGGCCAGCGTCTGGCCGGACTTCCCTCGCTGCGGGTCCGCGCCGTGGCCACCAACGCGGTCCGCCGGATGACCGCGCCACAGGCCTTTCTGACCACCGCCGAGGCCGCGCTGGGTCATCCCATAGAAATCGTTTCCGGTCGCGAGGAAGGCCGCCTGATCTTTCTCGGGGCGGCACATGGCCTGCCAGCATCGCGCGAGCCACGGCTGGTGATCGACGTCGGCGGCGGCAGTACCGAATTCATCATCGGTCGCGGGTTGGCCCCGATGCATACGGAGAGCGTGCAGGCCGGCTGCATCGCCTCGACCCTGCGGTTTTTCCCCGGCGGCAAAATCACCCGCAAGCGCTGGCAACATGCAAGGAGCGAAATCGGAGTCCTGCTGCAGCAATTCGACGAAGACTATCGCGAAGCCGGCTGGCAGGATGCCTACGGCTCTTCCGGCACCGCCAAGTCGATCGGCTCGGTGGTGCAGGCCATGAAATTTTCCGATGACGGCATCACGCCGGCATCGCTCGCCTCGCTGCGCGATGCGCTGCTGGAACAAGGCCAGATCAGCAGCCTGAAACTGCCCGGCCTGCACGAGGAACGCAGGCTGGTGATCGCCGGTGGCGTGGTGATCTTCGAGGCTGCCTTTGCCGCGCTCGGCATCGAACGGATGCACATCTGCGAAAATTCCATGCGCGAAGGCCTGCTGTGGGATCTGCTCGGCCGCGCAGGCGGCAGCGATCCGCGCACCGCCAGCATCGACGCGCTGGCCACCCGCTACGGCGTGGATCGCGCCCAGGCACGCCGGGTCGAATCGACCGCGCAGATGCTGTTCGACCAGGTCGCGCCGACCTGGCAACTGGATGCCGATGCGCGGGAATGGCTTTCCTGGGCTTCGCGCGTGCACGAAATCGGTCTGGCCATCGCGCACAGCCAGCACCATCAACACGGCGCCTACATCCTGCGCAACGCCGATCTCGCCGGTTTCTCCCGGCAGGAGCAGCAACTGCTGGCCGCGGTGATCCAGATGCACCGGCGCAAACCGGACAAAAAAGTGATCTCGGCGCTGCCGCAGCGCTACCGTCAGCTGGCCCGCCACATCACGGCGTTGCTGCGACTGGCCGTGCTGTTCCGCCGTGCCCGACGGGCCGAATCGCTGCCGCCGATGCGGTTGGCCGCCAGCAACCAGTCCCTGCGCCTGACCTTGCCGATCGCCTGGTTCGAACAGCATCCGCTGAGCGAAGCCGACCTGCAGCAGGAGCAATCGCCAATGGTCGAGCTGGGATTCAAGCTCGAGGTGTCCAGCAGCTGACGGTTCCCGACGCGCTCTTCCCTGAGCGCGAGAATCAAAAAGCGGCCATCCATGGCCGCACTTCTCAATCTGTTTCGACCACATCATCTTGGTGGCCGCGTATCATGTCCCCACGCCCAAACCGTCTGATCCCCATGTTGAAGTCACTGCTCGCCACGCTGCTCGTGATCCTGCCGTCGACCCTGGCGGCACAGAACGCCAAGCCCGCTACGGCGGCCGTTGCGACACCTCCGCAGGTGCTGTTGCATACCTCGCAGGGCGACATCACGCTGGAGCTGTATCCGGACAAGGCGCCCAAGAGCGTGGCCAATTTCCTGCAGTATGTACGTGACGGCTTTTACGACGGCACGGTGCTGCATCGGGTCATTTCCGGCTACCTGGTGCAGGGTGGCCTGTACACGCGCGACCTGCAACCGAAGCGGACCCGCCCCGCCGTGGCCAGCGAAGCCGACAACGGCCTGTCCAATCTGCGCGGCACGGTGGCGGTTGCACGCGGCGCCGATCCGAACTCCGGCACTTCGCAGTTCTTCTTCAACCTGGTCGACAATCGCCGGCTGGATTTCGTCGGCAACCAGAGTGGCCTGACCTGGGGCTACACCGTGTTCGGCAAGGTGATCGCCGGCATGGACGTGGTCGACAAGATTGCCGCGCTGCCCACCCGCGCGCTCGGGCCATTCGCCGGCGACGTACCCAACCCGCTGGTGGTCATCCTGAGCGCCCACGTGATCGGCGAACAAGCGCCTGCCGCGGCAAGCAGCAGCCACACCGCCAGCGACAAGGTGCCGGCCCCCGCCCCACCAGTCGCCAGACATGGCAAGAAAGCAACCCGCCACCATCACTGAGCGCCGCGATGACCACCCTGTTCATCGCCGACCTGCACCTGGATCCCGGCCGGCCGCAGATCACCGCGCTGTTCGAGAACTATCTCGCCAGCGATGAGGTTCGCCACGCCGATGCGCTGTACATCCTGGGCGATCTGGTCGAAGCCTGGGTTGGCGACGACGACGATGCCGAACTGCCGCGCCGCATCGCGCGCGCGATCCGCGCCGTGAACGATGCCGGCGTACCGGTGTATTTCATGGCCGGCAACCGCGACTTCCTGCTGGGCGAGGCATTCGCCCGCCGGGCCGGGATGACCCTGCTCGACGATGGCACGGTGCACGACATCCAGGGCCGCCGAACCCTGCTGATGCATGGCGACCTGCTGTGTACCGACGATGTCGCCTACCAGGCCGTGCGCCAGCAGGTCCGCGCGCCACAATGGAAGGCGCAGATCCTCTCGATGCCGCTGGAGGCCCGTCGCGCATTCGCCGCCAAGGCACGCGAAGACAGCCGCGCACATACCGGCAGCACGATGGAAAGCATCATGGACGTGAATGACGGGGCTGTGGCTGCGGCAATGCGGCAAGCCGGCGTGACGCGACTGATTCATGGGCATACCCACCGCCCCGCAGTGCACCCGTTCGTGCTGGACGCAAAGGCGGCCGAACGGATCGTGCTGGGAGACTGGTACGAGCACGGGTCGGTGCTGCGGGTGACGGGCGCCGGGGTGGAGTTGCGGGGCTTGGCGACAGGTTAGCAGCCTGAAATCTTTCCTCGGCGGCCGGCACAGGGTCCCGAACAGGAAAAAACCCCGGCATGACCGGGGTTTTTCCTGTTCGGGACAGCCTCGATTTCACTCTTCGGCGGGTGCCGGTTCAACCATGCCGGAACTGCCGCCTTCGGCGGGTGGCTGGGTGTCGGCGGTCTCGCCTTCCTCGCCGTTGTCCTCCTCCGCATCCAGCCGCATCACGCTGACCAGCGTTTCGTCGGCCGGGAGCCGGATCAGGGTGACGCCCTGGGTATTGCGGCCGAGCTGCGAGACCTCGGCCACCCGGGTACGCACCAGCGTGCCCTGGTCCGAGATCAGCATCAGCTCTTGCGCCTCGGTGACCTGCACCGCACCCACCAGCGCGCCATTGCGTCCGGAGCACTGGATGCCGATCACGCCCTGGGTACCGCGGCCCTTCTTGGTGAATTCGCTCAGCGGGGTGCGCTTGCCGTAGCCACGCTCGGTGGCGGTGAGGATGTCGCCCTCGGCGGCCACGATCAGCGAGACCACGTGTGCGCCCTCGGCCAGCCGCATGCCGCGCACGCCGGTGGCGGTACGGCCCATCGAACGCACGGTGTTCTCGTCGAACCGGTTGACCTTGCCGTTGGAGGCGAACAGCAGGATGTCGCTGTTGCCGTCGGTCAGCTCCACATTGACCAGCGCATCGCCCTCGTTGAGCTTGATCGCGAGCTTGCCCTTCTGCAGCTGGAACGCGAATTCGGTCAACGGGGTTTTCTTCACCGTGCCCTGGCGGGTGGCGAAAAACACGAAGCGGTCGTCGCTGTACTCGCGCACCGGCAGCACTGCCTGCACCTTCTCGCCCTCGCCCAGCGGCAACAGGTTGACGATCGGCTTGCCGCGCGCGCCCGGGCCCGCCTCGGGCATCTGGTAGACCTTGAGCCAGTAGACGCGGCCGGTGCTGGTGAACGTCAACAAGGTGTCGTGCGTGTTGACCACCCACAGTTGCTCGACGACATCCTCGTCTTTCAGTGCCGATGCCGAGCGGCCCTTGCCGCCTCGCTTCTGCGCGCGATACGTGCTGGCCGGCTGGCGCTTGATGTAGCCGGTGTGCGACAGCGTGACCACCACGTCTTCCGGCGCAATCAGGTCGAGCACGTTGAGATCTTCCTGCGAGTGCTGGATCTCGGTACGCCGGGCATCGCCGAACTCGGCCTTGACCGCTTCCAGCTCGCCGCGGATCACCTCCAGCAGCCGCTCGGGGTTTTCCAGGATCTCGATCAGCCCGCGGATGGTTTCCAGGACCTGGCGATATTCGTCGGAGAGCTTTTCCTGCTCCAGTCCGGTCAGGCGGTGCAGGCGCATCGCCAGGATTTCCAGCGCCTGCGCTTCGGACAACTGGTAACCGTCGTCCTTCAGGCCATCGCGCGGATCCATCTCTTCCGGCCGCGACGCCTGCGCGCCGGTGGCCGACAGCAGCGCACGCACCAGACCGGCTTCCCAGCGCCGCGACGTCATCCGCTCGCGCGCCTCGGCCGGCGAGGCGGAGGTCTTGATCAGCTCGATCATCTCGTCGATGTTGGCCAGCGCGACGGTGAGGCCTTCAAGGATGTGCGCGCGGGCGCGGGCCTTGCGCAGCTCGAAGATCGTGCGCCGGGTGACCACCTCGCGGCGGTGGCGAATGAACGCCTCCAGGATGTCCTTGAGGTTCAGCAGGCGCGGCTGGCCGTCCAGCAGCGCCACCATGTTGATGCCGAAGGTGACCTGCAGCTGGGTCTGCTGGAACAGGTTGTTCAGCACCACGTCGCCCATCGCATCGCGGCGAATCTCGATCACGATGCGCATGCCGTCCTTGTCGGACTCGTCGCGCAGTTCGCTGATGCCCTCGAGTTTCTTCTCCTTCACCAGCTCGGCGATCTTCTCGATCAACCGTGCCTTGTTCACCTGGTAGGGCAGCTCGTGGACGATGATCGTCTCGCGGCCGTTCGCCTCGGTTTCCACCTCGGCCTTCGCGCGCACCAGGATGCGGCCGCGACCGGTGCGATACGCCTCGATGATGCCGGACGAGCCGTTGATGATGCCATAGGTGGGAAAGTCCGGCCCCGGGATGTAGCGCATCAGATCGTCGATGCCGAGGGTAGGCTCGTCGATCAACGCAAGCGTCGCCGCAATCACCTCGTTGAGGTTGTGCGGCGGAATATTGGTGGCCATGCCCACTGCGATGCCCGCCGACCCGTTGATCAGCAGGTTCGGCACGCGGGCAGGCAGCACCAGCGGCTCGTGTTCGCTCTCGTCGTAGTTCGGGCCGAAATCGACGGTTTCCTTGTCGATGTCCGCCAGCAGTTCGTGCGTGAGGCGCGACATGCGTACTTCGGTATAGCGCATCGCGGCGGCATTGTCGCCATCGACCGAACCGAAGTTGCCCTGGCCGTCGACCAGCATGTAGCGCAGCGAGAACGGCTGCGCCATGCGCACGATCGCGTCGTATACCGACTGATCGCCATGCGGATGGTATTTACCGATCACGTCACCGACCACGCGGGCCGATTTCTTGTAGGGCTTGTTCCAGACGTTGCCCAGCTCGTTCATCGCGAACAGCACGCGACGATGCACCGGTTTCAGACCATCACGAACATCCGGAAGTGCGCGGCCCACGATCACGCTCATGGCGTAATCGAGATAGCTCTGGCGCATCTCGTCTTCGATATTGACGCGGATGATTTCTTTGGCGAATTCTGCCATCAAGCGACTTCCCTGGAAACGAAAAAAGGACGCTGGTGCGCATGCCTCAAGCGCATGCGCGAGCGACCCGAAAACAGCTGTTGGAGTGTACCACGAACCGTGTCAAAAACACAGGATTTAATTCTTTTCAATCAATAACTTACGTTGACGTCTTGGAGCCCTTGAAAAGGATCCCGCGGGCGGTCGCGAAATTCACCAGCGCGGCCACCGCCGAACCGGCTGCCGCAGCCACCGCCGGCCACCGGTGCAATGCCGCGAAGTTCAGCAGCAACAGCGCGTACACGCCGTAATTGATCACGGCGCCGAAGCTCATCAGCCCAAGCCAGTGCAACCACTCGGCGTGCGCGGCGCGATCGCTGCGGCGTGCCGCAAAGGTGTAGCGGCGATTCCACCACCAGGTCACCGTGGCCGCGAGCAGAAACGACAGCACGCGGGCCAGATACGGATCCCAGCCAGCCGCAACCACCAGCGTCTGCACGACGGTGGCGTCGACCAGCAGTCCGAGCACGCCGCCCGCCGCGAACAACATGATCTCGCGCGAAAGCTTCACCACCCGAACATCGCCTGCATCGCGATGCTGCCTGGCCGCTCGATCACGCCGCGTTCGGTCACAATGGCCGTGATCAGTTCCGCGGGCGTCACGTCGAACACCGGGTTCCACGCGTGCGCACCCTCGACCACGGTTCGCTGCCCGGCGGCATGCAGCAACTCGGCGGGATCGCGCAGCTCGATCTCGATGTCTTCACCGGTACCGGTGGCCATGTCGATCGTGGACGACGGTGCGACCACCATGAACCTGACGCCGTGATACTTCGCCGCGATCGCCAACTGGTAGGTGCCGATCTTGTTCGCCACATCGCCATTGGCCGCGATACGGTCGGCACCGACGATGACCCACTGCACCGCGCCGGATTTCATCAGATGCGCCGCGGCGGAATCGGCGATCAGCTGGGCCGGGATGCCGTCGCGCACCAGTTCCCACATGGTCAGTCGCGCGCCTTGCTGCCACGGCCGGGTTTCGCCGGCATACACGCGCTCGATCCGCCCTGCCGCAACGCCGGCACGGATCACGCCCAGCGCGGTGCCGTAACCGGCCGTGGCCAGCGAGCCGGTATTGCAATGGGTCAGCACGCCGGCATGCGCAGCGATCAGCGCAGCGCCCAATTCGCCCATCTTGCGATTGGCGGCCAGATCCTGGTCCTGGATCGCTTGCGCTTCCGCCGCCAGCGCGCCGGCATCGGCACCTGCCGCGATGCGCTTTTTCATGCGATCCAGCGCCCACATCAGGTTCACTGCGGTGGGTCTCGCCGCACGCAACATCGCCAGCGCGGCATCCATCGGCGCGTTCTGCCTTGCCGCCATCGCCACCCCCCATGCGGCAGCGATACCGATCGCCGGTGCGCCACGCACCGCCAGGTCGCGGATCGCCTGGGTGACCTCGGCAGCATCGTGGCAGTCGAACCAGCATTCTTCCTGCGGCAGGCGGCGCTGATCGAGCAAGCGCAGATGATCGCCCCGCCATTGCACGGCGCGGATGGAATCGTGGGAGTGCATGCTGGTTTCGGTCATCCGCGCATTTTACCGAAGAGAAGCGGGAGAGGAGTGAGTGCAGAGAAGTGAGAAGTGAGTAGGTGCCGCTCTCCCTCACTTCTCGCTTCTCTGCACTCACGTCTCGCTCTCCGCCCTACCCCCTGGCACGCAACCACTGATGGATCGCCGGCGGCACTTCGCGCTGCGCGCGGCCGGACACGTAGATGCCGATATGGCCACCCTTGAACGCCAGCTGGGTGTAATCGTCGGTACCCACGTACTTACCCAGCGCACGCGACGCATCGGGCGGCACCAGATGGTCCTGCTCGGCAAAGATATTCAGCACCGGATGGGTCACCATGCCCAGATCCACCGGCTTGCCGCCGATCGTGAGCGTGCCCTTGACCAGCTTGTTGCCCTGGTAGAAATCCTTGATGAACTGGCGGAATGCCTCGCCGGCTTGATCCGGCGAGTCGAAGATCCAGCGCTCCATGCGCAGGAAGTCCTCCAGTTCGGCCGGACTGTCGAGGATGTCGACCATGCCGATGTATTTCTGCTGGTTCAGTCGCACGGGCTTCAGGGTGAGGTAGACATAGTTCATCAGCCCGGCGGGGACATTGCCCAGGGTGTCGACGAACAGATCCACGTCCATGTTGCGGCACCAGTGCGACAGCATGTTGCCGGGCGTATGGAAATCCACCGGCGTGACCATGGTGATCAGGTTCCTGACCTTGTCCGGGTGCAATGCCGTGTAGCACAGCGAGAACGCACCGCCCTGGCAGATACCCAGCAGATTGATCGCATCCAGCCCGTGCCGCTGGCGCACAACGTCCACGCAGCGATCGAGGTAGCCGTTGATGTAATCATCCAGCGTCAGCCAGCGATCGGCACCGTCCGGATAGCCCCAGTCGATCAGGTAGACATCCTCGCCCTGTTCCAGCAGATTGCGCACCATCGAGCGATCCGGCTGCAGGTCGGTCATCCAGACCGTGTTGACCAGTGCATAGACGATCAGCAGCGGTGTCTTCGAGGGCGTTTTGTCGTAGCCGGTGAAGTGCCACACTTTCAGCTTGTCCTCGCTATAGACCAGTTCGCGCGGCGTATTGGCGTATTCGGGCTCGCGCATGCTGCGCAGATGACCGATGCCGGCGGCGAGCTTGCGCTGAAACGTGGCAATGTCGAGCAGCGCCCTGGTGGGCTCGATGCGCAATGGCGTGTACATGACCTGGATCTCCTTACTTGCGCTTGCGCGAGCTGGCCCGGTTCACTGGCTTGCTGCGGGACGGGGATGGCGCGGAGGCCTTGCGGGGCACGGGTTTGCGCGTCGCCTTGGCGATGGCCTTGGCGGCAGCTTTTCTTGCCGGCGGAACCGCGGCCCTTGCCGCGGGTTTGGGGGCTGCGGGTTCGGCTCGCTTCGTTGCCGTGGACGCCGATTGCTTGCCGTCGGCCAGCTGCCGCTTGAGCTCGGCCAGTTCCTGGCGCAACGTGGCGATCTCGCCGGCAAGGTCTTGCGGCGAAGGTACATGGCCTGCGCGAAACTCGCGGCGCAATGACTGCAGCCGTTCGCCCAGGCTCGACACTTCGGCGCGCGTCGGCACGCCCAGCTGCTGGCAGATCTGCTCGGTCTGCTGTTGCTGCAGGTGCCGTACACGCATCTGGCTGTTGACCATTTCGCCATAGACCTCACGAAATTCGTCCGACAGCGCAATCTCGGCGTAGGCCTCCTCGGCCGCATCCACCCACAGGTCATACAGCGCCTTGAGCGAATCGATCTGGCGCCCCGGTTCCGCATGCAGTGCCAGCTTGTCCTGCAGCCGCTCCATCCCCTGCGCATTGGCACGCTGGATCAACGCCTGGTAGCGCGCCGAGGCCTGCAGCGATTCCAGCACGGCAAATGCCATGGTCTGCTGCTGCATCTGCTGCTCGCGGTTCAACCCGAATGCCGGGGTGGGCCCATTGGCTCCCGGCAGATCGCCGAAACCGCTGTGCTGCGTGGCCTGCAGCCATGACTGCCATTGCCTGATGAAGCCCTCGGCGCCGGTGCTGTCGATACCGCCAAACGCCTGGGTAAACGGCTGGCTGGCAGCACCGAAGTATTGCTGCAGCTGTTGACGCCAATCGCCGGCGGGATCCTGGCTGCCGGCAGCGGCAACGCCCTGCATCCAGTCGAGATATCCCTTCAGGCCGGCCAGCGTGCGTTCCAGCGTATCGTTGCCGCAGACGGGCGCTGCCGGCGGTGTGAAAAATGGACTCGCGCCGCCCGGCTGCTGTTGCAGCTGGCGCGTCCAGGCATCCCATGACTGCTGCGCCAGGGCCTGATAATCCTTGATGAAATCATTTGCCGGGTTGGTGGCCATCGGTGCATCCTCGTCCAAGGGTCCTGGGAGCCTGTCGGGCTTTGGTCGGCCGGGCTGCGAATCCGTCTGTGCGATCCGTATTTCCGCCGCTTCTTGGCTCATGGAACCACCATGGGCCGGCGAACCGTCGTTGTCTGTCCTCGCACAGCCGAATTCTCGCCTCGACCACCAAAGCCCGACAGGCTGCTAGCATCCTAACAAAACCCTGTTGCGCAAAATCATCGACCCAAAGGCTGATCGCCCCGAAAAGGCATCGCGCGCAAGCGCGCTCCTACACGATGCCTTTCACCCGATGCGAAAGAGGCCCGGCATCGAAATGCCGGGCCTCTTCGCTTACGGATCACCATGCAGACTCAGGCGGTGGCGCCGCTGGCTCGCTCGTCCTCGGTCACTGCCTTCATCGACAGGCGGATACGGCCCTGCTTGTCCACTTCGAGCACCTTGACCTTGACGATGTCGCCTTCCTTGAGCTTGTCGGAAACTTTTTCCACCCGCTCGTCGGAGATCTGCGACACGTGCACCAGACCATCCTTGCCCGGCATGATCGTCACGAACGCGCCGAAATCCATCAGCTTGGCGACCTTGCCCTCGTAGATGCGGCCCGGCTCGACATCGGAAACGATCTGCTCGATGCGCTTCTTCGCCGCCTCGCCCGCCTCGCGGTTGACCGAACCGACGATGATCGTGCCGTCGTCGCTGATGTCGATCGTGGTGCCGGTCTCTTCGGTGATCGAACGAATGGTGGCGCCGCCCTTGCCGATCACTTCGCGGATCTTGTCCGGATGGATCTTGATGGTGATCAGGCGCGGGGCGTACTCGCTCATTTCCGAACGGGCGGTGCTGATCGCCTTGGCCATTTCGCCCAGGATATGCAGGCGGCCGCGCTTGGCCTGCGCCAGCGCCGCCTTCATGATCTCCTCGGTGATGCCGTCGATCTTGATGTCCATCTGCAACGCGGAAATGCCGTCGGCGCTGCCGGCCACCTTGAAGTCCATGTCGCCCAGATGATCCTCGTCGCCCAGGATGTCGGACAGCACCACGAAGTCGCCGCCCTCCTTGACCAGGCCCATCGCGATGCCGGCCACCGGCGCCTTCAGCGGCACGCCGGCGTCCATCATCGCCAGCGAGGAACCGCATACCGAGGCCATCGACGAGGAGCCGTTGGACTCGGTGATTTCCGAGACCACGCGCAGCACGTACGGGAATTCCTCGATGCTCGGCTTGACTGCCTGCACACCGCGCTTGGCGAGGCGGCCGTGGCCGATCTCGCGGCGCTTCGGCGCGCCGAAACGGCCGGCCTCGCCCACCGAGAACGGGGGGAAGTTGTAATGGAACAGGAACGGATCCTTCGACTCGCCGCCCGGTGCGTCGATGATCTGCGCGTCGCGCGTGGTACCCAGCGTGACCACCACCAGCGCCTGCGTCTCGCCGCGCGTGAACAGCGCCGAACCGTGGGTACGCGGCAGCACGCCGACGCGGGCGGTGATCGCACGCACGTCGTCCAGCTGGCGGCCATCGATGCGCACCTTGGTCTTGAGCACGCTGTCGCGCATCGTGTGGTATTCGAGCTCGCCGAATTCCTTCGACAGTTCGGCGGACGACCAGCCGTTCGCTTCGGCCTGCGCCTTCAGCTCCGCCAGCACATCGGCCTTGATCGCTGAAATCGCATCGCGGCGCTGCAGCTTGTCGCGCACCTGGAAGGCTTCCTCCAGCTTGTTGCCGACGGCGCCCTTGAGCGCGGCAACCAGCGACTCGTTGCGCGCCGGTGCCTGCCAGTCCCACGACGGCCGGGCAGCTTCGGAAGCCAGCTCGGCGATCGCGCGGATCGCGGTCTGCATCTGCTGGTGGCCGAACATCACCGCGCCGAGCATCACGTCCTCGGACAGCAGTTGCGCTTCGGATTCCACCATCAGCACCGCGCCGGCGGTACCGGCGACGACCAGATCCAGCTGGGAGGTCTTCAGTTCGGTCGCCGTCGGGTTCAGCAGATACTGGCCGTTGACATAACCCACGCGCGCCGCACCGATCGGGCCCTTGAACGGGATACCGGCCAGGCTCAACGCAGCGGAGGCACCCAGCAGCGCGACGATGTCGCCATCGACCTCGGGATTGAGCGACACGACCTGCGCGATCACCTGCACTTCATTCTTGAAGTCATCCGGGAACAGCGGGCGTACCGGGCGATCGATCAGGCGCGAGGTCAGCGTCTCCTTTTCGGTCGGACGGCCTTCGCGCTTGAAGAACCCACCCGGGATGCGACCGGCGGAGTAGAACTTTTCCACGTAGTCGACAGTGAGCGGGAAGAAATCCTGACCTTCTTTCTGCTTGGTCGCGGCCACCGCGGTGACCAGCACCACGGTGCCACCCATGCTGACCATGACCGCACCGGACGCCTGGCGGGCAATTTCGCCCGTCTCCAGCGTGACTTCATGATTACCGTACTGGAATGACTTGGTTACTTTCGCCACGGGTTGTGTCCTGTTGACCTTCGCGCTCAAGGACGAACGCAGAAATTGAGGAGTGCGGCCATGGATGGCCGCTTTTTGACCTTCGCGTTCAAGGACGAACGCAAAAACCATTGAATAGTGCGGCCACGGATGGCCGCTTCTTGATCTTCGCGTTCAAGGACGAACGCTCATCTCCGCAGGCCGAGGCGTTCGATCAGGGCCTGATAGCGTGCGAGGTCGCGATCCTTCAGATAGCTGAGCAGGCGCTTGCGCTGGTTGACCAGCTTCAGCAGGCCACGGCGGGAATGGTGATCCTGCTTGTGTTCCTTGAAATGGCCGGTGAGATGATCGATCCGGGCGGACAGCAACGCCACCTGGACTTCCGACGAACCGGTATCGTTCGGTACACGGCCGAAATCGGCAACGATCTTGCCGGTTTGTTCTGCGGTAAGAGACATGAGTATGTGTTTCCTTGAAAGGCGATGCGAAGCTTGCGCTTGCGTCACCGCGATGGCGCAAGCGCAAGCTTCGCCTAGATGAATGAAAGCGTTGAAATAACTTGTCTATTCTACTGATGGGAGTGCGGTTACAACAAGTGCGCAACCGGCGATCGGCTCAAAATCGTCAGTCCGGCGGCAGGTTGAAGCCGCGCAGGATGCGTGCGCGGCCGTCGGCATCGAGTTCAAGCAGCGCCAGCAGCGTCCCATCGCTGGCTGACGCAGCGCAGCGCCCCACCACGGGCACTGGACTGAGCTGAATCGGCTGACCGCGGGAAATGGCCAGGCTCTGCGGCCCGTCAAGCTGAACGGTGGGCAGATCCGACAAGCCCGCCGATACCGGCAGCAGCCAGGCGAGCAGAGCCTCGTCGCCCTGTTCAGCCGCCCGCCGCAGCTCGTCCAGCGTCACCATGCGCGGTTCGCGGAACGGCTCCACCCACAAGCGGCGCAATGCCGTCAGATGTGCACCACAACCCAGATCCTCGCCCAGATCCCGCGCCAGCGAACGCACGTAGGTCCCGGAGCCGCATTCGACAAGCAGCTGCAACGTGTCCCCGTCGCGCGCCAGCAGATCGAGCCGGTGAACCTCGACTTCGCGTGGCGGCACCTCGACGGCTTCGCCGCGACGTGCCTTGACGTACAGCCGCTCGCCGCCCTGCTTGAGTGCCGAATACACCGGCGGCACCTGGGCTATGCGCCCGCGCAACCTGGCCAGCGCCGTTTCGATGGCGGCCTCGTCCAGCACCGGCACCGGGCGTTGTTGCACGATGGCGCCTTCGCTGTCCGCGGTATCGGTGGTGATGCCCAGCCGGCAATCGGCGACATACGCCTTGCGCGAACCGAGCAGGCTGCCGGCCAGCTTGGTCGCCTCGCCGAAACACAGCGGCAGCAGTCCGGTGGCCATCGGGTCGAGTGCGCCGGCATGGCCGCCCTTGGCCGCACGCAGCAAGCGCCGAACGGCTTGCAGCGCCTGGTTGGAGCTCAACCCGATCGGCTTGTCGAGCAAAACGATGCCGTGCAGGTCACGCCAACGGATACGCACAGGACGATTCATCGGATCACGTTCATTGGATCTGCGGGCGCCCTGTGCTTGCGGTTCAATCCTGCTTGTCGTCGGCAGGTGGCGCCAGATCGCGGGTCTGCTCGCGCAGCAGCGATTCGATGCGCTCGCCCTTGTCGACCGAATCGTCGTATTTGAAGCGCAGTTCGGGCACCCGCCGCATGCGCATGCCGCCGCGCGCCAATGCGTGACGGATTTCGTGACCGATCCCGTTCAGCGCCTTCACCGCCGGCAAGCCCTGCTCGGGCATCAACGCGGTTACCCACACCGTGGCCCAGTCCAGATCGCGGGTGATTTCCACGTCCGACACGCTGACCGACGGCAGCCCGTGATCGCGCACCGCTGCATGCACCAGCAAACCCAGTTCGCGGCGCAATTCGGCAGCTACGCGGTCGGTACGTTTGAAATCACGGGATGGCATGACAAAGCTCCTTGGGGACCGGGGATCGGGGACCGGGAAAGGCAGGTGCGCCGGCTCAGGCGTCCCGGTCCCTGGTCCCCCATCCCCGGTCCCCCGTTTTTTCTTACAGCGTCCGCGCCACTTCCGTGCGCTCGAAGCATTCGATCTGATCGCCGGCCTTGACGTCGTTGTACTGCTTGACCGCGATGCCGCACTCCATGCCGTTGCGCACTTCGTCGACCAGTTCCTTGAAGCGGCGCAGCGATTCCAGCTCGCCCTCGAAGATCACCACGTTGTCGCGCAGCACACGGATCGGCTTGTTGCGCTTGACGGTGCCTTCGATGACCATGCAGCCGGCCACGGCACCGAACTTGGAGCTGCGGAACACGTCGCGAACCTGTGCGGTACCGATGATCTCCTCGCGCACTTCCATGCCGAGCAGGCCGGTGGCCGCCTGGGTCACCTGGTCGATCACGTCGTAGATGATCGAGAAGTAGCGCACGTCCAGACCGGCGGTCTCGATCACCTTGCGCGCCGAGGCATCGGCACGCACGTTGAAACCGATGATCAAGGCCTTCGACGCGGCAGCCAGGGTGGCGTCGGATTCGGTGATGCCGCCAACGCCGGAGGAGACCACGTTGACCCGGACCCGCTCGTTGCCGATCTGGGTCAGCGATTCGCGCAGCGCCTCGACCGAACCCTGCACATCGCCCTTGACCAGGATGTTGAGCGTCTGCTGTTCCACGCCCTGTCCCATCTTCGCGATGATGTCCTCGAGCCGGTTGCTCTTGCTGACCATGCGCGTTTCGCGACGCTTCTGCTCACGCTCCTGCGCCACCTCGCGGGCCAGCCGCTCGTCTTCGACGCAAACGAAATCGTCGCCGGTTTCCGGCACCCCGGACAGACCCAGCACCTGCACCGGAATCGACGGGCCGGCTTCGGCCACCTGCTTGCCGGTCTCGTCGATCAGCGCGCGCATGCGACCGTATTCGATGCCGCAGACGATGAAATCGCCCTTCTTCAGGGTACCCTGCTGCACCAGCACGGTCGCCACCGGGCCACGACCACGATCCAGGCTGGATTCGATCACCACGCCGGAAGCACGGCCATCGGCGACGGCCTTGAGTTCCATCACCTCGGCCTGGATCGAGATCGCATCGAGCAGGTCCTCGACACCGGCGCCGGTCTTGGCCGACACCGGCACGAACTGCACATCGCCGCCCCAGTCTTCCGGCACCACGTCGTACTTCACCAACCCCTGCTTGACGTTGTCGGGGTTGGCGCCGTCCTTGTCCATCTTGTTGACGGCGACAATCAGCGGCACCTTGGCGGCGCGAGCATGTTTCACCGCCTCCACCGTCTGCGGCATCACGCCGTCATCGGCAGCCACCACGAGTATCACGATATCGGTCGACTGCGCACCTCGGGCGCGCATCGAGGTGAAAGCGGCATGTCCCGGGGTATCCAGGAAGGTGATCACGCCTCGCGACGTCTGCACGTGATACGCGCCGATATGCTGGGTGATGCCACCGGCTTCGCCGGAGGCCACCTTGGTGGTGCGGATGTAGTCGAGCAGCGAGGTCTTGCCGTGATCGACATGACCCATGATGGTTACCACCGGCGGACGCGTGATCTTGTCGCCTTCCAGCTCGACATTCTGGGTATGCGCAGCCAGCGTGTCCTCGGCGTTGGACTGGCTTTCGGCGACCGGCACGTGGCCCAGATCCTCCACCACCAGCACGGCGGTGTCATGATCAATGGTCTGGTTGATGGTTGCCATCACGCCCATCTTGAACAGCGCCTTGACTACTTCGGAACCCTTGACGGCCATCTTCTGCGCCAGATCGGCGACGATGTTCGTATCGCCAACGACCACTTCGCGGACCACCGGAGCCGTGGGGCGCGAGAACCCGTGCGGGCCGGTCGGCGCATTGCTGCTGCGCGACATCTCCTTGCCGCCGCGCCCGGCCTTGCCGCCGCGCTTGCTGCTGGACGATCGACGCGCCCGCTCGGCCTCGCTCAGGTGCATCTGGCCACCGGCAAAACGCTTGCCGGCACCGCCGCCATCCCGGCTCTCCTTGCCGCCCCCCGCGCCCTCGTTGCGCTCACCACGAGCATGCTTGGGCTTGTTGCGGCTGGCGTCGCCGGCAGGCGCGGGCGCCGTCGGGGTGCTGGCCGGGCCGGGCCGTGCTGCCGGCGGCGGCGGGGCCGCCACCGGCGGCGGCGCCGCTGCGGGAGCAGGCACCGGTTTCACCAACTTTTCGCGTTTGCGCGGCTCATGGATGCGTGGCAGGATCATGCCCAGATCGCGCTGATCCATCCGCTGCACGGCATTGGATTCTTCGTCGGCAGTGCCCGCTGGAACGGCGTCGGCTGCCGGCTCCGTGGTGGCCGCGGGCTCGCCCGGGCTCCCCGTCGCCGGTTCGGCGGCAACGACCGGTTCGGCCTGGCGCCGGTTTTTTTCCTCAAGGCGCTGTTGCTCGTCCAGGACACGCTGTTGCGCCTCCTGCTGGCGACGAAGCTCGGTATCGGCGCGTTCGCGTTCTTCCTGCTCGCGTTGCAGCCGGGATTCCTGCAGCTTGCGCACCGCATCTTCACGCTCGCTGTCAACGCTGGCCTCTTCGGCGATCACGCTGCGCTTGACGTAGGTGCGCTTGGCGCGCACTTCGACATTGACCGTCTTGGCACTGCCGGCAGCGCCACGCGCGCCGGGAGTGGCCACCTTGAGCTCGCCGACGGTACGCCGCTTGAGCGTGATCTGGCGCGGCGCATTGTCATCGACCTCCGCCGGCGCTTCGCTCTTGCCGTGCGTGCGCCGCAGGAAGCCCAGCAGTTTCACCTTTTCGGTGCTGCTGATGACTTGCTCCTGATCGGAGAATTTCATGCCCGCTTCGCCAAGCTGCGTAAGCAACTTGTCGACCGGCAGGCCCAGTACCTGGGCGAGTTGTTTGATCGTGACGTCCGACATCGTGTTCTTAGCTCCGCCGTTCCCGCGCTTATCGTCTGTGTGACATTTGTCCGCACAGCCACCCCCATCCCTGGTGGAAGGCTCGACGAGCCTTCCTCGGCGCATCCATCCGGGATGCTGCCGTCCGCGGTTAGCCGCCTTTCTCCAGCCGTTCGATCATGGGTGCGCGTGCGGCCATGATCAGCGTTGCAGCGCGTTCCTCGGTCATTCCTTCGATATCGATCAGGTCATCCACCGCCAGATCCGCCAGATCGTCGACCGTACTGACTTCGCGCGCTGCCAACGCATAAGCCGTCGTTTCGTCCATGCCTTCCAGCGCCAGCAGCTCCTCGGACGGCTGATGCTCGTCGACACCCTCCTCCACCGCCAGCGCCTCGGTCAGCAAGGCGTCGCGGGCGCGGGCACGCAATTCCTCGACGATGTCCTCATCGAAACCTTCCACCGCCAGCAACTCGGCACTGGGCACGTAGGCGATTTCCTCGACACTGGAAAAACCTTCCTGCACAAGGATAACGGCAATTTCCTGATCGACCTCAAGTTTGTCCATGAACAGCTGGCGCGCGGCCTCCTGTTCGGACTCACTCTTGGCGGTAACCTGGTCCTGGGTCATCACATTGAGCTGCCAACCGGTCAGCTTGCTGGCCAGGCGCACGTTCTGGCCACCCCGGCCGATCGCCTGGGACAGCTTGTCCTCGGCCACCGCGATGTCCATCGAGTGCTTTTCCTCGTCCATGATGATGGACTGCACTTCGGCCGGCGCCATCGCATTGATGACGAACTGCGCCGGATTCTCGTGCCACAGGATGATGTCGACGCGTTCGCCGTTGAGATCGTTGGAGACCGCCTGCACGCGCGAGCCGCGCATGCCGATGCAAGCGCCGATCGGATCAGTGCGGCTGTCATGGGCCAGCACGGCGATCTTCGCCCGGTCGCCCGGATCGCGCGCGCAACCCTTGATCTCGACCAGGCCCTGGCCGACTTCCGGCACTTCGAGCTTGAACAGCTCGATCATGAACTCCGGCGCGGCGCGCGACACGAACAATTGCGGCCCGCGCACTTCCGACTTCACCTCGTACAGGTAGCCGCGCACGCGATCGCCGACACGGGCCGATTCGCGCGGGATCGTCTTGTCGCGCGGAATGAAAGCCTCCGCGTTGCTGCCCAGATCGAGGTAGATGTTGCCGCGCTCGACGCGCTTGACGATACCGGTCACCAGTTCGCCGACGCGATCGGCAAACGCATCGACCACCTGCTGGCGCTCCGCCTCGCGCACCCGCTGCACGATCACCTGCTTGGCGGCCTGCGCGGCGATGCGGCCGAATTCGGCATTCTCGACCTGCTGCTCGATGTATTCGCCCACCTTGGCGTCGGCACGCTCGTCTAGCGCATCCATCAGGCGCAACTGGTAGGACGGCGATTCCATCTCGCCATCGTCGGCGATGATTTCCCAGCGGCGGAAGGTCGTGTACTCGCCGGTATCCTGGTTGATCGAGACGCGGATGTCGGGCTCCTCATCCGGATAGCGCTTCTTGGCCGCCGATGCCAGCGCGGCCTCCATCGCCTCGAAAATCACTTCCAGCGGCACGCCTTTTTCATTGGCGACCGCATCGACGACCAGCAAAAGTTCTTTGCTCATTGCAACAACTCCACAGGCGCCAGACGGCGTCCAAAATGTTGACTTTTGCGCTCATCCCTGAGCGCCAGGATCAAAAGGCGGCCATCCGTGGCCGCACTGTTCGTCATTTTTGCGTTCATCCTTGAACGCGAGAGTCAAAAGGCGGCCATCCGTGGCCGCACTGTTCAATTATTGCCTGGCCTTCTTGACCGGGGGCTTGCCGCCGCGCTTGGGTTGCGGCGCATAACCGAGCGCTTCCCAATCCGGCACCACGCGCGCGCTTTCCACCGCCGCGTGCTCGAATTCGAATGTCCTGCCTTCACCTTCCAGCGTCACCCGCTCGCCTTCCACCGCGATCAACTTGCCGCGCAAGCGACGACGTCCTTCGATCGGCGCCTTGAGCAGCACTTTCACTTCCTGCCCGATGGCTTGCGCGAACTGCGCAGCCGTGAACAGTGGCCGATCGAGGCCCGGCGAGGAAACCTCGAGCACGTAGTGACCCGGAACCGGATCCTCGACATCCAGCAGCGCGGACAACTCGCGGCTGGCGCTCTCGCAATCCTCGATCCCCACCTCGCGGCGCGCACCGTCCTGATCGAGCCCGCACTTCTCGATCAAGTCCAGGTAAACGCGAAGGGTACTCTGCCCATGCGACGGGGTGAACTCCACGCCAAGGCATACCAGGCCCAGATCGGCCAGTACCTCGGTGAAGCGTTGTGCCAGTGCGTATGTATCCATGGGTCCGCTTTGCCAGACCACCCGTTGTCCGGGCGGCAGAAACAAAAAATGGGCTCCAACGGCCCATTTCCCTATATCGCCGATGTTTCGCCTGATGCGGCTCGAAGCCGACGCCATTGACCGCAATCCGGCGCGACGCATCCCTGCGCCCAACAAAAAAGCCTCACGAGGAGGCTTTCTTGCATCAAGAAAGATCTGGTAGCGGGGGCAGGATTCGAACCTGCGACCTTCGGGTTATGAGCCCGACGAGCTGCCAGACTGCTCCACCCCGCATCAGAGTCCGAAGAGTTTAAAGGGATGGCCGGTTTCTTGCAAGCTCTACCTTGTTCGGCGCCTCGAATAACCACGATGGGTAGGAGCGCACCCTGTGCGCGAAATGCGTTACGGCGCCGCCACGTGTTGTTTCCGCATTTCGCGCACAGGGTGCGCTCCTACACGTGCCGAGAACCAGGTTATGCAAGATTCCCT
>SCRF01000031.1 GCA_004322005.1 Rhodanobacter sp. | reverse complement strand
TACAATAAGAGCATTCGCGCACAGGGTGCGCTCCTACACGAGTGCCAGGAATCGGGTTATTCGAGGTTCCCATGGACGCAGCGCTAGTCAGCTCATGTACTGGCCGCCGTTGATGGCTAGGTTGGTGCCGGTGATCCAGCCGGCGTGTTCGCCCACGAGATAGCCTACGGCGTGGGCGATTTCGTCCGGTTCGCCCAGTCGTCCGATCGGTATCTGCGCCACGATCCGGTTGCGCACGTCTTCCGGCACGGCCATCACCATGTCGGTGGCGATATAGCCGGGCGAGACCGTGTTCACCGTGATGCCGCAGCGTGCGTTTTCCTGGGCCAGCGCCATGGTGAAGCCGTGCATGCCGGCCTTGGCCGCGGCGTAGTTGGCCTGGCCGCACTGGCCCTTCTGGCCATTGATCGAGCTGATCTGCACGATCCGGCCCCATTTGCGCGTACGCATGCCCTCGATGAGCGGACGGGTAACGTTGAAGCAGGCGTTGAGATCGCTGTTCAGCACCTCGGTCCACTGCTGATACGTCATGCGGTGGAACATGACATCGCGGGTGATGCCGGCGTTGTTGATCAGGATATCGACCGGGCCAAGTGTTGCCTCGACCTGCCGGACGAAGGCCGCGCAGGCTTCCGGGTCCGCTACGTCGCACGGCAGCACACAGGCATCGATGCCTTCGGCACGCCGGGCTTCCTGCCATGTGCGGGCCTTTCCCTCGTTGCGATAATGGGTCGCCACGCGATGCCCGAGACCGGCGAGATGCCTGACGATCGCGGTGCCGATACCGCCGGTGCCGCCGGTGACCAATGCGATTCGCGATGCCATGGTTGGTTCCTCCTCAAGCTGGGTGGATGCCGCGTCGGGACGACGCTTTGTCGATGACGGCGAACGCATGCGTTTCCGCTGCGGTGCCCGTGCTCACGATTGCCGCTGCTCCGCGATCAGTGCCTCGAATCCGGAGACCACGTCGAACAGTTCCTCGTCGATGCTGCTCTGGCGCAGGCGGTGGGAGCGGTCGATGAGTGTCGCCAGCAGTTCCTCGATGTTCTTGTCCGCGCGCTGCATCGCCGCCAGGCGGCTGGCGTTCTCGCTGGCCAGCGATTCGGCACAGGCGCGGAACAGCGAGACGAACAGGTATTCGCGGATCAGTACCCGCAGCGTCGCCGTGCCGTCACCGAGCACCTCCGGCAGGTTGGTGCCCGGCCATGGCAGTGCGGCCAGCCTGCGGCCCCAGCTTTCGTCCAGCGGCAGCAGCCGCTGGCTGACCGGTGCATAGGCGGCACCGGCGCTGGAGCGGTTGTGGAAGATGGGTCGGTTGTGGAAGAGGTGGAGCTCGGCCGCCTTGCCCTGGCTCTGCTGTTGCCCGCTTTCCAGCAGGATCTGTCCGACCAGCGGCGTGATCGCCTTGACGGAATTCGGCACGCTGAACAGGCCCGCCATGGGCAGGCCCGCATCCGCCAGGCGGGCGTGGGCGCGCTCGCCGACGGCCCATACCAGCGGTTTGCCGGGCAGCGTCGACAGCGTCTCGACCGCATAGTCGGCCACCACGTCGTTGAACTGGCCCACCAGACCCTGGTCGGAACCGAACACGACGGCGCCGATCCCTTGCGTGCCCGCCGGCCTGTTCGCGGCGTGCATCCATGCCGCCGCGCCGGCCGTGCCGCGCAGGCAGACGCCCAGGCCCAATTCCACGGTCCGGTTGTAATCGCCCAGCGCGCGCACGGACTGCTCGTACTGGCTGATGCTCGAGGCGGCCATCACCTTCATCGTGCGCACGACGGATTGAAGATCGCCGGCGCTGGTGATCTTTCGGCGCAAGCCTGCCGTGGTGTCGGTCATGACGGTTCCGGGCGCGCGGACCCGGGTTCCGCGGCTGAGCCGGCGGCAGAGTTGGCCGGGGCCGGAAGCTGCAGACGTGCGAGTGCCCGACTGGCGATATCGATGATGGTGGCGCGATCCTTGTCGTCCAGCTTGGCGGCGGTATCGAATCGGGCACACAAATCCTGCGGCAGATCCGTCGCGGCATCGCGCACGGCCTGCTCGGCGGCAGCCATCCGGTCCAGCGGCACCGGGTCGAACAGGCCTGCCATCAAGGTCAGCAAAACGGCGATCTGGGCGGGCACCGGCACCGGCGAAAATTCGGCCTGCTTCAGGCAGGCGCGGATGCGCCGTCCGTGCTCGATGCGCTTGCGGGTATCTTCCTCCAGTCGGGCACCGAAGCGGGCGAAGGTTTCCAGTTCCTCGAACTGCGCGTAGGCCAGCTTGAGGTCGCCGGCGACGGCGCGGTAAGCGGCACGCTGGGCCTTGCCGCCGACGCGCGAAACGGACTTCCCGACATCCACCGCAGGCAGCACGCCCAGCTCGAACAGTGACGGCGAAAGGTAGATCTGTCCGTCGGTGATCGAGATCAGGTTGGTCGGGATGTAGGCGGAAATGTTCTGTGCCTCGGTCTCGATCACGGGCAGGGCGGTGAGCGAACCGCCGCCGCGCTCCGGGCACAGGTGGGTGGCCCGTTCGAGCAGGCGCGAATGGATGTAGAAGATGTCGCCGGGGAATGCCTCGCGGCCCGGTGGCCGGCGCAGCAGCAGCGACAGCTCGCGATAGGCGCGGGCGTGCTGGGTGAGGTCGTCGTAGACGATCAGCACGTCGCGACCGGCCTCCATGAAATGTTCGGCGATGCTGGTGGCGGCGTAGGGCGCGATGTAGGTCAGGCCGGGTGGGTCGTTGCCTTCGGTGACCAGCACCACGGTGTACTCCATCGCGCCTTGCCGGCGCAGCACCGCCAGCGTCTTGGCCACGGCGGCGGCGCGCTGGCCGATGGCGCAGTAGACGCACAGCACATCGTGGCCGCGCTGGTTGAGGATGGTGTCGATCGCGAGGGTGGTCTTGCCGGTCTGGCGGTCGCCCACGATCAGCTCGCGCTGGCCGCGGCCGATCGGGATCAGCGCGTCGACCACCTTCAGGCCGCTCTGCAACGGCTCGGTGACCGGCGCGCGATCCATGATCGCCGCCGCCGGCCGTTCGATCGGCGCCCGTGTGCTGGCCGTCACCACGCCGTTGCCGTCGAGCGGCCGGCCGAGCGGGTCGATCACGCGCCCCAGCAATCCGTCGCCCACCGCCACGTCCATCACCCGTCCGGTGCGCCGGACTTCGTCGCCGGCGTGCAGGCGGGTGTAGTCGTCGAGCAGCACCACGCTGATCTCGTCCTCGTCCAGGTTGAACGCGATGCCGGACACCCCGCCGGGAAACTGCAGGATTTCCTCGAAGCCCGCGCCGGGGAGGCCGCTGACCCGGGCGATGCCGGTGGACACGGCGGTCACCGTGCCGACCTCCTGCAGGCTCAGGTTCGGCGCGAAGGCCGCCCGCTCGCGGCCGATCGCGGCAAAGGTGCGGTCGAAGACGTCCCGCAGGTTTTGCGGCGCGGCGTTCATGCCGTTGCGGCTCCCGACTTCGGCTCGGTCGCGTGCGGCGGTGCGGATCCGCGGCTGGCCTGCGACTCGAGCAGGTCGCGGATGGCCTGTTCCAGCGACGCGAGGTAATCGTCGATGCTCCAGGCCACCTTCTGTCCGTTCGCGGCCAGCTCGATACCGGCGATCAGGTCCGCTGCGGTCTCGAACTTCAGGTTTGCCTTCGCCGGGAAGGTTTCGTCCAGCGCCTGCTGGATCGCGGCCTGTTGCGGCAGCGGCAGGTCGAACGCGCTGCGCACCACCGTCGGCCCGGCTGCGCTCCCGAGCGCCGCGGCGAGGCCGGCTCTGGTCGTCTCGTCGAGTGCCCGCAGGCGTTGCGCGAAAACGTTGCCCAGGCGCTCTTCCAGGCTGGTGTCGGCCAGGTCGCCCAGGGCCTTGCGGGCAATCGCGAACACTTCCTGCCGGGTGCGCTGGCTGATCGCCTGATTCAACTCCCGGGCGTCGTTGTCCAGGGTCTGCCGGCGTTGGGCCTGCAGGGCGTCGGTGGCAGCCCTTGCCTCGTCGAGCAGGCGCCGGCGTTCGGTCTTGGCCTCGTCCCGGGCCTTGTCCAGCAGTTCCGCACGCTGCTGGTCGAATGCCTCGTTGCGCTGCCGGAAATCGTCGCGCTCCTGCTTCGCCTCGGCCTGTTTCGCGGCAGCGTCGGCGAGCTCCGCCGCGACCCGCCGCTCGCGGGCGTCGATGGCGTCGAGGATCGGTTGATACAGGAAGCGCTTCATCAGCCACACCAGGATGAGGAAGTTGAGCGCCTGCGCACCGACGGTAAACCAGTCGATGAGCATGGATTACTTTCCTGCGGCCTGGGCGATCACGTGGTTCCAGAACGGGTTGGCGAAAATCACTATCATCGACACCACGAAGCAGTAGATCGCGATGGATTCGATCATCGCCAGGCCCACGAACAGGGTGCGCGTGATCGTCGATGCAGCATCGGGCTGCTGCGCCAGCGAACTCAATGCGGTGGCGACCGCACGCCCTTCGCCGAGCGCCGGTCCGATACTGCCCATGGCGATCGTCAGGCCGGCGGTGACGATCGAGGCAACGGCAATAACAGTCATGCTGTCCACGGATTTGTCCCTGGTTGGTTATGGCGTCGGTGCGGGCCGCGAGTCCGTTTCGGACTTGCGAGTGCGTGTGGCGGCGGCGATGTAGACCGCCGCCAGGATGCTGAAGATGTAGGCCTGCACGATGCCCGTGAGCAGGCCAAGTACGGTCATGACGATCGGGAAAATAAAGGGGGTGATCGTGAGCAGGATGCCGATGATCATCACTCCGCTCATCATGTTGCCGAACAGGCGTACCGCCAGTGCCAGCGTTCGCGAGAGTTCGCTGATGATGTTGAACGGCAGCATGAGAAGCGTCGGTTCGGTGTAGGACTTGAGATAGCGGCGCAGGCCCAGATCCGCGATGCCGAACAGCGGTACCGCCACGAACACGCACAGCGCCAGCGCCGCCGTGGTCGAGAGCGATCCGGTCGGCGGCTCGTAGCCGGGAACGATCGTGCCGAGGTTGGCCGCGGCGATGAACAGGAACAGCGTGCCCAGGAAGGGGAGATACTTTCGGGGATGGCGCAGGCCGACGTCCTCGATCTGCCGCCCGATTGCGGAAACCACGATTTCCAGCAGGTTCTGCCAGCGCGAGCGTTCCAGTCCGGTGGACAGCTTGCGCGTGACGAGTTTCGAGCCCAAGGCCAGCACCAGCATCAGGGCCCAGGTAAACACGATGGTGCCGTTGAGCTTGAGCACCCCGTAGTGCCAGAAGATCATTTCATCGGGACTGAGGTGCATGACCTGCCTCCCCGGATCCCTGGTTGCATCGCGGGCTGCCTGGTTCGAGCGGCGGGCGGGTCAGTCGCAACACCCCGAAACGCGCGACGACAAACCCGAGCAGGCACGCCAGCAGTCGCTGCCAGTCGCCGCGCCCGACCAGATAGAACCCGCCCAGCGTGAGGCCCATCCGCAGCAGCAGGCTGGACAGGAACCAGAGTGCCGGTTGCGTGGATACGCTGCCCCGGCGAACCGTCCACCACAGGCCGCCGAAGAATCCCGCGCCCAGCAGCAGGCCCGCCACCCCCGCCAGCGCCAGCGGCATCGCTTCATGCATGGTCGTCATCCTCCCGATCCTCCGCTTCCTCGTGCATGGCCTTGTCTTCCCTGGCGACCCAATGCCAGGCATTCAGGCATCCGATGGTCAGGCCGGCCATCAACAGCGCCAGCGTCCAGGCATGCTTGCCCGCATGGTGGTGATCCAGCCACAGACCGAGTGCCGCACCCAGCAGTGTCGGCACGGACACCGACCAGCCGATCAGCCCCATCATGCCCAACCCGAACCAGACACCCGGTGCGGCATGACGACGCGCCTTCAGCTTGCGCGCCGCCTGCGCACCGATCCGCTCGGCAAAGACCGGCTCGCCGCGGGCGGGCTTGCCGATGGCCGGTTTGTCATGCATGACGGAACTTCGCAAAACGCTGCAGGAACCCGCTTTCCAGTTTCGCCATCACCGCGCGCGTGCGTTGCTCGTGCTCGTCCAGGGCCAGAAATTCCTGTTCCACCGCGGCATGCAATCGCCCCAGATCCGACCCGCCCAGCGCGCGGCGCACCGAGATCATCACGTTCGGGCCACTCTTCACCAGCACGCCGGCATCCACGGCCAGGAAAACCTCGCCGTCGGCTTCGGTTTCGTAAACGAGGATTCCCGGCACCAGCGCCGCCACGCAATCGAGCCGGTGCGGCAGCAGCCCGAACGAGCCCTCGCGGGTCTCCGCGACGATGCGCGACACGCCGGTTTTCGCGGCGAAGATCCGGAATGGCAGCAGCACTTCAAGATGCATCGACATCGGCGGCAGGTTCGGGTTGCGGTTGAGGTTTCCGCGCCGACGGTGGCGGCGCGCCGGGTTTCGTCTCCGGCTTCGCTTCGTCGATCGCGCCGATCATGTACAGCGCGCTCTCCGGGTAATCCTTGAACTCGTCGCGCAGGATGCGCTCGCAGCCGTCCAGCGCGTCCTCCAGGCTGACCAGCTTGCCCGCCAGTCCGGTGAACTGCTCGGTGGTGAAGAACGGCTGGGTGAGAAAGCGTTCCAGCCGGCGCGCGCGGGCGACCACGTTGCGGTCCTCCGGCGACAGCTGCTCCAGGCCGAGCATCGCGATGATGTCCTTGAGTTCGCTGTACTGCGCCAGCGTGCGCCGGATTTCCTGCGCCAGCCGGTAATGCCGTTCGCCCACGATGCCGGGCGTGGCCATCTTCGAACTGGACTGCAGCGGGTCGATGGCCGGGTAGAGGCCTTCGCTGGCCCGGCCGCGCGAGAGCACGATCGAGGCGGACAGGTGCGAGAAGGTGTGCACCGCCGCCGGATCGGTGAAATCGTCCGCCGGCACGTACACCGCCTGGATCGAGGTGATCGCGCCGGTATCGGTGTTGGCGATGCGCTCCTCCAGCCCCGACAGCTCGGTGCCCATGGTGGGCTGGTAGCCCAGGCGCGAGGGCATCTGTCCCATCAGGCCGGAAACCTCCATGCCGGCCTGGATGAAGCGGAAGATGTTGTCGATCAGCAGCAGCACGTCGCGGTGTTCGTCGTCGCGGAAGTACTCGGCCATCGTCAGCGCCGCATGCCCCACGCGGAAGCGGCTGCCCGGCGGTTCGTTCATCTGGCCGAATACCATCACCATCTCGGGCAGCACGCCGGCTTCGTGCATGTCGCGGTAGAGCTCCTCGCCCTCGCGGCAGCGTTCGCCGATGCCGCAGAAGATGCTGACACCCTCATGGTGCCCGATCATGTTGTGGATCATTTCGGTGAGCAGCACCGTCTTGCCCACGCCGGCCCCGCCGAACAGCCCGGCCTTGCCGCCACGCTCCAGCGGCACCAGCACGTCGATGACCTTGATCCCGGTCTCGAAGATTTCCGACCTGGTCGAGCGTCGCTCCAGCGTGGGTGGCGCGCGGTGCACGGAACGCCAGTGCACGTCGGACAGCGCGCCCCCGCGGTCGATGGTGCGGCCGAACACGTCGAACATGCGCGCGAGAGTCCCCCGGCCCACCGGTGCCTGCAACGGCTCGCCGGTGTCCTCCACCGGCATGCCCCGCGCCAGGCCCTGGGTCGACGTCAGCGCGATGCCGCGCACGCGATGCGCATCGAGCTGGGCCTGCACTTCGATCACGATCCGCCCGTTCTCGCCGGCACGCAGCAGCGAGTGGATCGACGGCGGCAATTCGTCGAATCTCGCGTCCACCACGCTGCCGCGCACCGACACGACGATGCCGAAGTGCAATGAGTGGTTCATGGCATGTCTCCTGCTGCGAAAGACCGAACCGCATGGCCAGGGTGCACTGGCTGCGCTTCTGGTGAAGGCGTCGACGCGGGGTACAACGTCTGCATGGTGTGTGCGGCGATCATCGCTTCCTCGTCGGTGGCGACGACACGAACCTGCACGCGGCTGTGCGGCGTGCTGATCAGCGCCGCGCCGCCGGCATTGGCGGCGGCGTCGCATTCGACGCCAAGCCAGGCCAGGCGCGTGCAGACCGCCGCGCGGATCGGCGCGGCGTGTTCGCCGATGCCGGCGGAAAACACCAGTCCGTCAAGGCCACCCAGGCTGGAAGTCAGCGCGCCGATCTCGCGCACGATGCGGAATACGAACAGATCGATCGCTTCCTGCGCGTGCACGTCGCTGCTGGCCAGCAGCGTGCGCATGTCGTTGCTGATGCCGGAGATGCCGAGCAGGCCGCTGTCGTGATACAGCATGTGCTCCACGGCGGCGGCGGAGAGTTTGTGTACCTGCTGCAGATACAGCACCGCGCCCGGGTCGAGATTGCCGCAGCGGGTGCCCATCACCAGCCCGTCCAGCGCGGTGAACCCCATCGTGGTGTCGACGCTGCGCCCGTCGCGCATCGCGCAAAGGCTGGCGCCGTTGCCCAGGTGCGCCGCGATGACGCGCCCGGCGGCCAGCGCCGGCGCCTGTTCGCGCAGGCGGGCGGCGATGTATTCGTAGGAAAGTCCGTGGAAGCCGTAGCGGCGCACGCCTTCGGCCGCGTATTTGCGCGGCAGGGCCAGCCGGGTGGCGGTCGGCGTCATGCCATGGTGAAAGGCGGTGTCGAAGCAGGCGACCTGCGGCAGGTCGGGGCGCAGGCGCGCGACGGCCCGGGCCGCGGCGAGATTGTGCGGCTGGTGCAGCGGCGCCAGCGGGGTCAGCTTCGCCAGATCGGCCATGACGCCGACGCTCAGGCGGACCGGACGGGCATAGGCATCGCCGCCATGGACAATGCGATGGCCGACCGCCACCAGCGATTCCGCGCCCAGGTGCGAGGTGATCCAGTCCAGCAAGGGCGTCAGCAGGGCCTCATGCTGCAACCCGGCGCTTGCCGGCCAGCGTTGCTCGGTCAGCAGCGTGCCGTCGGGATCGCGCGCGATGAAGTGCGGGGCGCTGCCGATGCCCTCGATCTGGCCGCGCGACACCAGCCGCGCCGGCGCGGCCATGGCCATTTCGTAGAGCGCGAACTTGATGCTGGACGAACCCGCATTCAGCGTGAGGATGGCCTTGGGCATCGCTCAGGCCTCAACCGGAACAGGCATCGGATGCGATGCACTTGCGCGCGCCACCAGTACGGCGACGGCACAGGAGGCGACGTGGGTGCGCGGCGAATCGGCGCGGCTGGTCAGGATGATCGGTACCCGCGCGCCCATCACCACGCCGGCGGCATCGGCGCCGGCCAGGAAGGTCAGTTGCTTGGCCAGCATGTTGCCCGATTCCAGATCGGGCACCACCAGGATGTCGGCCAGTCCGGCTACCCGCGAGACGATGCCTTTCTCGCGCGCCGCATCCGGGCTGATCGCATTGTCGAAAGCCAGCGGACCGTCGACGATGCCGCCGGTGATCTGGCCGCGTTCGGCCATCTTGCACAGGGCGGCGGCGTCCACGGTCGAGGGAATCGCCGGGTTGACGGTTTCCACGGCCGAAAGCACGGCCACCCGCGGCATCGCGATGCCCATGATGCGGGCCAGGTCGATCGCGTTCTGGATGATGTCGCGCTTGTCGGCCAGCGACGGCGCGATGTTGATGGCGGCGTCGGTCACCAGCAGCGGGCGCGCATAGTCGGGCACGTCCATCAGGTAGACATGGCTGAGCCGGCGCGCGGTGCGCAGGCCGGTATCGGCGGCAACCACCGCATGCATCAGCTCCTCGGTGTGCAGCGAACCCTTCATCAGCAGGCCGGCCTGGCCGTTGCGCACCAGTGCCACGGCCTGTGCCGCGGCTGCATGGCTGTGCGGCGCGTCGACCAGCCGCAAGGCGCTGATGTCGAGACCGGCCTGCTTCGCCGCCGCGTTGATCTTCGCGGCGGGGCCGACCAGGATCGGTGCGATCAATCCCGCTTTTGCCGCTTCGATGACGGCAGTCAGGGATACCTCGTCGCAAGGATGGGCGACCGCGGTCGCGATGGCCGTGCCGGCGGTGGCGTGCGCCATCAGCTCGCGGAACCGGTCGTGGCTGGCCAGCCGCACCTCCGGCAGTTCGATCCGCGGCCGGCGGATCTTTTCGGTGGGCGCCTGTACCTGCGCGCTGCCGAGGATCACGTCCACGCCATCCTGGTTGCGGCACCGGCAGTCGAAGGTGATGCGATGCCGGTCGGCGAATTTCTCGCGGGCAGTGACGGTGACGGTGATGGTGTCGCCCAGCCCGACCGGCGCGCGGAAATGCAGGTCCTGGGAAAGATAGATCGTGCCCGGCCCGGGCAGTTCGGTGCCCAGTACGGTGGAGACCAGTGCGCCGCCCCACATGCCATGGGCGATCACGCGATGGAACAGATCGGTCCGCGCATAGGCCGGATCCATGTGCGCCGGATTGACGTCGCCGGACATCGCCGCGAACAGTTCGATATCCCTACGGCACAGCGTGCGGCTGAGGCTGGCGCTGTCGCCGACGGCGATTTCGTCGAAAGTGCGGTTCTCGATGCAAGTCGATACCGCCGCGGTCGATGTATTCATGCCGGTTGAACCTCAATGTTCGCGTACATAGCTGCCTGGCGACTCCATCAGCGCCGGATAGCCGGCCTTCCGGCTGCCGCTGGAGGGAGGAGCGATCGGTGCACCGCTGCGTTGACCGAGCCAGTCGACCCAGCACGGCCACCACGAGCCGTCCTGGCTGGGAGTCGCCGCCATCCATTCGTCCGGGCCGGTGTAGTTGCCGTCGGCCGGGCGCCTGCCGATCCGGAAGTGGCGGTGCGGATGCCCCGGTTCGCTGACGATGCCGGCGTTGTGGCCGCCCGAGGTCAGCACGAAGGTGATCTCGCCATCGCTCAGCAGGTGGATCTTGTAGACCGAATGCCATGGTGCGACGTGGTCGCTCTCGGTACCGACGACGAACATCGGCAGCTTGATGTCGGCGACCGCGATCGGGCGGCCATCCACCTCGAATCGACCTTCGGCCAGCCGGTTCTCCAGATACATCCAGCGCAGGTATTGGCTGTGCATGCGTGCCGGCATGCGGGTGCCGTCGGCGTTCCAGGTCATCAGATCGCTGGTCGCGTCGGGTTGGCCAAGCAGGTAGTTCCTGATCATCCGGGACCAGATCAGGTCGTTCGGGCGCAGCATCTGGAACGTACCGGCCATCTGCCGGCTGTCCAGATAACCCTGCGCATTCATCATGTCCTCCAGGAAGGCCAACTGGTCCTCGCTGATGAAAAGCTGCAGTTCGCCGGCCTCGGTAAAGTCGGTCTGGGCGGCGAACAGGCTGAGGCTGGCCAGGCGATCGTCGCCGTCGCGGGCCATCGCGGCCGCGGCGACGGACAGCAGCGTGCCGCCCAGGCAATAGCCGCAGCCGTGGACCCTGGCCTTGCCGGCAATCGCCTGGACGGCATCGAATGCGGCCCGCGGACCAAGGGTCAGATAATCGTCGAAGGAGGTATCGCGCATCGACGCGTCGGGGTTGCGCCAGGAAATCGCAAACACCGAGTAGCCCTGGCCGACCAGATAGCGGATCAGCGAATTGCCGGGCGACAGGTCCAGGATGTAGTACTTCATGATCCAGGCCGGCACGATCAACACCGGTTCCGGTCGCACGGTGCCGGTGCTGGGCGTGTACTGGATCAGCTCGATCAATTCGTTGCGGAATACCACCTTGCCCGGGGTGACCGCCAGGTCGCGTCCGACCTGCAGTGGCGCGTCGCCGGGCGGCCTGCCAGCGACCGCCCGCTGCAGATCATCGAAAAACGCCTGCATCCCGGTGACGAGGTTGCCCCCCGACTGCTGCAGCGTGGCGGCGATCACGTCCGGATTGAAGCAGGGAAAGTTGGAGGGCGAGAAGGTATCCAGCCACTGCCGCGCGGCAAAAGACACGATGCTGGCGTTGTGCCGGTTGACGCCCTCGGCCGGCGCAGCCGCCTGGGCCCACCATTCTTCCAGCAGCAGGAAACCCTGTTGCAGCGTGCTGAAAGGCGGTTGCTTCCATGCCTCACTGTCGAAGCGGTGATCGTGGGGGCCGGCGACGATGACCTGCTGTCCGCTCAGCGTCTGCATCCAGCGGCCCATCTGCTGTTGCGCGGCCTCGGCCAGCGCCATGCGCCGAAACGGCGCATTGGCCAGATGCGAACTCCAGTCCAGGTACGCCAGCCACATGGCGGTCGGCGACAATCCCTGGGTGAGGCGTCCTTCCGCCGCATGCACCACACAATCATCGGAAATTACCCGTTTCACGACACCATCCCTCCTGCTCGATGATGGTTGTGCCTTGCCTGGAAGCGAGAGGTGACTCGACAGGGTCATTCTGGATGCAGCCGCCGGGACGGTCATTGATTTGAATCAATAGGACGCCTTGGGCGCGGGATGACTTGCTGTTCCAGTCACAGCATGCATTGCGTCGCCACCATCTTCGCAATCGTGACCGCGAGCCTTACTGCCTCGCCACCAGTCGCAGCCCGCGCGGCGTGAGCCAGCGCTCGATGCCTTCGAACACGCCTTGCACGATCAAGGCAAGCAGCGCGGCCGGCGCCGCACCTTCGAGGATCAGGCCGATGTCGTCCAGGCGGATCCCGGTGAGGATCGGCTGGCCGTAGCCGCCCGCGCCGATCAGCGCGGCCAGCGTGGCGATGCCCACGTTGATCACTGCCGCGGTCTTGATGCCGGCGAGGATCGAGCGCGCGGCAAGCGGCAGTTCGATCCGCCGCAGCCGCACGCCGGGCGGCAAGCCCAGCGCCGCGGCGGACTCGCGCAACTCCGGCGCTATGCCGACCAGGCCGGCATGGGTATTGCGCACGATCGGCAGCAGGCTGTACAGGAACAGTGCGGCGATGGCCGGCCATGCGCCGATGCCGAACAGCGGGATCATGAACACGAACATGGCCAGCGAAGGCACGGTCTGGAGAATGCCGGTCAACCCGATCACGACCTGACCGAAGCGCCGGAGCCGGGCAGCCAGCACACCCAGCGGGATCGCCAGCAGTACCGCCAGGCCCAGCGAGACCAGCACCAGCTTCGTGTGTTCGAGCGTGCGTTGCAGCAGTCGCGACCACAGTCCCGGATGGCCATCGGCATCGGCGCGCAGGCCCAGAAAGTCCGCGGCGACCACGTCTTCCTTGACTCCCTGCAGCTTCACCCTGGCGTTCATGCCGCGCATCGTTTCCTCGTCGATGCGTCCGGCCAGCCCGTTCAGCGCCGCCACGAACCCCGGTGCGCTCTGCTCGAGTTGCAGCCGATACAGGTACACCGCCTCGTAGCGCGGAAAATAATGCAGGTCGTCGTCCAGGGTGCGCAGGTGGTAATAGGGGATCTCGGCATCGGTGCTGTACAGATCGATGGCGTCCACCGCGCCGCTGGCCAGCGCGCGATACGCCAGTGCGTGATCCATCCCGCGCACGTCCCTCTGCGGCAGGTCGTAACGGCGACGCAACCCCGGCCAGCCGTCGTTGCGGTTCATGAATTCATTGGAAAAGCCGAAGCGCAGACCGGCGTGCCGCCGCAGTTCCGAGATGCGGACTATGCGCAGCCGCTTGGCCTCGTCGGCGCGCATGCCGATCGCATAGGTGTTGTTGAATCCCAGCGAGTTGGTGATGCCGATGCCCAGCGGCTTCAGCCGTGCGCGCAAGGTGGAGATATCGGCGTTGGCCGGAACGTTCTTCAGCAGCTCGTGGGTAAGCGTGCCGGTGTACTCGGGATACACGTCGATATCGCCCTGCAGCAGGGCGCGCCACAGGATGCGCGTGCCGCCGAGCTGGCGCTTGTGCACTGCATCGGTCCCGGCCTGGCGGGCACTGGCCCGCGCCAGCTCGCCCAGGATGACCGACTCGGTGAATTGCTTGGAGCCGATGCGCACCGGATCGGCATGGCCCGCCATGGGCAGCAGGGTGCACGCCCATGCGCCGAGCAACAGGGACAGCAGACGGCGGTTCATCGTGACACCCGGGGCAGCTGCCGTCGCGCAGCGACGAAACGGGCGACGAATTCATCGGCGGGATGGTCGCGAAGATCCTCGAAACAGCCATCCTGGATCACCGCCCCCTTGCGCATCAGTACCAGGCGCTCGGCAAACCATGCCGCCTCGGGCAGGTCGTGGGTGACCAGGATGACGGTCTTGTTCAACTCCGCGAAGATGCGCTTGAGCTCGTCCTGCAGTTCATGCCGCACGATCGGGTCGAGCGCGCCCAGCGGTTCGTCCAGCAGCAGGGCGTCGGGGTCGGCCATCAGGCCGCGCATCAGCGCCACGCGCTGGCGCTGCCCGCCGGACAGTTCGGCGGGGAAACGCTCGAGCGCGGCCAGCGGCAGGTGGGTGAGTTCGGCCAGCTCCTTCGCGCGCTGGCCGATGCGTGCGGCGTCCCAGCCGAGATAGTGCGGCAGCAGGGCGAGGTTGCCCCGTGCGGTGAGATGCGGAAACAGTCCGCCTTCCTGGATCACATAGCCAACGCGGCGGCGCAGTTGCAGTACCTGCGCGGGTTCCAGCGGATGACCGCCGATCGACACGGTTCCCCGGTCCGGCCATTCCAGCCCCAGCAGCAGCCGCAGCACCGTCGACTTTCCCGAACCGCTGCTGCCGATCAAGGCGGTGGTGGTGCCGGCTTCGAAGTCCAGGCTCAGGTTGTCGACCGCCACCACGCTGTCATAGCGCTTGCTGACCTGCCTGATGGCGAAGGCGGATGTGGCTGCGGACTCAGAGTCCTGCAAGGCAGCTCTCGTCAAGGTCGCGACTCTTGCGCCCCACGACCGCGTAGTAATGCAGCGGCCGTCCTTCGATCGACAGCCGGTGGCGATAACGTTCGGGGTGCTGCACGCGCCTGCAACCACCGTGGACCATGCGCTGGATCAGCTGCCAGAAACCGCTGGTATCGCCCCGGTCCAGAAAGCTCTCCTTGATGTCGAAGGAGATCCAGCCCTGGTCGGCGGCGGCAAGGCGGATTTCGTAGCGATGCGGTTGTGTCATGGTGGTCATGAGTCCTCATCAGTGAACACGGGATAGCGCTGCGCCGCACCCGGTACAGCCCCGTGAGGGTACCGCACCCCCCTCATGAGAACCATTCGGGCCCGCACCGATCGCCTGTCCGGTGTGGCATGCTTGCATATGGACGTCCAATCTGTTCTATTGGGCCATGCATCCGATGATCGCCAGCCCCCAGACCGCCACCGCGCCCTCCGCGCGGAGCGCCATGCTGGCCGGCAACGACAATAATCGCGCGAACAATAACGCCAACCTCCGGCGGGCCGTCGCGTAACTGAAAGTCTCCACATGGAGATACGCGACGAAGGCCCGCTCACAGCGGGCCTTCGTCGTTTCCGGG
>SCRF01000129.1 GCA_004322005.1 Rhodanobacter sp. | reverse complement strand
CGGCCCAAAAAAACGGTAGGCACTTTGCGCCTCTATACCCCAGCCGACGATACCAATCTTTGCCATTTGATAAATATTATAGCTTGAAAGTCTCCCCTCGTTTATCTTCAGTTCACCTGGCGCACCCTTACCTCTGTAAAAGCACTTGATTTTAATCGAAGAATAGTCTAGTATAGACCGTTGGCAACCGGAGTTTGGCGCGGCGCGAGCCTGCTAGCCGCTCTTTTTTTGCCGCTGGATTGGTCCGCAGGCTTTTTAAAAAAGGTCCGCGGACAGCTCCTTAAGGATTCGGAAACGGATAAGAATAGCTTTGGTATTCAGCAACCGGGATGCCTGGCCGCTAATCCTCTGGCGTTAGTACAACGCTGAGGCCTAAAGCCAGCAGGGGTATCCGGTGTGTTGCTGATGTAGCGGTGTCCTCTGTAGAGGAGTAGCACGTGCCCCGCAGGTAAGTAACTCGGGGATGTTTCCTCGGACAAGACACGCTCCTCGGGAGAGCGTTCGCCCCCTCAAGGGACGGAAACTCTCCCGAAGGTTTAGCGGCTAAAAGTCAGGCCGCTAAAAAGCTCTCCCTGGCCGGCGGCTCCTTACTGTCGTCGGGGAAGAGAGCGCCTTGAGTGCCAGGGAGAATTGGGGCACAAAGAGTTGTGCTCCGAAAAGACGTGCGGCCGGCTGTGATAGTCGGGGGGTACGGGGATTGACGGCAAATCGACCCCTGCGGTCCCTCCCGCTACAGCCGGCCGCACGGCCAACCGTATCACCTATCTTACCCACGTTTTCCGAATCCTTCTTTTCCACCTGCCGCCTACAGCTGTAGGCGGTTTTTTTCTTGCCACTTATACCCAAATCGTGCTTGTGCTTATGTGGAAAAGATGTCCATAACTCTTGACATTATTAACTCCTTGTGGTAAAGTAGCGGTATCCTCACTTCTGAGCAATGGGGTGGAGTGCCTCGGAACGAGCAGTCGTTTTTATTAGGCGGCTTTATCGGAAGTTCAGGGGAGGGGGGCAGCTTAACAAATCGCATCATTAAAGTACGTATTAGATACCGGATGCGGTTCAATTCGGTGCAGAACAGCGCTCGTCACTTTAAACCAGGAGTGAGGAGCTATTTTGCTGTTCTGCACCCGATTGATGCGCCACTAGCTTAGGTTGAGCTTTTTAGAAAGCTCCCTTAAGGCAGCACATCCGGTGCTAGAATACTCACGCTTTTAAATATCCTTTCTTTTTCTTTCTTCCTTCCTTTTTTCCGGGATGACACATCACGGATGAGCCTTATTTAGGTTCGTCTTTGGCGTGTCATCCTCGGAACCCGGGGATACCCTGCCGCCGTTCGGCGTCAGGAAACCCCGAGAAGGGGGAAAGGAGGCTACAGCGATGAAGGTCTACGCCATCATCGTGGCCGCTGCGCTCGGGGCTTTCCTCGGGCTGGCGGCGAAGCCTGCCGGAGCGGCTGTCAATGCCGCTTCGGCTGTCCGGAACACGACGGCTGTCGCCTCTGCGGCGAACAGTCACCGGGAAGGGTCCGACAACAACAACCTCGTCTGCCGTGACGGCGTGAGGAGCAAGAGCAAGCTCCTGTACTACGCCAACGGCGGCGCTGACCCGTGCGGCAACACCGACATCGGCAAGATCTGGCTCGCCATGGGGATCACTCCCCAGGAGGCCAGCCGGGCCGTGCCGGGAACCGTCTGCACCAGCGACGGCACGTGGATCTCGTCAGGACGCGGGCGCAGCCCGCTTCCCGGCCTCGACGTGCGTCGTCACACCGCTGACGGCACTCCGTTCTACACCCGGCCCCTCTATTCGTGGGGTCCGGGCTGCTACCAGGCATGGACGGGCTACCGCGAGGACGGCACCAAGTGGGCCGTGCTGATGAACTGCGGCAACGGCGAGACGATGAGGCTTCCGCCGGTGGCTCCCAAGCCTCCGGCCAAGCCGAAGAAGCCCGCCAAGCCGAAGAAGCCGGCCCCGCCGGTGAAGCTCTTCATCCGCAAGCACGCCCTCGACCGCACCGACCAACTCCTGTTCCCGACCCCGACCAACATCTTCCGCTTCTGGGTGCAGTGCCCGGGCGGCAAGGTGCGGTTCGTGGTCTACCGGTCCGACCCGCAGCCCGCGGGTACCTGTCCGGCAGGCAACGGCCGGGCGCGGTTCGGGGAGCTCACGCCTCTCGGACCTGACACCTGGGAGTTCCTGAACCCGTCCTACAAGACCACCCTCGGCGGGAAGCCGTGGACGGGCCCCTACCAGACCTTCCCCCTCAAGGGGAAGAAGAAGATCACCGCGGTCTTCAAGGACAGGCAGGGCAAGCCCCAGCCGGTCACCACGGTCGTCTTCCGCAAGGTCTGGCAGAACTCCTCGACCACGGACATCACCAGCCAGCGGACGAACGAGAAGATCCCGATGACGTCGACCATGCGCGACGCTGAAGGTCACGTCATCAAGACGCCGTTCAACTTCAACCTGGTTCCCGGTACCGACTTCAAGATCGCCGGCCCCTATCCCGATGGGTGGGTGCTGACGACCTGCGAGGACCAGAACTACCTGAACAGCCACAACCTGGATCCGATCAACCAGAACACCAACCAGCCCGACGCGGCCTGGCGCTGCCTGGCCCACAAGTTCGACGGGCAGGGCGGTGTCGTCCTGATCAAGTTCGTCAACCGCGAACGCGCGGCTCCGTCCGGGCCTACCCCCGGTCCGACGCCGACGCCGACGCCGACCTGCCCGCCCGGAACCGTGCCGAACCCGTTCGGCGGCGGCTCCGCCTGCATCAAGCCCGCACAGAGTGAGGGCGGCATGCAGAACGGCGGCCAGCCGACGAGCAACGGGGGCAGCTTCAACCAGCCGCCCCAGAGCAACCCGGGCCAGCCGACCGGTCCGACGGCGGGAGCGCCCAGCTCCCCGACGGCACCGGCTCCGACTGCTCCGACCACCGATCCGACCAGCACCGGTACGAACAGCGGCAACGCCGGCCAGCCAGCCGGCACCAACGTGCCGCCTGCGACTACCGGGACTGACCAGACGTCGGCTACGCCGACGGCACCGGTGGACAACACCGCGCCGACGGCTACGACCGACAATTCCGGGACGATCAGCAACCCGTTCGGCGGCTAGCTGACCGGGAAGAAAGGACCAAGGTGATGCCGTAAGGTATCGCTAAAACGAATCAATAAAGCGTGAGTACGACCGGGACCCCCCTTGCGGCGGGGTCCCGGTCAGCTCACAAACCTTGAATGCGTATTATAATGATGCGATTTTGAAAGCGGCCGCCCTAACGGAGCGCCCTTTAAAAATTTAGCTTCGAAAACTAAAAGAGAAAGGTCAGTTCAAATCCGGGTGGGAATATTAACTAATTATGTTTTACCAAGGAGGTGATTCATATGCGTAAGATCTTCAAACGGATCGTCAGCGTGCCCAAGAAATGGCTGGCTATTGCCGCCTTTGGTGCGATGATAGCTATCCTTCCTGCTTCCAACCTTCTGGCAGCCAATGTGGTGATAGAAGGCGCGATTGGCGCAGCCAATGTTACTGCTGGCGATACAACCTATCAGTCCAGCATCAACGCCAGCTACGACCAGGTCGTGAAGTTCCAGGTTTATTACCACAACCGCGAGTTACCTGACAGCGGATTAGTGGCCAATAACCTTCGAGTAAAAATAAATATCCCTTCCAGTGCAGGTACTACCCAAACAGTAAGCACGGTCATTAACGGTGATAACACCAATACCATCAACGACAGCGCGACAGTGCATCTTGACCGTTCTGACGCTTACCTGCAGTACATACCTGGTTCCGCTGTTTGGCGCCACAATACCGGCACCAATGCCAGCCCGAACCTGGTTAACACACCAATATCTGATGCCGTTGTTACCGGTAGCGGCGGGCTTGTTCTCGAAAACGAGCAGCCCTGCTACAATTTTGCCGCCACAGTAACGGTGTTAGCCCGAGTCATGGTACCGGGTGTCCAAATAACCAAACAGGTCCGTGTCAAAGGTACTACCACGTGGAGTACTACTAACACAGCCAATCCGGGGGACACCGTTCAGTACCTGATTTCCTATAAAAACACCGGTAACGTACCCGAGAGCAACGTGACTTTGCGTGACGTCCTGCCGCCTCATATGCAGGCTGTGCCGGGCAGCGCCAAAATCGCTAACTCTACCTACCCAAGCGGTGTAGATGTGAACACTACCAGCGTAGTAACAGGAGGCGTCAATGCCGGCACCTATCAGCCGGGAGCCAACGCGTTTCTGATATTCGACGCTGTTCTGCCCCAAGCCAGCGACCTGGCCTGTGGTACCACTGCTATCCACAACGTCGGCATCGCCCGGCCTCAAGGGATGAGCGAGTACTACAACGAGGCAATCACAAATGTGACCCGTACCTGCGTAACTCCGTCTGCAGCTTTCCAGTGCACCCAGCTAGACGTAGCATTAAACGGCAACCGCAAGATTACCGCCCATGTCGAATATTCCGTATCGGGCGGAGCCAGCCTGAACAATGTGCGTTACGACTTTGGAGATGCAACAACTCCACTGCTTACCGATCAGACAACCGTCGATCACACTTACGCCCAGGACGGCAACTACACCATCCAGGCAACGTTGAGCTTCAACTTGCCGAACAGCCAGACCGGCACAAGTGCCTGCAGTAAGTCCATCACCATAACCACGCCGACAGTTACGCCTGCCGTAACTAGCAAAACTCCACCCACCCAGCTGCCCAATACCGGCGCTGGTGACATCATCGGCTTGTTTACTGGTGTAAGCGCTGCCGGAACTGCCGCCCATATGGTAGTTTCCCGTCGCCGCCGCCAATAAATTTCCAGCCGTGAGAGCGGCTCGCCTCCTGGCAAAGCCAGAAGCGTTACCGCCCTTACTCTTGGCACAGTACTTTGTTGTAGCCTCCGGTGCGCATTCACCGTATTTAAATACGGGCTCACCCCGCGCTCCTCGACTGCGCCTAGTACTGTGCTCAAGCTGGGTAATTTATTGTAGCCTTGGTGTGGATAAGCATTTGCTTTTCTAGCCATATTGTGCTAGTCTTACCCCTAGGCAACAGAGCATTGACTGACCGCTCTTTTAACCA
>SCRF01000030.1 GCA_004322005.1 Rhodanobacter sp. | reverse complement strand
GTGGCGCCGGCCGGCAACGGACACGCGGCCAGACCCAGCAGCACGATCCCCGCCGACAGGCCGGCCTGCACGATGCCGGCACGCTGTCGTGTCCCCTTGCGTTGTGTGTCTTTGTTCATGCCTCTCTCCCCTTGATGATTGATGATTTGCGACGCCCTGGCTTTGGTCGACACGCCGCTGTTGTTGGTACGTGTGGTTGCGCTACGGTCAGCCAATCAAAGGCCAAGCCGGCCCCACGCGATCGCCGCAGACGATTCGCGTGCGGGTTTTCCCCGATCAAGTCGCTATGCAATGGTGGGCATCCGTGCCCGTTCTTCATCCGTGACGATGGATAGACAGCGGACGGCCAGACGGCCATCCGCTAGCGATCGACTCAGAAAAAACCGAGTTTCTTCGGCGAATAGCTGACCAGCAGGTTCTTGGTCTGCTGGTAGTGGTCGAGCATCATCTTGTGGTTCTCGCGGCCGATGCCCGACTGCTTGTAACCGCCGAATGCCGCATGCGCCGGATAGGCGTGGTAGCAGTTGGTCCACACGCGGCCGGCCTGGATGCTGCGGCCGAAGCGGTAGGCGCGGGTGCCATCGCGCGTCCACACGCCGGCGCCCAGCCCGTACAGCGTGTCGTTGGCAATGGCCAGCGCCTCCTCATCGGTCTTGAAGGTCGTCACGGAGACCACCGGGCCGAAGATCTCTTCCTGGAACACGCGCATCTTGTTGTGGCCGAACAGCACCGTCGGCTTCACGTAGTAGCCTTCCTTCAGCTCGCCGCCCAGGGTGTTGCGCTCGCCGCCGATCAGCACCTTGGCGCCTTCCTGCCGACCGATGTCGAAGTACGACAGGATCTTCTCCATTTGTTCGCCCGAGGCCTGCGCGCCGAGCATGGTGTTCGGATCGAGCGGGTTGCCCTGGACGATCGCGGCCACGCGCTTGAGCGCACGTTCCATGAACTTGTCGTAGATCGACTCCTGGATCAGCGCACGGCTCGGGCAGGTGCACACCTCGCCCTGGTTGAAGGCGAACAGCACGAAGCCCTCGATCGCCTTGTCGAAGAAATCGTCGTCGGCATCGGCGACGTCGGCGAAGAAGATGTTCGGCGATTTGCCGCCCAGCTCCAGCGTCGCCGGGATCAGGTTCTGGCTGGCGTACTGGCTGATCAGCCGGCCGGTGGTGGTTTCGCCGGTGAAGGCGATCTTGGCGATGCGGGGGCTCGACGCCAGCGGCTTGCCCGCTTCCAGGCCGAAGCCGTTGACGATGTTGAGCACGCCCGGCGGCAGCAGGTCGCCGACCAGTTCGGCCCATACCAGGATGCTCACCGGGGTCTGCTCGGCCGGCTTGAGCACCACGCAGTTGCCGGCGGCCAGCGCCGGTGCCAGCTTCCAGCAGGCCATCAGCAGCGGGAAGTTCCACGGGATGATCTGCCCGACCACGCCCAGCGGCTCGTGGAACTGGTAGGCCACGGTGTCATGGTCGATCTCGCCGATCGAGCCTTCCTGCGCGCGGATGCAGCCGGCGAAATAGCGGAAGTGGTCGATCGCCAGCGGCACGTCGGCGTTGGTGGTTTCGCGGATCGGCTTGCCGTTGTCCCAGGTCTCGGCGTGGGCCAGCAGGTCGAGGTTCTGCTCCATGCGGTCGGCGATCCGGTTGAGGATCAGCGCGCGCTCGGCCACCGAGGTCTTGCCCCACGCGTCCTTGGCGGCGTGCGCGGCATCCAGCGCCGCTTCGATGTCGTCCTTGTCCGAGCGCGGGATCTCGCAGAACGGACGGCCGGTGATCGGCGTGACGTTGTCGAAGTACTTGCCATTGGCCGGCGCCGTCCATTTGCCGCCGATGAAGTTGCCGTAGCGCTGCTTGAAGGGAACCTGCACGGCGAGATGTTGTTGTTCGAGCTTGGTCATGAGCGTGTACTCCGCATCGGTGAGAGGTGAGATGACAGAAGTAAGAAGAGCAGGAGCCGTGCCAGCAGTACGCGCATTCTCGTCGTTGCTGCACCGTGTCATGCGGCGCAATGCCGCAGCGGTAAGCAAAATATTTTCGATCGCCGCAGTGCAGCATGCATGCCGATGGCGCGAGGATTGCGTTTTGGCGCGCCTTGTGTTTTGTAGTGAAACACTCACTGCAACGGGTGTCGCAGATTGCGACACATCGGAGACACCGCATGAAACGTTCCGCGTTCACCGAGTCGGTCACTACCGCGCGTCGGCGCTTCTTCGACAGTGGTGCGGAACCGCGCGGGCTGGTTTCCGACACCATCCTGGCATCCTGGCGTCGCTGCCTGCAGCAGGGATTGGCGGCCGACGCGCGGCCCGCAATGGTGCCGATCGAACGTCATGCCATGGATGAACTGCAGGAACGCCACGAGTTGCTGCGCCGACTGTGCCGGCCCGAACTGGAGATGTTGTACGCCAGTGCCAGCCAGGCTGGAAGCATCGTGGTGCTGACCGCGCCGGATGGCTTCATCCTCGACGCACTGGGCAATGCCGATTTCCTCGACAAGGCAGCGCGGGTGTCGCTGCAGCCGGGCGTGCCGTGGTCCGAGTCGTCGACCGGCACCAATGCGATCGGCACCGCGCTGGTGGAGCGTCGTGCCGTCGAAGTACGCGGCGGTGAACACTACTATGCACCGCATCACGTGCTCAGCTGCTCAGCCTCGCCGATCTTCGATCCGCACGGACAGGTGGCCGGCGTGCTCGATCTTTCCGGCGAGGCGTCCGTGCATCACCAGCACGCGCTGGGCATGGTGCAACTGGTGGTCGAACAGATCGAGCACCGCATGTTCGAACACAATTTCGCCGGCGCCGACATCGTGCGCATCCAGCCCGACCCGGCGCTGTTGGGCACCGCCCGCGAGGGCTTGCTGGTGTTCGAGGGGCACCGCCTGGTGGCGGCAAACCGGCATGCGCTGCGGCTGCTCGGCATCGACTGGGGTGGGCTGGGCAAGTGCCGCTACGATGAGCTGTTCGCCTCGACGCTACCGCAACCGGGGAGCATCGGCGGCATGCGCTGCCAGAGCGGCGAGATGGTGCATGCCCGGCGTGATGCGCCACGACGGATCAGCATCGCGACGAAGCCGCCAGTTCACACCCGGATCAAGCCGGTGCACTCGCCAGCCACGTTTTTTTCAGACGAGCTGGAGGTGGCGATCAATCGCAGCGTGCGCCTGATCGATGCGGATATTCCGCTGTTGTTGCAGGGCGAGACCGGAACCGGCAAGGAAATCGTGGCGCGGGAGCTGCACAGGCGCAGTTCCCGCGCCGCGTCGCCTTTCGTGGCGGTGAACTGTGCCGCCTTGCCCGAGAGCCTGATCGAATCGGAACTGTTCGGCTACATGCCGGGAGCGTTTACCGGTGCCCGGCGCGAGGGTGCGCCGGGCCTGCTGCGCGAAGCCAATGGTGGAACGCTGTTTCTGGACGAACTGGGCGACATGCCGCTGGCGATGCAGAGTCGGCTGCTGCGGGTGCTGCAGGAGCGCGAGGTCACGCCATTGGGCGGCAGTCGCGCGCACGCGCTCGATATCAGCGTGATTGCTGCCACCCATCGGGAACTGGCCGACCTGGTGGCGCGCGGCGAATTTCGCGCCGATCTTTACTATCGGATAGCCCAGGCCAAACTGCGGCTGCCGGCGTTTCGCGAACATGCCGACCCCGCCGAGGTGATCCGTCAGCTGTGGCTCGCACTGGGCGGTGCGCAAATACCCATGCAACTGGGCCACGAGCTCGTCAACCATCTGGCTGCGCTGCGCTGGCCCGGCAACCTGCGCCAGCTGGTCGGCCTGCTGCGCAGCCTGATGGCACTGGGCGAGGTGGGGGCGACGTTGTCCATCAACGACCTGCCGCCCGACCTGGGGACCGATCGGGTCCCGCTGTCATCGACCGCCTGCGCCGCTGCGCCGGGGAACCTGCATTCGCTCAAGCAACAGGCGATCGACCAGGCGATCGCGAGTTGCGGCGGCAATGTCACGGCAGCCGCCCGCCAGCTGGGCGTGAGTCGCAGCACCATCTACCGCCGAAGCGACCGGAAGCGTTCGGATTGAGGTCGTCCCGGACGATTGTCCACGCTGGCAACGGCAGTTGATCCGCCCGGCGCCGCGCAAGACAGATCATGTTTATGATGCGTCGCCATAGTCATGGAAGTGGCGTAAACAACCGTTTTAACGCGATATTTGAAAAATGGTCTTGTCTTTAACGAAAAAATATATTGCATTGCAACAAACTTGTTGGTAGAGTCGCTGTCACTAACCGATCCCCAACGAGGGCAACGCCATGACACAGCAGATCAACAACCAGATTTTCGCTTTCACCAAGCAACTGACCGACAATGCCTTCAAGGCGCATTCGATGGCCCTGAAGGGTCTGGAATCGGTCGCCGAACTGCAGCTCAAGGCGCTCGAGCAGCAGGCCAAGGTTTCCGCCGAGTTCATCGCCGAGGCGATGGAAGCGCGCGACGTGAACGGCCTGCGTGGCTTGTGGGAAAAAGGCGCCACCCTGAACCGTGACAACGCCGAGCGTACCGTGGCAGTCTCGCAGGAGATCATTTCGATCACCCAGAAGACCGCCGAATCGCTGAGTGCGCTGGTGCAGGAGCAGCAGCAGGCTGCCAACGAAGCCGTGACGGCGCCGGTTGCCGCTGCCAAGAAGGCCGCTGCCAAGTAATTCGGGCCAGCCGCCGGAGCATTTTCGCGGCCACCCTCCCCTTGGCCGCGAATACCGAGGGCCGGACCTGAGTGTCCGGCCCTCATTTCATGTGCTCATGTGCGATCGCAAGAACATGCCTGGCATGGAAGTCGCTGCAGACTAAGGCTGTGCGCATGGATCCGGCCAGGTACGGACAAGATGTCGCAGCCAGCGCGGCTTGTTCGTGCAGCGAGCGCACTGATATACTTTTACGGATTGGATCGTGGCCGGTAGCTGTATCGGTGCCGCCTGGTGTAAACCGCGCGGAGACGTTACGTGCTCAACAGTCTTGCCTCTGGTCGACGTCTCGCCTTGCGTACCATGTTGCTGCAGATCGCGGTGGCTATCCTGGTGGGTCTCGTTTTTCTGGCGTTGGGGCGTCGGGAAGCGATGGCTGCGGCGGCGGGCGCGACGCTGGTGGCGCTGGGCACCGCGCTGCTGTCGGTGCGGTTTTTCAGCCGACTGGATGGGGCGGGGATGGCGTTGGGCCGGTTGCTGTCGGGCATGCTCCTGAAATGGATCGTGATCGTAGGGGGATTGGTCGTGATCCTGTTCCACTACAAATTGCCGCCGCTGGCCGCCATCACGGGGTTGCTGGCTGCCTACGCGGTTTATCTGCTGGCGTTCAGATTCAAGGGTTGAGACATGGCAAGCGAGCAGGGCGGCCTGACCGAATACATCCAGCACCATCTGACCCACCTCACGCCGCACGCGAGCAAGGGTGGTTTCTGGGCGGTGCATATCGACTCGATCACGGTATCGCTGGTGCTGGGGGCGCTGTTCAGTCTGTGGTTCTGGCTCAAGGCGCGCAAGGCCACGGCGGGCGTGCCCGGGCGGGGTCAGGCCTTTGTCGAGATCGTGCTGGAGTTCGTCGACGGGCAGGTCAAGGACGTGTTCCACGGCGATCGTCGCGTGCTGGGTCCGCTGGCGCTGACCGTGTTCATCTGGGTGTTCCTGATGAATGCGATGGATCTGCTGCCGGTCGACTTGCTGCCGTGGATCACCGAGAAGTTCGGCGTAGGGCATTTCCGCGCCGTGCCGACCGCCGACATCAACATGACGTTCGCGATGTCGCTGACTGTGTTCGTGCTGATCATCTTCTACAGCTTCAAGGCGAAGGGCTTCAGCGGCTACATGCACGAGCTGTTCACCGCACCGTTCGGCAAGCATCCGGCGTTGTGGATTCCGAATTTCCTGCTCAACGTGGTCGAGCTGCTGTCCAAGCCGGTGAGCCTGGCGATGCGACTGTTCGGCAACATGTATGCCGGCGAGCTGGTGTTCATGCTGATCGCGGGCCTGTTCAGCGCCGGCGCCGGCGTGGCCGGCTGGGCACTGTATGGTGCGGGCATCATCGGCTACACGGTGTGGGGCCTGTTCCACATCCTGATCATCTCGATCCAGGCCTTCATCTTCATGGTGCTGACGATCGTGTACATCTCGATGGCGCACGATCACCACTGATTCCCGTTTCGCAGCACCTGTTTCAACCCATTCAACTATCCAGTTTCAATTTTCTCAGGAGACCGTCGTGGAACTCATCGCTCACATTGCTCAAGTGCAGTCCTTCACCGCCATCGCGCTGGGTCTGATCATCGGTCTCGGCGCCCTCGGTGCCTGTATCGGTATCGGCGTCATGGGTTCGAAGTTCCTCGAAGCCGCTGCGCGTCAGCCGGAGCTGGTGCCGCTGCTGCAGGGCCGCATGTTCCTGCTGGCCGGCCTGATCGACGCCGCGTTCTTGATCGGCGTGGCGCTGGCGATGTACTTCGCCGTGGCGAACCCGCTGTTGTCGAAGCTGGTGGCAGGTTGAGTTCGCTGGCTGCGCTTCGGCGCAGCTGTCTGTTCGGCACGGGCATCGTGATGCCTGTGTCCGTTTCATCCCGAATCTACAGGTAACGCAGCGATGGATTTCAACGCGACCTTGATTGGCGAAATGCTTTCGTTCGCCATCCTGATCTGGTTTTGCGTCCACTTCATCTGGCCGCACATCAACAAGGCCATCGAAGATCGGCAGATCAAGATCGCCGAAGGCCTGAATGCCGCCGAGCGCGCGCATGCCGAGTTGAAGAGTGCCGACGTCAAGGTGGCCGCCGAGATCAAGGTGGCGCGCCAGCAGGCGACGGAGATCATCGACAAGGCGCAGCAGCAGGCCAATCAGATCATCGACAAGGCCCGTAGCGAGGCGATCGTCGAAATCAACCGGCTCAAGGCCAGCGCGCAGGCCGATATCGCCATCATGGCGCAGCGTGCGCGCGAGCAGTTGCGCGAGCAGGTCGGTGCCTTGGCCGTGCAGGGCGCCAGCAGGATCGTGCAGCGCGAGGTCGATGCCTCCACGCACAAGACCCTGCTCGACCAGCTTGCGGCCGAGATCTAGGAGAACCTTTCCATGGCCCAGGCAATCACCCTCGCCCGCCCGTATGCCCGTGCCGCATTCGAGGTGGCCCATGCGGCCGGCTCGCTGGGTGCCTGGTCGCAGGCGCTGGCCTTTGCCGCAGCGGTGGCTGGCGACGCGCGGGTGGCCGATCTGGCCCACGACCCGCGCGTGCTGCCGGCACAACTGGCGGCCCTGCATTTGCCGGCCGGCATGGCCGGGGACGCGCCGTTTGCGCAGTTCCTCGCCGAGCTCGCCGAGCAGCGTCGACTGCCGTTGCTGCCGGAGGTGGCCGAGCTGTACGAAGCGTTCAAGCGCGAGTCCGAGTCACAGCTGCTGGTGAAAGTGACCAGCGCGCTGGCGCTGGATGCAGCGCAAGCCGAGCAGCTGAAGGCCTCGTTGAAACGGCGCTTCAAGCGCGAGATCGAACTGGAGACCAGGGTCGATGCTTCGCTGCTGGCCGGCGTGGTGATCGATACCGGCAACGAAGTGATCGACGGTTCGGCGCGCGGACGTCTCGCGCAGCTGGCCAGCGCTCTTTCGCACTGATCCAAAGAATCAAAACCTATCGGGTGCCGCTGACGCGGCGCGAATCCCAGGAAAACTTGCCATGTCCAGTACCACTTTGAATCCGTCCGAGATCAGCGAGCTGATCAAGAGCCGCATCGAGCAGTTCAAGCTTGGTGCACAGGCACGCAACGAAGGCACGCTGATCAGCGTGTCCGACGGTATCGTGCGCATCCACGGCCTGGCCGATGCGATGCAGGGCGAGATGATCGAGCTGCCGGGCAACTCGTTTGCGCTGGCCTTGAATCTCGAGCGCGATTCGGTCGGTGCGGTGGTGCTGGGCGAATACCAGCATCTGCGCGAAGGCGATACGGCCAAGACTACCGGCCGCATCCTCGAAGTGCCGGTCGGCCCGGAACTGCTCGGCCGCGTGGTCGACGCGCTCGGCAACCCGATCGACGACAAGGGGCCGATCACCGCAAAGCTCAGCTCACCGATCGAGAAGGTCGCGCCGGGCGTGATCTGGCGCAAGTCGGTGGACCAGCCGGTGCAGACCGGCTACAAGTCGGTCGACTCGATGATCCCGATCGGCCGCGGCCAGCGCGAGCTGATCATCGGCGACCGCCAGACCGGCAAGACCGCGCTGGCGATCGACGCGATCATCAACCAGAAGAATTCCGGCATCAAGTGCATCTACGTGGCGATCGGCCAGAAGCGCTCGTCGATCGCCAACGTGGTGCGCAAGCTCGAAGAGAACGGCGCGCTGGCCAACACCATCGTGGTGGTCGCTTCGGCCTCCGAGTCGGCCGCGCTGCAGTACATCGCGCCGTACAGCGGCTGCGCGATGGGCGAGTACTTCCGCGATCGCGGCCAGGACGCGCTGATCATCTATGACGACCTGTCCAAGCAGGCCGTGGCGTACCGCCAGATCTCGCTGCTGCTGAAGCGCCCGCCGGGTCGCGAGGCGTATCCGGGCGACGTGTTCTATCTCCATTCGCGTCTGCTCGAGCGCGCATCGCGCGTGTCCGAGGAGTACGTCGAGAAGTTCACCAACGGCGAAGTGAAAGGCCAGACCGGTTCGCTGACTGCGTTGCCGATCATCGAGACCCAGGCCGGCGACGTGTCGGCGTTCGTGCCGACCAACGTGATCTCGATCACCGACGGCCAGATCTTCCTGGAAACCGACCTGTTCAACGCCGGCATCCGTCCGGCGGTGAACGCCGGTATCTCGGTGTCCCGCGTCGGCGGTGCCGCGCAGACCAAGATCGTCAAGAAGCTGTCCGGCGGCGTCAAGCTGGCGCTGGCGCAGTTCCGCGAGCTGGCGGCGTTCGCGCAGTTCGCCTCGGATCTGGATCCGGCCACCCGCGCCCAGCTCGACCGCGGTCAGCGCGTCACCGAACTGATGAAGCAGGCGCAGTACGCGCCGCTGTCGATCGCCGAGCTGGCGCTGTCGGTGTACGCCGCCGAGAAGGGCTATCTGGACGATCTGGCAGTGAACAAGGTGCTGCCGTTCGAGAAAGGCCTGCACGCGTTCATGTACCAGAACCACGCCGAGCTGATGGCCAGGATCGTCGCCACCGGTGACTGGAACAACGACATCGAGGCCACCTTCAAGAGTGCGATGGACGAGTACAAGAAGACTGGCAGCTGGTAACAGAGCCGGGACCGGGGACTGGGGACCGGGGACCAGCGAAGCTGGCCTCGATCCTGCGGAGCCTTCAGTCCCGATTGACAACGATCTGGGTTCGGAGCCGGTGTGCAACCGGTCCCCGGTCCCCGGTCCCTGGTCCCGAGTAAAACATGGCAAGCGGACGCGAAATCAAAACCAAGATCAAGAGCACGCAGAACATGCGCAAGGTCACGCGCGCGCTCGAAATGGTCTCGGCCTCGAAGATCCGCAAGGCGCAGGACCTGATGAAGGCCTCGCGTCCGTATGCGCGCTCGATGCGCAAGGTGATCGCGCACGTCGCCCAGGCCAGCACCGACTTCAGCCATCCGTTCCTGATCCAGCGCGACAACGTGGCGCGGGTCGGCTACATCGTGGTGTCGACCGACCGCGGCCTGTGCGGGGGGCTCAATTCCAACCTGTTCCGCCGCCTGCTGCCGGCCATCGCCCAGTGGCAGAAGCAGGGCGTGCAGGTCGACGTGGTGGCGATCGGGCAGAAGGCGATCCAGTTCTTTCGTCGGCTCAAGGGCATCAACCTGGTCGGCAGCGTCGGCCATCTTGGCGAGCGGCCGAAGCTGGAGCAGCTGGTCGGCGTGATCAAGGTGATGCTGGACAGCTACAAGTCCAATGGACTGGATCGGGTCTTTCTTGCCTACAACGACTTCGTCAACACCATGACGCAGAAGCCGACGCTCGACGCGCTGCTGCCGCTGCCGCTGGTGGCGGCGGAAATGGAAGCGCACCAGGCGGCCGGCGAGTCGGCGTATGCCGGCATCAAGCTGGAACAGAGCCACGACTGGGACTACATCTACGAGCCGGATGCGCAGACCGTGCTGGAGCACGTGCTGGGCCGTTACATCGAGTCGGTGGTGTACCAGGCGGCGCTGGAGAATCTGGCCAGCGAGCACGCGGCGCGGATGGTCGCGATGAAGAGTGCGTCGGACAATGCGAACAAGGTCATCGACGAATTGACGCTGATCTACAACAAGGCCCGTCAGGCCGCGATCACCCAGGAAATCTCGGAAATCGTGGGCGGCGCGGCGGCGGTATGAATGCGATCATCCATGATCGCGAGAAAGATCAAAAGGCGACCATCCATGGCCGCACTCTTCATAAGAGCGACGCTTCGGTGGCGCTTTTAAAGAAAGAACCTAAGAATATCTACCCGGAGTTATCAGCATGAGCCAGGGCAAAGTTGTTCAGATCATCGGCGCGGTCGTCGACGTGGAGTTTCCGCGCGAGCAGGTGCCGCAGGTGTACGACGCACTGAAAATCGACGGTACCGAGATCACGCTGGAGGTGCAGCAGCAGCTCGGCGACGGTATCGTGCGCACAATCGCGCTCGGTTCCACCGAAGGCCTGAAGCGCGGCCTCGAGGCACGCAACACCGGCGAAGGCATCAAGGTGCCGGTCGGCAAGCAGACGCTGGGCCGGATCATGGACGTGCTGGGTCGGCCGATCGACGAAGCCGGCCCGATCGGCGAGCAGGAGCAGTGGGTGATCCATCGCGAGGCGCCGAGCTATGCCGAGCAGGCTGCCGCGAACGACCTGCTGGAAACCGGCATCAAGGTGATCGACCTGATGTGCCCGTTCGCCAAGGGCGGCAAGGTCGGCCTGTTCGGCGGCGCCGGCGTGGGCAAGACGGTCAACATGATGGAGCTGATCAACAACATCGCCAAGGCGCACGAAGGCCTGTCGGTGTTCGCCGGCGTGGGCGAGCGTACCCGCGAGGGCAACGATTTCTACCACGAGATGAAAGACTCCAACGTGCTCGACAAGGTCGCGATGGTGTACGGCCAGATGAACGAGCCGCCGGGCAACCGCCTGCGCGTGGCGCTGACCGGGCTGACCATGGCCGAGTACTTCCGCGACGAGAAGGACGAACACGGCAAGGGCCGCGACGTGCTGTTCTTCGTCGACAACATCTACCGCTACACGCTGGCCGGCACCGAGGTATCCGCGCTGCTGGGCCGCATGCCGTCCGCGGTGGGCTACCAGCCGACCCTGGCCGAGGAAATGGGCGTGTTGCAGGAGCGCATCACCTCGACCAAGACCGGCTCGATCACCTCGATCCAGGCCGTCTACGTGCCCGCGGACGACCTGACCGATCCGTCGCCGGCGACCACCTTCGCGCATCTGGACGCGACCGTGGTGCTGAGCCGCAACATCGCCAGCCTGGGCATCTACCCGGCGGTCGATCCGCTGGACTCCACCAGCCGCCAGCTCGATCCGAACGTGATCGGCGAGGAGCACTACGACGTCGCCCGCCGCGTGCAGGGCACGCTGCAACGCTACAAGGAGCTGAAGGACATCATCGCGATCCTCGGCATGGACGAGCTGTCCGAAGAGGACAAGCTGGCCGTGTCGCGCGCGCGCAAGATCGAGCGCTTCTTCTCGCAGCCGTTCCACGTGGCCGAAGTGTTCACCGGCTCGCCGGGCAAGTACGTGTCGCTGAAGGAAACCATCCGCGGTTTCAAGATGATCGTGGACGGCGACGCCGACTACCTGCCGGAGCAGGCGTTCTACATGGTCGGTGGCATCGACGAGGCGATCAAGAAAGCCGAAGAGATGGGCGCCAGGAAGGCAGCCTGATTAGCGGGATTCGGGACCAGGGACCAGGGACCAGGGACCAGGGACCAGGGACCAGGGACCAGGGAGGAGCGGGGTCGCAAGCTCTCGCTTTCCGGTCCCCGGTCCCCGATATGCAGAATTAATCCGCCGGCAACAACACGCCCGAGGCATTCGCTTCGGCATCATTGGAATCGTCATGGAACACACCATTCGCGTCGATATCGTCAGTGCCGAAGCCGAGATTTTTTCCGGTGACGCGACGATGGTCGTTGCCACCGGCGAGATGGGCGAGCTGGGCATCACGCCCCGCCACGCTCCGTTGATCACCCGCCTCAAGCCCGGTCATGTCGACGTGCTGCTGGCCAGCGGCGAGCGGCAGCAGTTCTACGTCTCCGGCGGCATCCTGGAAGTACAGCCACAGGTGGTTACCGTGCTGGCCGACACCGCCGCGCGCGCCGCCGACCTGGACGAGACGGCCGCGCTGCGCGCCAAGAAGGAAGCCGAGGACGCACTGGCCAACCGCACCGAGGCGATGGAAATCGCCGAAGCCCAGGCCAAGCTGGCCCAGGCGATGGCCCAGCTGCAGGCGCTGGAACGGATGCGCAAGAACCTCAAGCACTGAGGCTCCAGTAAAGAGCTTGACGAAACGCCGGCCACGCGCCGGCGTTTTGCTGGGTGTTGGCGGAGAGCATTCGCCCACAGGGTGGGCTCCTGCGGCAGGCAGGCCGGGTCCGTAGGAGCGCGCTTGCGCGCGATGCTCTTTGCCCGGGCGTCGATGGAGAGCTTTCGCGCACGGTGCGCTCCTGCCGGGCCGTCGCCCGCCAACGATGGGCCGCGCGATGTCTGGTAGCGCACCCTGTGCGCGATGCCTTTGTTGCGCGCCAGCATATCGAATGCGCCTCGCCGCCTTGGACAGGGTCGACGCCGGCGCGAAGCCGCATGCCCCGCCCGGCGGGCGGGCTGATATCCTGCACGACGAACCTTGCCCAATGCCGTGGTGACGATATGGAAGCTCCTGCCCTGCATGTCATCGTGCTCGCTGCCGGCGAAGGCAAGCGGATGAAGTCCAGGCGGGCCAAGGTGCTGATGCCGCTGGCCGGGCGACCGCTGCTGGGCCACGTGCTGGCCACCGCACGCGCGCTGCAGCCGGCGACGATCCACATCGTCCACGGCCACTGCGGCGAACAGGTGCAGGCGGCATTTGCCGGGCAGGCCGACTTGCGCTGGGTGCGGCAGGCCGAGCAGTTGGGGACCGGCCATGCGGTGGAGCAGGCGCTGAAGGGCATTCCTGATGGCGTGCGGGTGCTGGTGCTGTATGGCGATGTGCCGCTGACCCGGTGCGAGACCTTGCGGCAGCTGGTGCACACCGATGCCGTGCTGTGCCTGCTGACCACCCGGCTCGACGATCCCCACGGCTATGGTCGCGTGCTGTGCGACGAGCATGGCCAGATCCGCGCCGTGGTCGAGGAAAAAGACGCCGACGACAGCCAGCGCGCGATCAGCCTGGTCAATACCGGCATCCTCGCTGCCGAGGCGCAGGCGCTGCGTGGCTGGATCGGCCGGCTCGATCGCAACAACGCCCAGGGCGAGTACTACCTCACCGACATCTTCGCCATGGCGGCGCAGGAGAACCGCGCCGCGCACAGCGTCGACTGCGCCGATCCGACCGAAGCAGCCGGCGCCAACAACCCCTGGCAGCTGGCCGAGCTGGAAGCGCAGTACCGCTTGCGCGCCGCCCGCGCCCTGGCGATGGACGGCGTGCGGCTGGCCGACCCGGCGCGCATCGATGTACGCGGCATGGTCGAAGCCGGACGCGATGTCGAACTGGACATCGACGTGATCCTGGAAGGTCGTGTGGTGCTGGGCGACGACGTGCGTATCGGCGCGTTCACCCGCTTGAAAGACGTCCAGCTCGCCGCCGGTACCGTGGTGCAGGCGCATTGCGATCTGGACGGCGTGATCACCCATGGGCCGTGCACGATCGGCCCGTTCGCGCGGCTGCGTCCGGGTACCGAACTCGATGCCGGCGTGCACGTCGGCAACTTCGTGGAAATCAAGAAGAGCCGCCTGGGCACGGGCAGCAAGGCGAACCACCTGAGCTACCTCGGCGACAGCGAGATCGGCCGCGACGTCAACATCGGCGCCGGCACCATCACCTGCAATTACGACGGCGTCAACAAGTTCGTCACGCGCATCGGCGATGGCGCCTTCATCGGTTCCAACAGCGCCCTGGTGGCGCCGGTGACGGTTGGTGCGCAGGCCACCATCGGCGCCGGTTCGGTGATCACGCACGATGCGCCGGAGGGCACGCTCACGGTGGCGCGTGGCAAGCAGCACACGTTCGAGGGGTGGAAGCGGCCGTTGAAGCAAAAGTGAGTGGAGAGGAGTGAGAAGTGAGAGAAAAGCCGAAGCGCGCGCTGCCGTGGCTCTCTCGCGCTTCTCACTCCTCTCCACTCACTTCTCGCCTCAGGCGTAGCGCCAGCCATCGATCTCCACCAGCAGTTCGCGGCGGCAGATGTCGCCGTGCAGCAGCAGCACTGGCACGCCGGGCAGGCGGTGACGGATGAATTCGCGCACCTGCGGTGCATCGCCGGTGTGGCGCACGTAGACTTTCAGCGGCGAGTGGGTGTCGAAGCCGGTGGCCATGCCGGCGCTGCCCAGCAGCGCCTCGAGATTGGTCAGCGTTTCGTCCAGTTGGGCATCCAGGTCGTCCTGGTGGGTCGAGGCGTGACCGACGATGGCGGCGGTGCCGGAGATCGCCAGCGCATCCTGTGCCGGCAGGTTCATGGCGCGGGCGAAGCTGGGCGGGGTGCGGCCGTACTGACGCGGGTAACGCCAGGCGCTGACCTGGCGCGGATTTTCCACCCGCAGACCGGGCCTGTCGCAGGCCAGCAGATAGACCTGCAGGCGATGTTGCGGGCCGTGATGGCCGATCGCGGTGGCGGCGGGAAAACCCTGCGCAAAGAACGTACCCATGCCGGCGGCGCGACCGTGGCAGAAACGCTTGTAGCGCTCGCTGTCGCCGCTGCCGCAATTGATCCCGCCGATGTAATTCCAGATGCGCAGCACATGCTGCTCGGCGCGGCCACCGACGAAGTCGCGCAGCTGGGCGTAGGCATGCCGGGCTGCGCCATCGGGGCCGTCGTGTTCGCGCTCGTCCAGTTCGATCGCGGCGAACAGCCAGCCGCCACCAGCCGACCAGTGCAGTGCCCCGTTGCGACCGCAATTCACGTCAGCCTCGATCTGCCACGACTCCAGCGGGACCGGGGCGTCGAACGATTCCAGTTCGACCCTGAGCCAGCGCGGGTCATCGCTGCGCGGTGCGCCGGTACCGAAACCGAACGCCGCCAGCGTGCCCGGTTCGTCGAGTGCGACTGCCGCAGCGGCCAACCGATAGGAGACACGTGGTGCGCGGCGCGGGTGCGGGTCGAGCTGGGGGGTTTCACAACCATGGATCATTGTGTGCAACCGGGAATGGCGAGGGCGCTATGTTACACTTCGCGACCGCTGCCCCGGGTGCAATGAAACAGGATGATGGAATCGAGCATGACTGAGCAGACGCCCGCGCAGCATGAATTGGCCACGCTGATGGTGGAATGCCTGAACCTCGAGGCCGTGGCCCCGGCGCAGATCGATCCCGACGCGCCGTTGTTTGGTGGCGAGCTGGGGCTGGATTCCATCGATGCACTGGAAATCGCGCTCGCCGTTTCCAGACGCTATGGTTTTCAGTTGCGTTCGGACAACCCGGACAACCGGCAAATTTTCAACAGTTTGCGTACCCTGTCTGCCCATGTCGAGCAGCATCGCGTCAGCTGATTGCCACATCCGGTGGATTGGCGGCCGGCTTTCGTCACGCAATATTCCGTCTCGGGTGTCAGGCTCGCGGTGTCTGTAGTGCCAGCGCGGAACCCCACATGACGTCTCCCGTCCAACCCGTTGAAAATCAGGCGCGGCGTTCGGCGTTGCTGCTGTTGCTGGCCTATCCGTTGCTGGCGATGGCCGGCGTGTTGACGCACCGGCAGGTTTTTGCGCTGGCGGCTTTGCTGCTGCTGGTGACGGCAGCGATGTTGCCGCGACTGCTGGCGCGTCGGGTTGCGCCCTGGCTGGCGTGGCTGGGGCTGCTGGCAGCCCTGTGGCTGCTGTGGCGGCAGGGCTGGGCGGGGCTGCTGCTGGAAGCCTTGCCGGTGCTGATCAATGCGCTGCTGGCCGGCTGGTTCGGTCGCTCGCTGGCCACCTCCGAGCCGCTGGTGGCACGATTCATCGTCGTCCTCGAAGGCGCCCGGCGGCTGGCACAGCCCGGGGTGGCGCGCTATGCCCGGCAGATCACCTGGGGCTGGACGCTGTTGCTCGGTGCGCAGGCGTTGCTGCTGGCCGTGCTGCTGCTGTGGGCTGGACAACGTGGTCTGCTGGTGCGCTTTGGCTTTGCCTTGCCGCTGCCGCTGGCCGACCGCTGGGTCGCGGCATGGCAGCATGTGGGCAGTTATGCGCTGCTCGGGGCCGCGTTCGTGCTGGAGTACGGTTATCGTCGCTGGCGGCTGCGCCATCTGAGTCATCCTTCCCTGCATCGCATGCTGCTGCAGCTGGCCCTGCACTGGCCGCAGCTGGTGCGCGGCAACGGGGCCGCAACGTCATGAACGGCGCCGGATTCGAGCAGGCGTTGTGCGTGGACGCCGGACACCCGGCGCTGGCGGGTCATTTTCCGGGCCATCCGCTGGTACCCGGGGTGATCCTGCTGGAACAGGTGGCGCAGGCCTTGCGTGCGTGGCGCGGACTGCGGCTGGCGCGCGTGCTGGAGGCGAAGTTCTCGGCGCCGCTGCTGCCGGCCCAGGCCGCCATCGTGCGGTTGACCGAAGCGGGAACGGACAGCCCGACGGTGCGGTTCCGTTTCGAGATTCGCCATGATGGCCGTGTGTTGGCCCGCGGCCTGGTCGAGGGCACGGCATGAGCGCGAACGAGCATTGGCAAAGCCGGCCCGAGGGCGGCGGCCATTTTGCGCTGTGGCTGATCCGCACGATCGCGCTGCGTGGCGGACGTCGCGTGGGCCGCTGCTGCCTGTATCCGATCACGCTGTATTTCTATTTGCGGCGCGGGCCGGAGCGGCGGGCGTCGAGGCAATACCTGCAGCGGGTGCTCAAGCAACCGGTCACGCCATGGCAGGTGCTCAGGCACCTCCACTGTTTTGCCGCCACGATCATGGATCGGGTCTTTCTGCTGGCGCACGGCGAAAAGCCGTTCCGGATCGAGACGCAGGGCATCGAGCTGCTCGATCAGCGCATCGCGCTGGGGCGTGGCGTGCTGCTGCTCGGCTCGCATCAAGGCAGTTTCGAGGCGTTGCGGGTGATCGGCGCGCGGCGTCCGGACCTGCAGTTGCGTGTCGTGCTGGACAAGCAGAAAACCCCGGCCCTGACCCAGTTGCTGGAAGCACTGGCGCCCGATCTGGGCGCCTGCGTGATCGACGCGGCGCAGGACGGTACCTCGATCGCGCTGGCCATGTCCGAGGCGTGCCAGCGCGGCGCGGTGGTGGCCATGCTGGCCGATCGCGGGCGCGGGCACGAAGTGCTGCGGCATACCGATTTTCTGGGTTCGCCGGCACCGTTCCCGATCAGTCCGTGGCTGCTGGCGCATGCGCTGCAGGTGCCGGTCGTGCTGAGCTTTGGCCTGTACCTGGGCGGCAACCGCTACCGGCTGGTGTTCGAGCCGATGAGCGACCGGATCGAGATTCCGCGACAGCGGCGTGGTCCGGTGCTCGATGAGCTGATCGCCCGCTACGCGCAACGATTGGAACACTATGTCCGGATCGCTCCCTACAACTGGTTCAATTTCTATGACTTCTGGCAAGACACTGGCCGTGCTGCTGAGTCTGATGGCCCCGCTGTCGGCAGTCGCGTCGGGGCCTGACATCACGCCGGCCTCGGCGAGGTCGGCGACGCAGGTACTGATTGCCTCGCTCGGCCAGCCGGCACCGGCCCGCACGGCGTTCGCCGAGGCGCGTTTCATGCACCTGCTGGACCGGCCGCTGGTGGTCTCCGGCGAACTGGCATGGCTTGGCGGCAACCGGCTGCAGCGACGCGTGGCGCAGCCGCACGCCGAAACCGCCACCATCGCCGACGGTGAGGTGACCGTGCAGCGTGCCGGCCGGCACGCGCGCCGTTTTTCGCTCAAGCGCGCGCCGCAGCTGCAGGTGCTGCTGGACAGCTTCGTGGCGCTGCTGAGCGGCGACGCCTCCAGGCTGGATCAGGCATTCGAGATCCAGCGCCACGGTGATGCCGCGCAGTGGACTCTGCTGCTGATTCCGCGCGATGCCAACGTGGCCGGGAGCGTGGCCAGCATCGAGATCGACGGTCGCGGCAAACAATCGCGCTGCATGCGCATGCAGGAAGCCGACGGCGATCTGGCGGTCGATCTGCTGGGTCCGCTGGCGGCAAGGATGCCGGCCCAACCGACCCGCGAGGCGCTGCTGGCGCTGTGCCGGGGCGGTTCCTGAGCGATGTCCCGTCGCGGGCGCCTGCTGCTGTTGGCCGGCTGGCTGCTGGTGCTGGCCGGGCTGGGGCTGCTGGTCGTGCAGCGGCTGAAGGTCAGCACCGATCTGCGCAGCTTCATGCCGGCGCCGACCACCCCCGATCAGCGTCTGCTGATGGAGCAGGTCGGCGACGGTCCGGGCTCGCGCCTGTTGCTGCTGACGATTGCCGCACGTTGCACTCCTCACGAAGACCACGCCGCGCAGGGCTTGTCTCCGGTCACGCCGTGCGCGCCGCTGCCGGCCGACCAGCGCGATGCCATGCTGGCCCGCCTGAGCCGGGGGCTCGTCGCGGCGCTCAAGCACGACCGGCGTTACAGCCAGGTCCTCGACGGCAGCTTCGATCTTGCCGCGCTCGACAGCTCGCTGTTGCCCTACCGCTACCTGTTGTCGCCGACGCTGGATACGCAGCCGCTGGACGAGGCGTACCTGGCCGATCAGCTGCAGCAGCGGCTGGATGACCTGTCCTCGCCCGCCGCCAGCCTGCTGAAAGGCCTGCTGCCGCGCGACCCCACGCTGGAGGTGCTGAAGCTGGCCGAGCGCTGGGCGCCGCCGACACCGCCCGAGCTGCGCGATGGCGTGTGGTTTTCGAAGCAGCACGAGGCATTGTTGCTGGTGCAGACGGTGGCGTCGGGCTTCGACCCGGATGCGCAGCGCCAGGCGATCGGCGGTGTCCAGCGGGCGTTCCATGCGTTGCCGGGCAGTGCGTTCGCGCAGTTGCAGTTCAGCGGGCCGGGCTATTTCAGTGTGGTGGCGGCGGCGCAGACGCGGCATCAGGCCGACTGGATCGGGCGCATTTCCAGCGTGGGCTTCATTGCCCTGCTGCTGCTGGCGTATCGCAGCCTGAGCTCGCTGCTGCTGTCGGCGTTGCCGATCGCCAGCGCCGCGCTGGCCGGTATCGCGGCGTTGACGCTGGTGTTTCCCCAGGTGCACGGGATCACCCTGGCGTTCGGCTTCACCCTGCTCGGCGTGGTGCAGGAATACCCGATCCGCGTGCTCAGCCATCGCCGCGCCGGCGAGGATGCGCTGCACAGCGTGCGCGCGCTGTGGCCCTCGCTGCTCACCGCGATCGCTTCGGCCTGCATCGCCTATCTGGCCTTCTACGCGTCCGGCGTGAATGGCTTGAAACAGTTGGCGGTGTTCACCATCGTCGGCCTGCTGGCGGCCGGTTTCAGCACGCGTTACCTGCTGCCGCGCCTGCTGCCGACGCGGGTGCGCGACGTGGCCGACATGCGCTGGCTGGCGCTGGCGCGCGACCTGGTCGATCGTCTGCCTCGGCCGCGCTGGTTTCCCGTGCTGGTGGCACTGGCGATCACGGTGATGCTGATCCTGGCGCCGGGCCCGTTCTGGCAGAACGACCTGGCGGCGCTGACCCCGTTGCCGGCACCGCTGCTGCAGCGCGATGCGCGGCTGCGCGAGGCGCTGGGTGCGCCCGATGTGCGCTATCTGCTGATCCTGCAGGCCTCGACCGCGCAGGGCGTGCTGGCGCTGTCCGAGCAGCTGCAGCCCAGGGTGGATGCGCTGCTGGCCAGGCACGCCGTCGATGCGCTGGAACTGCCGTCGCGCTACCTGCCCAGTGCCGCGCGGCAGCTTGCGCGGCAACGCAAGCTGCCGGAGCAAGCCACGCTGCAGCGCGAGTTGCACACGGCGCTGCAGGGCTTGCCGTTCCGCCCCGGTCTGTTCCAGCCGTTTCTCGACGACGTGCAGACGGCGCGCAGCTTGCCGCCGCTGACCCCGCAGCGTTACGCGCGGACCCCGCTGGGCCAGCGTCTCGCCGCGATGCTGGTGCGGCGCGACGGGCATTGGCTGGGCCTGGCCACGGTCAGCGGCGTGCACGACGTGGCCGCGCTGCAGGCCTTAGGAGCCTGTCGGACTCTGGTTGGCCGGGCTGCGAATCCGTCTGTGCGGTCCATATTTCCGCCGCTTCGCCGACCCATAGAACCACTATGGGCCGACGAAGCGTCGAAAATCTGTCCTCGCACAGCCGAATTCTCGCCTCGACCACCAAAGCCCGACAGGCTCCTAGGCGCCGGCAGCGGCGGCACGGTGCGTCTGCTCGATCTGAAGGCCGCCTCGGAATCGCTGGTGGCGGCCTATCGCACGCGGATCCTCGAGGCGTTGCTGGCGGCCACCGTGCTGCTGGTGCTGACCATCACCTTCGCCCTGCGCAGCCTGCGCCGCACCTGGCACGTGCTGGCGCCGATGACGCTGGCGACGTTCCTGGTGCTGGCGGTGGAGCGCATGGCCGGCATCGAGATATCGCTGTTCCATCTGGTGGCGTTGATCCTCGCCGGCGGGCTGGGTTTGCACTACGCGCTGTTCTTCGAGCGCGACACCGGCGATCCGGCCGAACAGCGGCGGACCCTGCATGCCACCCTCGTGTGCGTGTTGTCCGCGCTGCTGGTGTTCGGCATGCTGGGGTGGGCCAGCATCCCGGTCTTGCGCGCGATCGGGCTCACGGTGAGCCTGGGCGTGGCGTTCCACTTCTGCCTGTCGATCCTGATGGCGCCGCACGCGAAGCCCGACGATGCTCGACAAGACTGACTGGACCCATCTGATCCCGCACGCTGGCGCGATGTGCCTGCTGGATGCGGTGCTGGCGTGGGACGAGCGCTCGATCCATGCGATCAGCGCCGGTCATGCCCGCGCGGACAACCCCCTGCGCGGCCCGCACGGCCTGCATGCGGTGCATCTGGCCGAGTACGGCGCGCAGGCGATGGCGCTGCATGGCGCGTTGCGCGCCCGCGCCGCGGGCATGACGGCGCAACGGCCGGGTCTGCTGGTCAGCCTGCGCGAAGTGCGCCTGAATGCCGAATATGTCGAACGGCTGGCTGGCCATCTGGACGTCCAGGCCGAATGCCTGCACGCGGATGACTGCAGCGCGCAGTATGCGTTCCGCGTGGCGCATCATGGCGTGCTGCTGGCCAGCGGGCGTGCCGCAGTGATCCATCCCGAAACCTGAACCCTGAAGCCGGAGCGAGTCGCCTCATGTCCGCAGCGCAAACCCCAAGGCGTGTCCTGGTCACTGGCGGCAGTGGCGATCTGGGCAGCGCGATCTGCCATGCGCTGGCGGCCGGCGGCTGGCAGGTGATCGTGCATGCCAACAGCGGCATCGGGCGCGCCGCGGCGGTGGTTGCCGCGATCGGCGCGGCGGGCGGCACGGCGCAGGCGATCGCGTTCGATGTCGCCGATGCGCAGGCCACGCAGGCGGCGCTGGAAGGCCTGCTTGCCGCCGGTCCGATCCATGCCGTGGTGAACAACGCCGGCATCCACGACGATGCGCCGATGGCCGGCATGTCGGCCGCGCAATGGCACCGGGTGATCGACGTCTCGCTGCATGGTTTCTTTCACGTCACCCAGCCGCTGCTGCTGCCGATGGCACGTGCGCGCTTCGGGCGCATCGTGGCGATCAGTTCGCTCGCCGCGCAACTCGGCAATCGGGGCCAGACCAACTACGCCGCGGCCAAGGCCGCGCTGCACGGGGCGACCAAATCGCTGGCGCGGGAGATGGCCTCGCGCGGGATCACCGCCAACGTGGTGGCCCCCGGCGTGATCGAGGGCAGCATGATCGGCGGCGGTTTCCCGCCCGAACGCCTGCGCGAGATGGTGCCGGCCCAGCGCGCCGGCCGGCCGCAGGAAGTGGCGGCGCTGGTCGCGTTTCTGTGCTCGGACGAGGCCGGCTACATCAACGGCCAGGTGATCGGGGTCAACGGCGGGATGGCCTGAATCCGCTGGCGTGGGCGCAGCTCAATAGCGGACCCGATCCGGGGGCGAACGGTTTCTGAAACTCGACGCGAACCAGGATACCGGATCGGTCAGGCATTGACCGGCGCCGTATCGTCGAACACCAGTGCGGTGCGGCGGGAACGCCGATAGCTTTCGACGACGTTGCCGTAATGAAGGATCCTGCCGATGGTGTAGAAGGTGATGCGGCTGACGTCGCGCACCGGGTTGAAATAGCTGTGCCGGAACTCGCCGTGATAGCGCGAGGCGATCGGTACCGAAACCACGCCGATGTCCTTTTCGCGGCACGCGGCGATCAGGATCGCGGCCTCGAACACGAAATTCTCGGCCGCCAGGTCGACCAGATCCAGCGCCGCGCGGGGATACCAGCGCTGGCCGCTCTGGGTATCGGCCACCGGCTGCGCGCAAGCCCAGGAGATGCCCCAGTCGGCCACCGCATTGGCGCGCCGGCGGCCCTTCGGCTGTTGCGCGCGGTCGAGCAGCCGCGCACCGATCACCATGCGTTCGGGATACCGCGCCGCCGCCGCCACGATGCGCGGTATGTCGCTGGCCGCGTGCTGGCCGTCGCCATCCATCGTCAGCACCGCCGTGTAACCCTGCCGCAGCGCCTCGCGAAAGCCGTGGCGCAGGGCCTCGCCCTTGCCGCGCCGCTCGGCATGGCGCAGCACGGTGATCGGCAACGAAGCGAGGATGTCCGGGGTGCGATCGTCCGAACCGTCGTCGACCACGATCACCGGTGCACCGAGCGCCAGCACGGATTCGACGATCGACTGGATCGCGACCTCCTCGTTGAGGCAGGGGATCAGCACACACCAGCGTGCGGGGGCGATGCTCAAGCGATGTTCTCCAGCGCGATATGAAGTCCCAGTGTAGCGGCGGCGCCCAGTTCGCAGCAGCCGTGGCCAGTGGCCAGCAGCGCCAGCAGCGGCAAGGCGGCGGCCGAAGCGTTGGTGTCGGACCAGCTGGCCAGTGGCTCGGGCAGCGGAGTGGCCGCGTGCAACGGGGTCAGGGTCAGTGCCAACTGGGTCAGGGTTGCCTCGCCCGGCGTCGGCGACAGCAGCAGGGCACAGCCGAACGACTGGGTGCAGCCGGTGACTTTGCGCAGCGGTCCGCTGCCGGCGGTATCGCTGCAGACCAGCAGCACCGGGCGCTGGTCGCTGAGCGCCAGGGTCACCGCTTCGAGCAGGCCGGCGCCAAAGCTGGCGTGCTGGGCCGCCACCGCGGTGGATGGCGCGTGACAGCCGGTGGCGATCGTCCAGTAGCCGGCCGGTGCGTTGTGCACCGAGTTGTGGAAGCGGGTCGGCGACAGCTCGGTGGGGGCCTGTGCCAGCGTGCGGCACATGTAGTCGGTGGTTGCCTGATCGCCATGCGAGGAGGCGAAGACGCAGGCCAGCGTGGCGGCGTCGCGGCCGCTCATCGCCACCGCCTGGCCGGCGACCTCGATGGCCAGCAGCACACTCTCCGGCGCGCGCCGGCGTTCGTTCGGCGGCAACGTGGCGGCGGCGGGCCGCGCCGCTGGCGGTGGTGGCGTAGCGCCACAAAGCAGTGCCTGCAGCGCCGCGAAGTTGCCCAGCCGGGGCGACCACAGGCCGACGCCCTCGACGCAAACCCGCAGTGCGCTCATGCGGAAAATCCGGCGCGGGCGAACACCAGGCAGGCATTGTTGCCGCCGAAGCCGAACGAATTGCTGAGCGCCACATCGACGCGCTGCAGTTCGTTGCGCCACGCGAATTGCGGGCCGCAGACCGGGTCCGGCGTGCTGCCGCCCAGGTTGCCGGGGATGAAGCCGTGCTCGATCGCCAGCAGCGCGATCGTCGCCTCGACGATGCCGGCCGCACCCAGCGTGTGGCCGGTGTAGCCCTTGGTGGAACTGACCCGCGTGGCGGCGGGGAAGGTGCGCTCGATCAGCGCCGCCTCCACTTCGTCGTTCTTCAGGCTGGCGGTGCCGTGCAGGTTGATGTAGTCGACCTGTTCCGCGGCGAGGCCGGCACGCGTCAGCGCATCGCGCAGCGCCAGTTCGGCACCGAGTCCTTGCGGGTGTGGGGTGGACATGTGGTGCGCGTCGCTGGCCTCGCCGTAGCCGAGCAGACGCGGCGCCTCCGGCGCGGCGGCGAGCCGTTCCAGCAGCGCGAAACCCGCCGCTTCGCCGATCGAGATGCCGTTGCGCGTCGCGTCGAACGGGCGGCACGGCGCGGTCGAGATCAGCTCCAGTGCGTTGAAGCCGAACAGCACGCTGTCGCACAAGGTGTCCACGCCGCCGACCACCGCCGCATCGATCAGGCCGAGCCGGAGCATGCGTTCGGCACTGGCAAACACCTTGGCGCTGGACGAGCAGGCGGTGGAAATCGTCATGCACGGTCCTTCCAATGACAGCGCTGCGGCGACGAATGCGGCCAGCGAATGGGGCGCATGAACCTCCGGATGGCGCGGGTCGTGGGCAAATTCGCCGGCGGCATCGAGCCGGCGATAGGCTTCCTCGGTGGCGCCGATGCTGGCGGTGGACGTGCCCAGGATCAGCGCCATGCGATCGGCACCGTAGCGTTCGCGCGCGATGCGCACCCGGTCGAGGAAACCATCCTGCCGCAAGCCCAGCCAGGCCAGCCGGTTGTTGCGGCAGTCCCAGGCCGCGTGGCCGGTGGCCAGTGCACTGTCTTCCACGCCGTCGACGCGGCCGATCCAGCAAGGCAGCGCTCGGTTGCCGAAGTCGTTCGGACGCAGGCCGCTGCGGGCATGGCGCAGCGCATCGAGCTGAGCCTCGCGGCCGCAGCCCAGGGCGGTGGTGGCGGTGTACGCGGTGATCGCCAGCGGAGTCATTACGGGCATCGCAAAAGCCTAACGGTCGCGCCGGAGCTTGCCTAGCCTGCGGCCGGTGCGTCGACTGGCGGAGGTTCATCGTGATCGTGATGGCATGAAGATGCTGTGCAGCGGCCGTGCGACCGGTCTTGCTATGCTTGAGCCCGACAGGCTCCTAAATTGAACCGACGAGTCAGACGATGAGCCAGCAAGCCGACCTTGCCGAAACCTACCTGCGCGGGCTGCAGGACCGCATCTGTGCCGCGATCGAGCAGATCGACGGTGCCGCGCGCTTCGAGGAGGACGCCTGGCAGCGTGAAGCCGGTGGCGGCGGACGTACCCGTGTGCTGCGCAACGGGGCGCTGTTCGAGCAGGCCGGGGTCAACTTTTCGCGGGTCGGCGGCCACCAGTTGCCGCCCAGCGCGACCGCGCACCGACCGGAACTGGCTGGCGGCAGTTTCATTGCCACCGGGGTGTCGCTGGTGCTGCATCCGCGCAACCCGCACATCCCCACCACGCATGCCAACGTGCGCTATTTCGAGGCCAGCAAGCCCGGCGTGGAGCCGGTCTGGTGGTTCGGCGGCGGTTTCGACCTGACCCCGTTCTACCCGTATGACGAGGACGTGCGGCATTGGCACACGGTCGCCAGCGAACTGTGCGCGCCCTTCGGCGCGGATGTCTATCCGCAATACAAGCAGTGGTGCGACGAGTATTTCTACCTGGACCACCGCAACGAAACACGCGGCGTGGGCGGGCTGTTCTACGACGATCTGAACGAGGGTGGTTTCGAGCGTTGTTTCGCGTTCACGCGTGCCGTCGGCGAGGGTTTTCTCGACGCCTACCTGCCGATCGTCGAGCGTCGCAAGGACACCGCGTACGGCGAGCGCGAACGCGAGTTCCAGTTGTACCGACGTGGCCGCTACGTGGAGTTCAACCTGGTCTACGACCGCGGCACGCTGTTCGGCCTGCAGTCCGGCGGACGCACCGAATCGATCCTGATGAGCCTGCCGCCACGGGTGCGCTTCGAATACGCATATACCCCCGAACCCGGCTCGGCCGAAGCCCGGCTGGCCGATTACCTGAAGCCGCGCGACTGGGTGTGAGGGACGGATTCCGGTAGGAGCGCACCCTGTGCGCGAATGCTCTTGGTTTTTGGTCGATGCAAAGAGCATTCGCGCACAGGGTGCGCTCCTACGGTGAGTTGCTACGGCTGCGCGCCGCTGAACTTCACCACGGTGGCGCCCTTGACCGGGCCGATCTGCGCGCTGTCGCTGACCTTCAGCACGACCTCGCGGCGGAACTCCAGCGTGCCTTGCACCACCGCGTGCGGGCCGATCACCACCAGCGGCGCGCGGTTGAACCAGTTGAACCAGCCGCTGGGCTTGTCGACCAGGATGCCGCCCTCGACCCGCGAGTTGGCGCCCACCGTGATGTCGCCATTGACCGTGCCGATGCCGCCGGCCACATGCGCGTCGTCCAGCACGATCGCACCATTGACGTTGCTCAGCTTGCCGCCGACATCGGCGCCCGGGGCCAGATGGATGCTGCCGTTGACGGCATCCACGACGCCGCCGACGTGGCTGCCGCTGCCCAGGCGGATCGAGCCGTTCACCGTGCCGACCTCGCTGGCCTGCGTCTTGGCGCCCAGCTCCACCGCGCCATTGACCGTGCTGGCCTTGCGCACGACGGCGCCATCGGCGATGTGCACCGCGCCGTTGACCGTGCTGACGTCGCCGACGTGCTGGCCGGCCTCGACCCGCACCGCGCCATTGACCTTGTCGATATCGCCATCATGCGCAGTGGCCAGCAACGGCAGGCCGAGCGTGAGGGCAGCGAGGATGAGAACCGTCGAAAGGCGATGCATGGCAATCTCCGTGAGTGGTAACCGGACCATAGGATGCGCCGTCCGCGCGGCCGGTTTAGCATGACCTGTGGCAGGGGCGGCATTTGACGATGGCGGGGGCGGGCTTCACCATTGTTCAATGCGAAGTCCTTTTCGCGAAGAGCGAAGATCAAGACCGTGCATCCATGGCCGGACCCTTCACCATTGTTCAACGCGAAGTCCTTTTCGCGGAGAGCGAAGATCAAGACCGTCCATCCATGGCCGGACTCTTCACCATTGTTCATCCCAATCAACAAGATGACTGCCTGCATGCACAAGCTCGTACTGATCCGTCATGGCCAATCGCAATGGAATCTGGACAACCGCTTCAGCGGCTGGGCCGATGTCGACCTCACCGAACAGGGCATGGCCGAGGCCGTGGAAGCCGGCCAGCTGCTGCAGGCGGAAGGCTACAGCTTCGACGTGGCGCATACCTCGGTGCTCAAGCGCGCCGTGCGCACGCTATGGGGCGTGCAGGACACGATGGACCTGATGTGGCTGCCGGTGCATACCGACTGGCGCCTCAACGAGCGTCACTACGGCGCGCTGACCGGCCTCAACAAGGCCGAGACGGCGGCCAAGTACGGCGAGGACCAGGTCAAGATCTGGCGCCGCAGCTACGACATCCCGCCGCCGCCGCTGGATCGTGCCGCGAACGAGTCGGTGCACGATCCGCGCTACGCCGGCATGCGGCCGGAAGAAATCCCCGACACCGAATGCCTGAAGGACACCGTGGCCCGCGTGCTGCCGTACTGGCACGAAGTCCTGGCGCCGGCGATCCGCGCCGGCCGGCGCGTGCTGGTGGCGGCGCACGGCAACTCGTTGCGCGCGCTGGTGAAATACCTCGACGGCATCTCCGACCAGGCGATCGTCGAGCTGAACATCCCCAATGGCGTGCCGCTGGTCTACGAGTTCGACGAACAACTCAAGCCGCTGCGCCATTATTACCTCGGCGACGCGGCGCAGATCGCGGCGAAGACCGCGGCGGTGGCCAATCAGGGCAAGGCGAAATAGCAGACGGGATCGCGGGGGCCGGCAGGTCACCGGTGATCTCACCAGGGAAAATCGCCGCGGGTCTGGCCGAGCAACCGGGCGCCGGCTGAAGCGGGATGGACGGCGCGGCCGAAGGGTGACGAATGTCAGTCGTCAAGCGCGGTTCGCCAGCCTAAACTGGCCGCAACCTGCCTTGTGAAGCTGCCCATGCCCGCCCACCTGACCAACTACCTGATCATGTTGCCGCTGCTCGCCTGGATCGTGTGGCGGCGGGTCAGCCGTCAGTTCGGCCGCCAGCCGATCCGGCGCAAGCGGATGATTGCCCGCATCGCGGTGTTTGCGATCCTCGGCAGCCTGCTCGCGCTCGGTGGCCTGCACAAGGTCGAGTTGGGCGAAGGCCTGCTTGGCGGCATGCTGCTCGGCGGCGCGATCGGCCTGCTCGGCCTGCGCCTGACCCGTTTCGAGGTCGATCCCCTGCGCGGCGATTGCTATGTGCCGAACCCGTGGTTCGGCGCCGTGCTGAGCGTGCTCCTGCTGGGCCGGCTGGCATGGCGTCTACTGGTCGTGTGGCCGCAGTTGCAGCAGGCGTCCGCCGCCGTGGCGCCGAGCGCGGGCCAGCCGATGGGCTACGCCTCCAGCCCGCTGACCATGCTGGTGATCGGTCTGCTGGTCGGCTACTACATCGTCTACTTCAGCGGATTGCTGATCCACCATCGCCGCTTTCAGCGGGCTCAGTTGCGCACGACCGCGGCGTGATGGTGTGTCGGCACCTTGCGCGGCATGATGCCGGGGTGCGATTCCGCTTGGCGGCGCCCGGTTCGGTGCGCTTGGGGGCAACACGTCGGATCATTCCGGCAGGGCCGGCCGGTTATCGCGAACAACCGCAGGCACGTTCCAAACATTGACCCGGATCGCAGGCTGCGACAAAGCTTCTGGCAAGGCTCCCGCACCGCCTCGGTCAAAGCGGTTCAAGGCACTGAGGCGAGGACGAGCTCATGGAATCCCGGCATCAGTTCACATTTTGAAAACTCCGTTATGCTGCACAGGCAGCCGGTTGCCCCGGAGGCGTATCTTTGAAACATCCGGAACCGCCGGATAGCGTCAATGGTGCGGATTTTCGATAGACTCAGCGACAGGGGCAGGATGCGCTCATCGCCCAGGCCAGTTGCCAAGCCGATCGCGCAGAATGGTGAAAAGATTCGGGACGGCCAAAATCGCAGCAGGGGAATCCACATGAGGGGTGGAACGATGCGGAAGGGACTCAGCGCGAACATCTGGCTTCGCCACATCGCCGTGGCCGTGGTTTATGCCCTCGGGGTGGCGCTGTTCCGGCAGATGTCCATTTCACACTGGTTTATCCTGTGCGGGTTGCGTTTGAGCGTGCTGTTGCTCTCGCGCTACCGGTATTGGCCGGCACTGGTGCTGGGCGAGTCGGTGTTCCTGGTTTACTTGAGCTACACGTGTGCCGACCAGTTGGGCCTGGCATGGGCTCTGACCAATATCGTGCCACCCCTCGTGTTCATCGCACCCATCGTGTATTGGGTTCGCGAACGTGGGCGCATATTTGTCAAGCCGCACACGGTCGATATGGGGGCGCTGCTGCTGTGTGCGCTGCTCGTGGCGGGTGTTGTGACACTTGAAAACCTTGGGACGCTTTTGACCACCAAGTTACCCCCCGGCTATCCGCAGATTCATTACGGCGAGCTTGCCGCGAAATGGGTGTTAGGGAATTATCTGGGTGCCCTGACGATCACGCCGCTGGTGCTGTTCGTCCAGCAGGAGATCGTCCATGGGGGATGGCGCGACCTCGGGCGCAGGCTTGCGCAGAGCCGGCTGCTGCGGGAAGCCGCCTGCATCCTGGTTCCGGCGCTCGGTTTCCTCGTGTGGATTGGTCTGTATGCAGCGCCCGACGCGCAGACCCGTCAGATCGCGCAGATCGCCATGTTCCTGCCGGTGGTCTGGCTCGCCCTGCGCCACGGCTGGCATGGTGCCGCAGTGGGCGGCACGGCGGCCAGCCTGGCCGTCATCGCGCTGATGCCGCATATCTACGACCACGACACGCTGCAGGCCGAGGTCGTGATCGCCTTCGTGATTTCCACCATGCTGCTGATGGGGGGGCGCATTGCGCTGCTGGCTCGGCGCGCGCAGACCGAACACCTTGGCAGGGGGCTGGCATTGGCCCTTGCCCAGCGCAACGTGCAGACGGGGGAAACGCAGTTGCGCATGACTTCCCAGGCGCTGGAGCAGATCCGCGAAACGATTCAGTCCGGTTGCATGATGGTGATGAACCGGCGCCGGGCGCTGCATCCGGCGCTCGACGATCGCAGCTGTCAAAGTTTGGCAGGGGCTGCGCAGGATCAGCTCTATCGACTGGCAGACACGCTCTATCCGCTCAGCTGGCAGGAGAAAGGGCTGCTGGCGGCGCTGCGCGAAGGTCCGGTTGCGCGCACGCTGGACGAGGCGGGTATCCGCTACTGGTGCGATCTGCATCGGCGATGGAGCCGCCTGTCGGCCACCCTGCACCTGGCGGTGTATCGCGTGGTGTGCGAGGCCGTGGCCGATGCCTGTGCCGGGAAAAGCGTCACTGAAATCGATGTTCGCCTGCGCTGCGGAGAACATGCCGGCCGGTGGTGGGTGGTGGTGAGGATCAGCCTCCGGGCCGATCCCGTCCGTCTGGCGAGGGTGCGATGGGACGAGCTTCTGCCTCGCATGACCCGGGTGGGCAGCGGCCGGGGGTTTCACGCCATCGAGGACCGGGCGGCCACGTTCGAAGGCAGGGCACGCGAACGCACCCTGCCGGGTGGGCGACGGATCAGCGTGTTGCTGCTCGATCCGGAAACGCCCGGCGGCATCGAGCGCCGTCGGGCATCCTGATTTCCGCCGTCATTGAACGTGACTGTTGCACTCGATCGGATCGCAAGTGGTTGTGGTCGCGGTTGTGATCGCGGTACTCAGCGGGGCGTGACTGTTGCACTCGACCGGGTCACAGGCGGCTGTGGTTGCGGTGCTCAATGCGGTGTGGCTGTTGCACTCGATCGGGTCGCAGGTGGCTGTGGTCGCGGTATTCAGCGCGGCGGTGTGGCTGTTGCACTCGATCGGGTCGCAGGTGGCTGTGGTCGCGGTATTCAGCGCGGCGGTGTGGCTGTTGCACTCGATCGGATCGCAGGTGGCTGTGGTTGCGGTATTCAGCGCGGCGGTGTGACTGTTGCACTCGACCGGGTCGCAGGCGGCTGTGGTTGCGGTGCTCAATGCGGTGTGGCTGTTGCACTCGATCGGGTCGCAGGTGGCTGTGGTCGCGGTATTCAGCGCGGCGGTGTGACTGTTGCACTCGATCGGATCGCAGGTGGCCGTGCTTGTGGCACTCAACTGCACGGCGCCATTGCTCATCGGCGTGGCCGTGATCGTGGTGGATGCATCTTGATAAACCGTGCTCGGGTTGTTGATGGGCGTGCCGACCGAGGTGAGGGTGGCGGGTTCCTGCGGTGTCGCGACGTACTGCGAGAACCGGCCGATCGGCAAGGTGATGAACTGCCCATTGGCGGTGCCGATGGCACCCAGCACGTTGCCGTTGATGTCGTTGACTTGCACGTATTCGACGCCACCCAGCATGAAGACATACGCATGGAAGTTTGGACTCGAGCTCACGTCGGTGGTATTGGGCCATGCTTGCCCGAGTCCCATGGACGGCAGGGTGGTTGCCAGCGCGGACAGGGACAGGCCGAACATCAGCAGTCCGGTAAGGGCGGTACGGAAAGACAGGTTCTTGGACATGGTGCTTCCCCTTCAGTGGTTGGGTTGGGTGTTGCCGGGCGAATGTAGCACCCCCCCGCAGCACGAAGAGTGTTGCAACTGGCCATTGGTGATGACGGCGTGATGTTGTTGATCAGCTCGAATGCGTGTCATCGGATCCATCGGGCGGGCTAGTCGAGGCGCGATGGATGGCGATGGAAGCGACCGGCATGATCGTGGCGATCGTGCAGGACCCCGCCGAAGGATCGTGGGCGCGACCGCTGCCTGTTGCACGCAGCGGCTGGGTGTCGACGCTCAGCCTGCCCGATGCTCGAGCGACAGGTAGTCCTCGCTCTGCATCTCGATCAGGCGGGACTCGGTGCGACCGAACTCGGCGCGCAGGCGCTCGCCGTCGTACAACTCGGTGATCGGCGCAGCGGCGGACAGCACCAGCTTGACGTGGCGGTCGTAGAACTCGTCGACCAATTGCACGAAGCGTCGGGCGGCATCGTCGTGGTAGATGGTGAACTGCGGCACGTTGGAGATGATCACGGCCGGGCCGGCCTTGGCCAGCGCGATATAGTCGGCAACCGCGCGCGGGCCCTCGCACAGTGCCGCGAACTCGAACCAGGCGATGCCTTCGGCGCGCTTGTGCACGGGGATCTGGCGCCCGTTGATGTGCAGCGTGCCGCCGTGTTGTACCGTGGTACCGGCCCGGCTGGCGAAGATGCGTTCCAGCGCGCGGTGCGCCTCGGCGCCGGGCGGGGTCAGGTAGACCGGCGCCTGCGTCAGCGCGCGCAGGCGCCAGTCGTGCGGGGAAGCCATCTCGACCACGTGGCAGTGCTGTTCGATCTGCGCGATCGCGGGCAGGAAGCGGGCGCGCTGCAGGCCGTCACGGTACAGATTTCTCGGTGCGGTGTTGGAGGTGGTGACCAGGGTCACGCCGTGCGCGAACAAGGCGTCGAACAGTCCGGCGAGGATCATCGCGTCGCCGATGTCGTTGACCTGGAATTCGTCCAGGCACAGCACCCGGCAACGGCCGGCGATGCCGGCGGCGACGTCGGGCAACGGATCCTGACGGTGACCCAGCGCGCGCAGGCTGGCGTGGATGTCGCCCATGAAACGGTGGAAGTGGCGACGCAGTGCGAGGCCATGCGGCAGGCTGGCGGCGAACAGATCCATCAGAAACGTCTTGCCGCGGCCGACACTGCCCCACAGGTACAGCCCCGGCGCGGGGGCCGGCGGCTCGTTGCCCAACAGCGATTTCAGCCGTCCGAACAGGCCGTTGCCGGGGACATCGGGTTTGGCGCACAACGCGGCGTGCATCCGATCGAACTCGGACAGCATGACCAACTGCACCGGATCGGATTCCCAGCGGTGCGCGGCGATACCTTCGTGGTAGCGCGCGCTGGGCGCGAGCAGCGGGGTTTCACTCATGGATGGAACAGATCCTGGATTGGGAGCGGACTGAGAGCAGGTGTCAGACTCGAATGGCACTTACTTAAGCGCGAAATCATGTTTTCGTCATTCCCGCGAAAGCGGGAATCCAGCGCCTTCAAGCGTTTGGAGGCCACGGAAGGCACTGGATCCCCGCTTTCGCGGGGATGACGGCGCTTAAGTAAGTGCCATTCGCGTCAGACTCCTATTGTCAGACTCCTATTGATTGAGCCCACAAAGGGTAGTGTCGCCAGCACCCTTCGACTTCGCTTCGCTACGCTCAGAGCCTGCCCCGGACTCGATCCGGGGGCGAACGGGCTTTCGTACTATTTGCGGGCCGAATCAATAGACAACTCATGGCCGGCGCGGCGGCGGCAGCCAGTCGCGCACCGCATGCTTGATCGCACCGCGCAGATCCATCAGCCGACGGTGGAAGAAATGGCTGGTCTCGGGCATGCGCACCAGTTCGGGTTTCTGCTCCAGCGTGTCGACCCAGTCGAATACCGCCTGCGGCTCGACCACTTCGTCATCCTCGCCCTGCACGATCAGCCATGGGCAGCTGGAAGGCAGCTCGAGGGTCTCGAATGCCCAGCGCCCGACCGGCGGCGCGATGCTGATCAGCGCATCGGCATGCAGCCGCACCGCATTGGCGATGCTCACGTAGCTGCCGAACGAAAAGCCGGCCAGCCACAGCGCGTCGCCCGGACGCACCCGGCGCACCCAGGTGGCGACGGCGGCCAGGTCGTCGCCTTCGCCCCGGCCGTCGTCATAGGCGCCGTCCGACTTGCCGGTGCCGCGAAAATTGAAGCGGATCGTGTCCAGCCCGGATTCGCGCAGCGAGCGCTCGATCATCGTCACCACCTTGTTGTGCATGGTGCCGCCCTGCAGCGGATGCGGATGGCAGATCACGGCCACGCCGCGGCGCGCGTTGGCCGGGTCGGCGACCTCGCTGATGATTTCGAGCTTGCCGGCCGGGCCATCGAGCATGAAACTGGCGGCCAGGCCGGGAAAGCTGGCGGGGGCGGAGGGGAGTGCGCTGGGATTCATGCAGACGATGATAACCGCCGCCAAGGTACGTTGTCCGCGCCCCCCACCCCGCCCTCCCTTCTGAAATAAAACCGTGCGCGCAGCGCACCCCATCGCCTCCTCCCCCTTGGGGGAGGATTGAGGAGGGGAGGTCAAGTTGCCGCGTGAGATCAAGAGCGCCCCCACCCCAACCCTCCCCTGCAAGCAGGGGAGGGAGGCCGGCCCTCACCCCAACCCTCTCCCCGCAGGGGAGAGGGGGCGAACGAGAACGCCGCCCGGGGGGGCGGCGTTGATTTTGCTTTTGGGGGAGTCCTGCGAGCGCGGGCTCCCTCACCCCAACCCTCTCCCGGGGGGAGAGGAGGCAAACGAGAACGCCGCCCGGGGCGGCGTTGATTTTGCTTTTGGGGGAGTCCCGGCGAGCGCGGGCTCCCTCACCCCAACCCTCTCCCGGGGGGAGAGGGGGCGAACGAGAACGCCGCCCGGGGGGGGCGGCGTTGATTTTGCTTTATTGAAGCGGGGTTACTTGGATTGGCCGACGATCCAGGTGACCGCGGCCTTGATCTGCGCGTCGGTCAGCGCCGGGTTGCCGCCCTTGGGTGGCATGAAATTGCCGTCCGGGCCGTGGTAACCCTCGGTGGCGTGCTTGATCAGGGTGTCGATTCCCTGCGCGATGCGCGGCGCCCACATGGCCTTGTTGCCCAGCTTGGGCGCGCCGGCGACGCCGGCGGTATGGCAGCTGGTGCACAGGTGACCGTAGATGGTCTTGCCGTCGGTGGTGCCGCCATAGGCGACCTGCGAAGCGGCCGCCTTGGCCGCCGCCTCGGCCGCCGCCTGCATCGCGGCGCGGCCGGTGTTGCCGGCGTACACACTGGCAGCCGGAGCAATCCGTTCGGCGACCTGTGCCGACTGGTTCGGATCGGTTTCTTTCGGCGCGTGCCAGTAGATCGCCAAGGCCACACTGATCAATACCACCGTCAGCCCAGCGAGGCCGCCGATCATGAGGGACAATTGGCGCACTGTTGCCCGGTCGGATTTGGTCATGGAACCGCTCACGCACGTACTCCTGTCAGTGGACAAGCCGGAAAACCACTGTGGTTGTCCGCTATGCCTGATGTAAACCTTAGCTGCTGCACCGGTCTGGCGTCGTCATGCCGGTGTGGTTTGCCGCACCGTGGGTAGACGGTAACGAGCCCCCTGTGGCCGCCGACGCCCGACGCAAGGTCGGGCAGGCAGCCAGTCTCGGATTATAGACGAAGCATGTGCCAAGTTTCAGGTCTGCATGGCCTATCCTAGGCCGGGTCAGGCCGCGTCCTGCGGGTCGGACAACACCCGTAGTCGTCCGGGCGGGCGGCACACCCTGCCATCGGTCATGCCTGACCCGTGTCAACTGGCATTGTCCAAGTTCGTTCCAATGCCCCTATGCTTTCGTTCAGAAGCCCGTCCGGGCAAGCCTGTCAGGCTCAAGACACATCCGGCATGCATGCTGCGCTGTTGTGATCGGGCCGGCAGCGTCGTTCAGTTCAGGAGTTCCACATGTCGCGTTTCTGGAAGGTCGCGTTGATCGTGATTGCCGTGCTGGTGCTGGCAGTCGTCGGTTTCCGCCTGCTGCACAAGTCGGCGGGCCCGAAGGGTGCCAACGGCAAGGATGGCGCGGATTCGGCGCCGGTGCCGGTTACCGTGGTGCCGGTGGTCAGGCAGAACGTGCCGGTCTACCTGACCGCGCTGGGCACGGTGCAGGCACTCAACACGGTCACCGTGAATCCGCAGGTGGGCGGTCAGTTGCTGAGCATCAACTTCACCGAAGGCCAGCCGGTGAAGAAGGGCCAGGTGCTGGCGCAGATCGATCCGCGCACGTACCAGGCCAACTACGATCAGGCGCTGGCGAAGCGGCAGCAGGACGAGGCCCTGCTGGCCACGGCGCGCAGCAATCTGGCGCGCAGCGAGGATCTGGTGACCAAGGGTTTTATTTCCAAGCAGGACATCGACACCCTTCGCAACACCACCAACCAGTACCGGGCAGCGGTGGCGGCCGACGCGGCCAGTATCCGCGACAGCCAGGTGCAACTGGCCTACACCAAGGTGATATCGCCGATCGACGGGCTGGCCGGCATCCGCGGGGTGGATCCGGGCAACGTGGTCACCACCGCCAGCACGATCGTCACCCTGACCCAGCTGCACCCGATCAACGTGATGTTCACCCTGCCCGAGCAGAACCTCGACCTGGTGCGCCGGGCCGCCCAGGGCGCCACGCCGCTGCAGGTCACCGCGCTCGATCGCGTCGATGCGCATCCGATCGCCAGCGGCGGCGTGCTGAAGGTGATCGACAACCAGATCGACACCAGCACCGGCACCTTCCGTCTGAAATCCGAGTTCAGCAATGCCGGCAACGAGCTGTGGCCGGGCCAATTCGTCAACGTGCAGTTGCTGGTCAATACCGTCGATGGCGGCCTGGTGATCCCGGCGCAGGCGGTGCAGCGCGGACCGGATGGCGATTACGTCTATCAGGCGCAGGCCGACGACACGGTCAGGATGCGGCCGGTGGTGGTTGCCGGCGAAGTGGGCGACAGCCACGTGATGATCGGCAGCGGACTCAAGGCGGGCGACCGGGTGGTGACCGAAGGCCAGTTCCGGCTCAAGCCGGGCAGCAAGGTCAAGCCGCTCAAGCCCGGCGAAGTGCCTGCGGCACCCACTGCGGCGCAACTGGAAAAGGCCAGGAAAGACGGCAAGAGTGGCGGCGGTCGCCATGGGCACTGAGTGCCGGTGCACGGCGCGCGCAATGCCGCCCGGTCATGACTGCGGCTGAGTCCGCTTCACCAAGTTACGGATCGCCATGGGATTCTCGACCCTCTTCATTCGCCGACCGATCGCCACCTCGCTGCTGATGGTGGCGGTGCTGCTGCTCGGCATCCTGGGCTTCCGCCAGCTGCCGGTGTCGGCGCTGCCGGAAATCGAGGCGCCCAGCCTGGTGGTGACCACCCAGTATCCGGGCGCCAGCGCCACCACCATGGCGACCCTGGTCACCACGCCGCTGGAGCGCAACCTCGGACAGATCTCCGGGCTGAACATGATGAGCTCGGACTCCTCGGCCGGGCTGTCCACGATCGTGCTGCAGTTCGCGATGGACCGCGACATCGACATCGCCGCGCAGGACGTGCAGGCGGCGATCAACCAGGCCAGGGGCACGCTGCCGGGCAACCTGCCGTACCCGCCGGTGTACAACCGGGTCAACCCGGCCGATGCGCCGATCCTCACCCTGGCGCTGCAGTCGAATAGCCGGCCGCTGCGCGACGTCAACGACCTGGCCGACTCGATCCTGGCGCAGAAGCTGTCGCAGGTGCAGGGCGTGGGGCTGGTGTCGATCGCCGGCAACGTGCGTCCGGCGGTGCGCGTGCAGGTGAACCCGGCGCAGCTGGCCAACCTCGGCCTGACCATGGAGGACGTGCGCAGCGCGCTGACCCAGGCCAACGTCAACGCGCCCAAGGGCACGCTGAACGGCAAGACCCAGAGCTACTCGATCGGCACCAACGACCAGCTGTCCGATGCGGCCGAGTACAAGAACACCATCATCAGCTACAAGAACAATTCGCCGGTGCGGCTGTCCGACGTGGCCAGGGTGGTCGATGGGGTCGAGAACGACCAGCTCGCGGCCTGGGCCAACGGCAAGCCGGCGGTGTTGCTGGACATCCGCCGCCAGCCCGGCGCCAACATCGTGCAGACGGTGGAGCAGATCCGCCGCGTGCTGCCGGAACTGCGCAGCGTGCTGCCGGCCGATGTGCACCTGGACGTCTTCGCCGACCGCACCGTGACGATCCGCGCTTCGGTGCACGACGTCGAGTTCACCTTGATCCTCACCGTGTTCCTGGTGGTCGGCGTGATCTTCGTGTTCCTGCGCCGGCTGTGGGCGACGGTGATCCCGTCGGTGGCGGTGCCGCTGTCGCTGCTGGGCACGTTCGGGGTGATGTCGTTCACCGGCATGTCGCTGGACAACCTGTCGCTGATGGCGCTCACCGTGGCCACCGGTTTCGTGGTCGACGATGCGATCGTGATGATCGAGAACATCGTGCGCTACATCGAGCAGGGCAAGGGCGGCAAGCAGGCGGCCGAGATCGGCGCGAAGGAAATCGGCTTCACCGTGGTGTCGCTGACCGTGTCGCTGGTGGCGGTGTTCCTGCCGCTGCTGCTGATGCCCGGCGTCACCGGCCGGCTGTTCCACGAATTCGCCTGGGTGCTGACGATCGCGGTGAGCATCTCGATGCTGGTCTCGCTGACCCTGACCCCGATGATGTGCGCCTACCTGCTGAAACCGGATCAGTTGCCGCCGGATGCCGCCGCGCACGAGCGCACGCTGGCGGCCGGCAAGAGCAACCTGTGGTCGCGCACGGTGGATCTGTACGCCCGCACGCTGGACTGGGTGCTCGATCACCGGCGCCTGACCGTGCTGGTCGCCGCCGGCGCGATGGTGTTGACGGTGTTCCTGTATATCGCCATTCCCAAGGGCCTGCTGCCGGAGCAGGACACCGGCCTGATCACCGGCGTGGTGCAGGCCGACGACAACATCGCGTTCCCGCAGATGGAGCAGCGCACCCGCGCGGTCGCCGAAGCGCTGCGCGCCGATCCCGCGGTGGCCGGGGTAGCCGCCTTCATCGGCGCGGGCACGATCAACCCCACGCTCAACCAGGGCCAGCTCAGCATCGTGTTGAAGGATCGCAGCCAGCGCGACGGGCTGGACAAGCTGCTGCCGCGGCTGCAGCACGAGGTCGCCGACATCCCGGGGGTGGCGCTGTACCTGAAGCCGGTGCAGGACGTGACGCTGGACACCCGGGTCGCCGCCACCGAATACCAGTACACCTTGTCCGAGGTGAATTCGGCCGAGCTGGCGAAGTACGCCGACCGGATGACCCAGGCGATGCGCCGGCGGCCGGAGCTGGCCGATGTCGACAACAACCTGGCCGACAACGGCAATGCGCTCAAGCTCACCATCGACCGCGAAAAGGCCAGCCGTTTCGGCGTGCCGGTGCAGAGCATCGACGATACCCTGTACGACGCCTTCGGCCAGCGCCAGATCTCGACCATCTTCACCCAGATGAACCAGTACCGGGTGGTGCTGGAGGTGGCGCCGGAGTTCCGCAACAGCAGCGACCTGCTGAACAAGCTGACCGTGCGCGGGAACGGCTCGGGCGCGCTCACCGGCAGCAATGCGACCAGCTTCGGCCAGCTGCAGTCGAGCAACTCGGCCACCCCCACCGGCATCGGCAACACCGGCAACATCGGCTTCCAGATCGGCGGCGGCGGCACCATTCCGCTGTCCTCGCTGGCCAGCGCACAGGTGACCAGCGCGCCGCTGGTGGTCAGCCATCAGCAGCAGCTGCCGGCGGTGACGCTGTCGTTCAACGTCGCGCCGGGCTATTCGCTCTCGGATGCGGTCGCGGCGATCCATCAACTCGAGCAGCAGCTGAAGTTCCCGCCGCAGGTACGCGGCGAGTTCGTCGGCAAGGCGGCCGAGTTCACCTCCTCGCTGGGCGACGAGGTGTTGCTGCTGCTGGCGGCGATCGTGGTGATCTACATCGTGCTGGGGGTGCTGTACGAGAGCTACATCCATCCGCTGACGATCATCTCCACGCTGCCGCCGGCCGGCGTCGGTGCGCTGCTGGCGCTGATCATGTTCAACATGAGCCTGTCGGTGGACGGCATCGTGGGCATCGTGCTGTTGATCGGCATCGTGAAGAAGAACGCGATCATGATGATCGACTTCGCGATCGAGGCGCGGCGCACCGGCATGAACGCGCACGACGCGATCCGGCGTGCCTGCCTGCTGCGCTTCCGCCCGATCATGATGACCACCGCTGCGGCGATGCTCGGCGCGCTGCCGCTGGCGCTGGGCAACGGCATCGGCGCCGAGCTGCGCCGGCCGTTGGGCGTGTCGATCGTCGGCGGCCTGCTGCTGTCGCAACTGGTGACGTTGTACACCACGCCGGTGATCTACCTGTACATGGAACGTTTTTCCGAATGGCTGGCCGCGCGCCGCGAACGACGCGCATTGAACCGCGCCCAGGCCGACGGCACGGTGTGACCGCCTTGCCGCCCCCGTAGGAGCGCACCCTGTGCGCGAATGCTCTTGTCGGAGATTCCGTAGGAGCCCGCTTGCGGGCGATGCCCTTGTTTTGAATCTCCCAAACATCAAAACAAAAGCATCGCCCGCAAGCGGGCTCCTACGGGTTGTGGCCGGATCAACCGTTTTGCCGCGCGCGCGTTGACGGTGGGATGATTCGCTCACGCCTTGTCTGGCGTGTCGTCGTCCGCGCCCCGGTCAAGTCCGATCCATGAATATCTCCGGTCCCTTCATCCGCCGCCCGATCGGCACTTCGCTGCTGGCGATCGGGTTGTTCGTGGCCGGCGCGATCAGCTACTTCCTGCTCGGCGTGGCGGCGCTGCCGGACATGCAGTTTCCGGCGATCTTCGTGCAGGCCAGCGAAGCCGGCGCCGACGCCAACACCATGGCCTCGACCGTGGCCGCGCCGCTGGAGCGGCATCTGGGCCAGGTACCCGGCATCGACACCATGCGTTCGTCCAGCTCCGAGGGCAGCACGTTCGTGTTCATGCTGTTCCAGAACGGCACCGATCTGAATGCCGCCGCGCGCGACGTGCAGGCGGCGATCAACGCCGCCGCGCCGGATTTGCCCAGCGGGCTCAACGGTGCGCCGAGCTACCGCAAGGCGAATCCAAACGACGATCCGATCATCGCGTTCGCGCTGACCTCGGACACCCAGTCGGCGGCCGATCTGTACAACGCGGCCGACAGCCTGCTGGCACAACGGCTGCGGCAGTTGCCGGGGGTGTCGTCGGTGGAGATAGCCGGTGCCGCCACGCCGGCGATCCGGGTCGACGTCAACCTGCGCGCGCTCAATGCGCTGGGGTTGTCGCCGGATCAGCTGCGCAATGCGCTTCGCGCGGCCAACGTGACTTCGCCGGAGGGCTTCCTGTCCAACGGCAGCACCACCATGGCGGTCAGTGCCACCACGTCGCTGCACAACGCGGCGCAGTTCGCCCAGCTGGTGATCGCCAGCCGCAATGGCACGCCGGTACGGCTGTCCGACGTGGCGCATGTCTACGCCGGTCAGCAGGACGCGTACCAGGTGGCCTGGTTCCACGGCAAGCCGGCCGTGCTGATGTACGTCTACAAGAAGGCCGATGCCAACGTGATCGCCACGGTGGACAGCGTCAAGGCGCAGCTGCCGGAGCTGCGCGGCTATCTGCAACCGGGAACCATGGTCACCCCGTTCTTCGACGACACGCCGACCATCCGCGCCTCGCTGCACGAGGTGCAGGCGACGCTGCTGATCAGCCTGGCGATGGTGGTGCTGACGATGGCGCTGTTCCTGCGCCGGCTGGCGCCCACGCTGATTGCAGCGGTGGCGGTGCCGCTGTCGCTGGCCGGGGCGTTCGTGGTGATGTACGTGCTCGGCTACACGCTCAACAACCTCACCCTGCTGGCGCTGGTGATCGCGATCGGGTTCGTGGTGGACGATGCGATCGTGGTGATCGAGAACATCATCCGCCACATCGACGGCGGCATGACGCGGATGCAGGCGACTCTGGCGGGGGCCCAGGAAATCGGCTTCACCGTCGTTTCGATCACCGCCTCGCTGGTCGCGGTGTTCATCCCGTTGCTGTTCGCCGGCGGCATCACCGGCATGTTCATGCACGAGTTCGCGGTCACCCTGGTGGCGGCCATCGTGGTGTCGGCGAGCGTGTCGCTGACGCTCACCCCGGCGCTGTGCGGACGCTTTCTCCGTGGTCAGCGCGCGCGTGGATCGCGCGACGGCGAACCCTCCTCCGGAACGGGTCGCCGGCTGGATGCGTTCCATGCCGGCCTGCTGCGCCTCTATACCAGGGCGCTGGATTTTTCGCTGCGCCATGCCTTGCTGTTCGCGCTGACACCGCTGCTGCTGATCGTCGCCACGTTCTTCCTGCTTGGCGTGGTCAAGACCGGCCTGTTCCCGGCGCAGGATACCGGCCTGATCTGGGGTCGGGCCAGCTCCAGCGCCACCGTGTCGTTTGCCGGGAGCAAACAGCGCCTGGAGCGGCTGACCGCGATGCTGCTGGCGGATCCGGACGTGGCCACCGTCGGATCGCGCCTGGGCAGCAGCCGGCAAGGCACCAGCGGTTCCTTCAACATCGACCTGAAGACGCATGCCCAGGGCCGCACCGACGACACCTTCGCGGTGCTGGCGCGGTTGAGCGCCAAGGCCGCGCAGTACCCTGATCTCAACCTGCGGCTGCGGGCGGTGCAGGATCTGCCCAGCGGCGGCGGTACCAGCCAGGGCGCGCAATACCAGGTCTCGCTGCAGGGCAACGACTCGACCGAACTGCAGCAGTGGCTGCCGAAGCTGCAGGCCGAGCTGAGCAAGAATCCCCGGCTGCGGGATGTCGGCACCGATGTCGACGAGGCCGGCCTGCGCCAGAACATCGTGATCGATCGCGACAAGGCCGCGCGGCTGGGCGTGACGGTCGCCGCCGTCGACAGCGCGCTGTACGACGCGTTCGGCCAGCGCCAGGTATCGACCATCTACTCCGACATCAACCAGTACAAGGTGGTGGTCAATGCGATGCCCGCCCAGACCGCCACGCCCGATGCGCTCAACCGCATCTACGTGCGATCCGGCAACGGCAGGATGATCCCGATCACCGCCTTCGCCCACCAGCAACCGGGGTTGGCGCCGTCGCAGATTAGGCACGAAAACCAGTACACCTCGATGGACCTGAGCTTCAACCTGGCGCCCGGGGTGAGCATGGGCGAGGCCGTGCAGATCATCCAGGCCACGGTCGCCAACATGCGCATGCCGGGCGACATCAAGCTGAGGATGGGCAGCGACTTCCGCCGCTTCCGGCAGTCGCAGAGCGGCATGCTGTGGCTGGTGCTGGCGGCCGTGCTCACCGTCTACATCGTGCTGGGCATGCTGTACGAGAACCTGATCCACCCGGTCACGATTCTCTCCGCACTGCCGGCCGCCGGTGCCGGCGCCTTGCTGGCGCTGTGGCTGACCGGCACCGAGCTGTCGGTGGTGGCGCAGATCGCGCTGGTGCTTCTGATCGGCATCGTCAAGAAGAACGCGATCATGATGATCGATTTCGCCCTGGTGGCCGAACGCGAGCATGGCAAGAACGCGCTCGAGGCCGCCCGCGAAGCCTGCATCGTGCGCTTCCGCCCGATCATGATGACCACCATGGTCGCCATCCTCACCGCGCTGCCGATCGCGATCGGCCTGGGTGCCGGTTCCGAGCTGCGCCGCCCGCTCGGCATCGCGCTGATCGGCGGCCTGCTGATCTCGCAAAGCCTGACCCTGCTCAGCACCCCGGCGCTGTACGTGATCTTCTCGTGCCTGGCGGCACGACGCAAAGCGTGGAGTGCGCGGCGGCGCGAGCGCAGGGCCAGGCTTCGCCGGCAGCTGATCCAGTCGACCTGATGGGCATTTGGCGACACGCAACTGTTCGCCGCAAATCACCGAAGGATAGAGCCCTTACTCCTTCACGCGCGAGTCGGGCCAGCAGCTTCAATGAGGCCGCAGCGATTCGCTGCGGATTACCTGCGCGGCAAATCCCAGCTGTTTCGCCAACGCAGCGCTTCAATGAGGCCGCAGCGATTCGCTGCGGATTACGATCCCGCCGGCGAAGCTCAAGAAGGCGCTCAAATCGCTTCAATGAGGCCGCAGCGATTCGCTGCGGATTACAGCGAGCCGACGAAATCATGAGGGGAGGTGAGTGATGCTTCAATGAGGCCGCAGCGATTCGCTGCGGATTACCGACGAGCGCAACCACGTCAACGTTGTGTTTCTCAGGCTTCAATGAGGCCGCAGCGATTCGCTGCGGATTACCGTGCTGCCTGCCATCGGTGAACAGGGCCAGCCAGTCGCTTCAATGAGGCCGCAGCGATTCGCTGCGGATTACTTCGTCACCGCCGTGGGCGCCGACGACGACATCGTGATGCTTCAATGAGGCCGCAGCGATTCGCTGCGGATTACAGACTTGCGCGCCATCGACGGCGGCGCGAACCAGCTGGCTTCAATGAGGCCGCAGCGATTCGCTGCGGATTACGCGGCTGGCCGCGCAGCTGCACCAGGAATCGAGCTGGCTTCAATGAGGCCGCAGCGATTCGCTGCGGATTACTACCGATTATTCGTTATTTGAACGCGGTAAACGTGACGCTTCAATGAGGCCGCAGCGATTCGCTGCGGATTACAACCGGAAAAAAGCGCGGAAGAAAACCTGGAAGTAGCTTCAATGAGGCCGCAGCGATTCGCTGCGGATTACAAAACCGCCAAAAGGTGCGGCCCGCAGCTTTCCCCCGCTTCAATGAGGCCGCAGCGATTCGCTGCGGATTACGAAGCCCCCGAAATCATTGCGGCCGGCAATGGTGCCGCTTCAATGAGGCCGCAGCGATTCGCTGCGGATTACATGCCGGTGCATCGTACCAAACCGGAAGCAATGTTGCTTCAATGAGGCCGCAGCGATTCGCTGCGGATTACGGCCGAGTCGGAAATGGCCGCTGCGCATGCGCAGGGGCTTCAATGAGGCCGCAGCGATTCGCTGCGGATTACCGCCATGCGATGAATGCGATGAATTGGACGAAAGATGGCTTCAATGAGGCCGCAGCGATTCGCTGCGGATTACCCTATAGGGTGTTCGCAATTGGCCATGACAAAAGGATGCTTCAATGAGGCCGCAGCGATTCGCTGCGGATTACCCCCCGAGCAGACGATGGAACTCGCCGATGCCCTCACTGCTTCAATGAGGCCGCAGCGATTCGCTGCGGATTACCGCGCGCCGCCGCGCCGGTCGATACCGGGCACCTGAAGCTTCAATGAGGCCGCAGCGATTCGCTGCGGATTACACAGAGTCGGTTGTCGGATCGGTGAACGCGAAGCCGCGCTTCAATGAGGCCGCAGCGATTCGCTGCGGATTACGAACGATGGATTTAAGGCCGGAAGCGGGCGTGTTGAGCTTCAATGAGGCCGCTGCGATTCGCTGCGGATTACTACCAGGCTGGGTGGAACGAATGCCTCGAAAAAATCGCTTCAATGAGGCCGCAGCGATTCGCTGCGGATTACCGCAGATAATGGAGTCGGTATCACAATAGATCGGATGCTTCAATGAGGCCGCAGCGATTCGCTGCGGATTACGCAGCAAAGTGGGCCCCGGCCTGCCGTACTACTTCGATGCTTCAATGAGGCCGCAGCGATTCGCTGCGGATTACCTGGAACCACACCGTAAAGGAGCCCCAGGTCGAATCGCTTCAATGAGGCCGCAGCGATTCGCTGCGGATTACGCCATGCATCCATGTTGTGGGTAGCGTGGCGTCGTCATGCTTCAATGAGGCCGCAGCGATTCGCTGCGGATTACGTGGTATCACACATCGGGTCCGTTTTCGGACCCATCGCTTCAATGAGGCCGCAGCGATTCGCTGCGGATTACAGGATGAGCGCTCGCGCACCTCGATCCGCCTGCTGCAGCTTCAATGAGGCCGCAGCGATTCGCTGCGGATTACGCTCTCTTCTGTCCATTTTATACTCCGCCGCATGGTGCTTCAATGAGGCCGCAGCGATTCGCTGCGGATTACCGACCGTCTCCGCGCTGCGCTGCTGAATGAATGAATAGCTTCAATGAGGCCGCAGCGATTCGCTGCGGATTACGCGCCGACTGCTGCCGATCCTTCGGCACAAACAGCTTGCTTCAATGAGGCCGCAGCGATTCGCTGCGGATTACAAGGCTGGCTGCGCGGGATTTGCCGCCGAAGTAAGGGCTTCAATGAGGCCGCAGCGATTCGCTGCGGATTACCAATCACGGCGCGGCGCAATCAGGAGAACGACATGAGCTTCAATGAGGCCGCAGCGATTCGCTGCGGATTACACATACAAGCCAAGGCCATCAATGCCCAATTAGCGGGCTTCAATGAGGCCGCAGCGATTCGCTGCGGATTACCTGCAATGGTGAGCATGAGCAGAATAATCGCCCAATTGCTTCAATGAGGCCGCAGCGATTCGCTGCGGATTACACGAATTCGACCGCACCAAAAAAATCCAGCGTGCGCGCTTCAATGAGGCCGCAGCGATTCGCTGCGGATTACTTCGCCATTATGAGCGCTATCATAACCGCTTACAAGCTTCAATGAGGCCGCAGCGATTCGCTGCGGATTACGGGCCGATGTCCCGCACGTCGCGCCGAGCGAACGAGCTTCAATGAGGCCGCAGCGATTCGCTGCGGATTACGTATCGCGGGCGTCACTGGGTTCGTTGTTTCCATGTCGCTTCAATGAGGCCGCAGCGATTCGCTGCGGATTACATATCAGCCATCTGCGCGAAGCCATCGGGAAGCATCGCTTCAATGAGGCCGCAGCGATTCGCTGCGGATTACGCCTACCTGACTGGCATGCGGCAGAAGGACATCCTTGCTTCAATGAGGCCGCAGCGATTCGCTGCGGATTACCCGGAGATCGAATTGCCAGAAGGTGTTGCGTAATTACTGCTTCAATGAGGCCGCAGCGATTCGCTGCGGATTACGCGGTCGAAGCCGGTGTGTTGCTGATCAATCTCAAGGCTTCAATGAGGCCGCAGCGATTCGCTGCGGATTACCAGCAACGCAGGCGTACCAACCCACAGAAACCCGTCTGCTTCAATGAGGCCGCAGCGATTCGCTGCGGATTACATGACGGCACACAGCGCGGAAATAAACTGACGGTCGGCTTCAATGAGGCCGCAGCGATTCGCTGCGGATTACATTGATGGCATCATGTAAATGATTGATTTATATAATGGCTTCAATGAGGCCGCAGCGATTCGCTGCGGATTACCAGTATTGGCAGGTGAATCCGTCACGCTTGAAGATGTCGCTTCAATGAGGCCGCAGCGATTCGCTGCGGATTACCATCGCACCCCAAGATGTTTTTCCACTGAATTATCCCGCTTCAATGAGGCCGCAGCGATTCGCTGCGGATTACCGACTTAGCACCATCATTGCATACAAATATAGACCCCAGCTTCAATGAGGCCGCAGCGATTCGCTGCGGATTACGTGTGGATGGAATCGAACCCAATCCACTCGTATTATAGCTTCAATGAGGCCGCAGCGATTCGCTGCGGATTACCTTGTCATCGCCGCAAATACTGGCTGATCGAAATCAAGCTTCAATGAGGCCGCAGCGATTCGCTGCGGATTACCACCTTTGGACGCTTGTTTTACGCATTCACCGTCATAGCTTCAATGAGGCCGCAGCGATTCGCTGCGGATTACCTTGCTTGTCTCCTTTGTCTCGCACGAATCCACCGTGCTTCAATGAGGCCGCAGCGATTCGCTGCGGATTACCTGGTTATCAATATCCGGCGAACGTGGTCGATCCTTGCTTCAATGAGGCCGCAGCGATTCGCTGCGGATTACCGTTGCTTCCCGTATGTAATGCGCTGTCATCATTTCGCTTCAATGAGGCCGCAGCGATTCGCTGCGGATTACGATCTTGCCGCACACAAGCCAGTTATCGCCGAGGTCGCTTCAATGAGGCCGCAGCGATTCGCTGCGGATTACGGAGCCACGCGCGATGGGTGTTCCCTGGCGAGAGCGGCTTCAATGAGGCCGCAGCGATTCGCTGCGGATTACGCGCGAAGATCGGTACTACGTGATCAAGAAAAGCCACGCTTCAATGAGGCCGCAGCGATTCGCTGCGGATTACTTGCATCCATGGCCACCACAGGACAGCGACGCTGGTCGCTTCAATGAGGCCGCAGCGATTCGCTGCGGATTACCCTGCGCAACGTGCTAGTTCAGTTGGGCGTGACTGCTGGCTTCAATGAGGCCGCAGCGATTCGCTGCG
>SCRF01000029.1 GCA_004322005.1 Rhodanobacter sp. | reverse complement strand
GGCGCTGGCGCTGGCGCTGGCGCTGGCGCTGGGGCTGGCGCTGGGGCTGGGGCTGGGGCTGGGGCTGGGGCTGGGGCTGGGGCTGGGGCTGGCGCTGGCGCCGGAGCCGCCGCAGCAATCGTCCCGGTGGTATGTGCGAGCACCGGTCCACAGCAATTCAGCGGCAGCGCGTAGGCGCCCGCGTTGGGGCCGGCCAGGGTGTAACCGGAAAAGGTGATGCCCTTGTTCACACCCACAGCGGTGGTATCGAAGTTCGCGCTGCTGCCGCTGCCGGCGACCAGGGTTACCCCCGGCGGGCTGCCTTTCAACCCGGTCAGGGTGGTCGCCGTGGTGCCGTCGAAGGTCTTGTCGCCCCCGGCGGCGAACACCAGCATGTATTCGGTCAGCGTGGCGCCCTGGGTAAGCGTGAACTTGTTGGTGTAATCCGTGGGCACCGTGTAGGACACCGGGTTGTAGTAGATGTTCACCGGCGCCGCGGTGACCACCGCCAGCGGCGCCAACGACCCAAATATCACCGTGCCGCCGGCGATGCCGGGGCCGGTGCCGTCCGTATCGGCACTCAAGGTCATGCCCAACGGCAGACCCAGGCTGCGGGTAGGGTCGGCGGTGCCACGGGTCAGCGTGAGCGCAGAGAAGACATTGATGTTGTTGCCCGCGCACATCAGCAGGTTGCCATCCGTCACCGTGATGGCTGCGTTCTGATTGATGTCGTTGCCCCCACTGAGCTTGACGCTGCCGTTGGTCGCGGCGATCGCCCCGTTGACATTGACATCGCGCCCGCAGCACACCGAGAAGCTGCCGTTGGTGGAGGTCACGGCAGCGTTGATGTTCACGTCGCGATTGGCGTTGAGCGTCAGCGTGGTCGGCGTACTGCTGGCCGTCCAGCTCACCGCATCGTTGATGAAGATATCGCCGTTGCCGGTGCCGGTAGTGCCGGTGGTATCGATGGTGATGTTGTTGGTGACCAGCTCACCGGAGAGCGTCGCGCCGGAAATGTTGTCGCCCGGGGCGCTGCCCACCGTGAAATCCAGCGGATCGATCCGCCATTGTCCGGTCCGCCCCTGCACTGCGGACGTGGTGACGTGCGCGCCGTCGCGAATGTTGACGTGGGCAGCGGAAGTCTCGACAACGCCACCGTCACCACCGCCCGGGGCACTGGCATCCAGGGTGCCGCCGACATTCACCCTGCCGCTTTGCATGTCACCCAGCAACAGGATCGTGCCGTTGTGGTTCGCGATCGTCTGTGCCTGGATCACGCCGGTATTGTTGACGACGGTATCGAGCAGGTTGCCGGCCGCCTGCGTCGTGAGCAGCACGCGGCCACCGTCCGCCTGGATCATGCCGCCGTTGCTCACCAGCGCATTCACCGCACCCTGCGACACCGACACGTTCAACAGGCTATCGCCCGCCACGTCCAGCGTGGCCGCCCTTCCGCTGGCCAGCACGACGCTGCCGAGCCGGGCCGAAATGATGCCCTGGTTGCTCACGCTGCCACCCATCAGTGCCACGTAGCCACCGCTGGCCGCATCAATGCGCCCGCGGTTGACGATCGCGCCGGCGCCGGCGTTGCCAAAGGCATAATGGCCGGCCATGAAGTCGGCGTCGGTGATGCCCATGGTGGACGCCACCAGGCCACCGACATTCACCGATGCGCCGTTGCCGAACAGGATGCCATTCGGGTTGAGCAGAAAGACGTTGCCGTTGGCGATGAGGTTCCCCTGGACCACCGACGGATCGGCGCCCAGCACCCGGTTCAGTGCCACGGACGTGCGGCCGGGCTGCACGAACTGCACGGTATCGCCGGCACCAATGCTGAAGCTCTGCCAGTTGATAATGACGTTCGCACTGGATTGCGTGATCGTCGTGGTGGCTCCGTTGCTGCCGATGCTGGCTTGACCGGCGGTGACCACGCCACCGGTGGGGCCGGTCGCGTGGGCTGACATGGCCAGCGCCAGCATCAGCGATGCCGACAGTGCCTGCCTGGTGAGCGACGCCAATCCGGCGCCTCGGCCTGCGCCGGCCGCGCTCCTTGAGTCGTCGCTGCGGTACGTGTTGCCGGATGCTGCGTCGATGCGCATGTTCTGAGTGGAGCGATCATTGCGGTTCATGGTGAATTCTCGAATGCTTTCTCAGGGCCCTGTGCAAGGGCCAGATGACGATCAGAAATACTTGATCACCTGGATCCAGAAGCGCCCCGACCTGTCAGGCGCGGAAATCGCACCTTCGCTGCCGAGCTTGTGCGCGTAGTACGTCCTCACCGAGAAGTCGCCTGGATCGTCCCAAGTGAGGCCCACGCCCACACTGCTCAGGGTTCGGCTGTTCGGTCCGGTGTACCAGGGATGCTTGTTGATGGTGATGTGTCCGCTGTCGACGAAGCCGATCAGGTGCACCTGGCCGGGCACGTGATCGGACAATCCGGCGAGCAGCAGGCGCGCCTCGAGACTGGCAAGGTAACCTTCGTCACCGAAGCCCTCGCCCTGCGGATAAGCGCGGATCCCATCCATGCCGCCAAGCACCATCTTTTCCGAGGGGTCAAGGTTCTTCGACGCCAGTTGTCCGGTAAGGCTGGCGTCCAGCGATACCAGGTCGGTCACTCGCTGCAGTCGCGCCACGTTGAACCACAGCTTGTCGTAAGCGCCGTTGCTGCGTGCCGTGACGGCATCCGCGGCTCGTACAGCCGGCGTCTGGATGTCGAGCGAACCGGCCGAGAGACTCACGAAGAAGCTGGTCACGCCGCCGCCGCCGAGGCGGTCCTGATGGCTTCCGTACAGTTGCGCTGTCGCCACATGTGCCTTGCGATCACTGACGGAATGGAACAGGTCGATGACGTCCCGGAAGGTCTTGTCCTCATAGACGAGACCGGCGGTGAGATTGGTGTTCCGCGAGCGCAGCAGGGGATAGAAGCCGTAGATGCTGGCCACCTCGGCCGAGCCGTGTGCGCCTAGTGCCCTGAACTGCTTGCCCAGCCTGTAGTCGAGCTTGCTGTAGGCGACGCCTGCCGTCGCCCGGCCAAATTCCATCTGATACGAGGCGCGGCCGTAGCGCAGCCCGCGGCCCGACGTCAGCACGCGCAGGCTGGCGACATCGCCGCGCCCGAGCGGGTCGTTGAGGTTCACCGTCGCGCCCAGGCGATATTCGCCGGTGTACGGGTTGCCTGCATTGTCCGCATCCACACTGCCGGTCACCCGTCGACCGGGCGTGACATCGACGAGCAGATCAGAACTTCCAGGTGATGTCCCCGGCGCCAGTGTCGAGGAGACATGCACGCCGGGCACATCCGAGAGCAGCAGCAGGCGGCTTTCCAGCGGCTGGATCGCAATCGCGTCACCGCTGTTCAAGCCGCGCAGCTTGTCCTGCGCGATCGTGCCGGACAGGTTGCTGCTGTTGCGCAACGTGATCTTTCCATATCGGCCCTCAATGACCGCGATGTTCACGACGTTGTTGGTCACCTGTTGAGCCGGCAGATACGCCCGCGCCACGAAGTAACCGTGGCGGCGGTAGAACTCGGTGATGCGCGAAGCCAGCACCTGCATGTCCGCCAGCGACAGCCGCGACCCGGGACGGAAGCCGGCAACGGTCACCAGCTCAGCCTCCGTGAAAACGTGCGCGCCGGTCACATGCAGCACCTTGACCAGCACCCTGACCGAGTTCGAAACCGGCGCTGCCGGTGCAGTCGCCTCCTCGATGCGGATCTTGGGCGCGGTTTGCTGCGCCGCCGGGGGCGGCGGGAGTTGCTGCAGTTGGCTGCCTGCGCCGGGGATCTGCTGGGCAAACGCGCCCTGGCTGAGTGTCAGCAACACCAGCGGTAATATCTTGTTTTTTTTCATGATTGACTTCTTGGCGTGAGTTTGAAATGCCCACTCACAGGGACAATGCGTCAGATGCAGCTCGCACGCGATCAGGGGCAGGTGTAAATCAAGGCGGCCGCTGCTTGGAAAGGAGCGTCAGTGGGCTGCGCAAACACGCCGCGGAAGGGGCCGTGGTGCGCAAGGCGATGGCCAGCGGGCAAGCGCCCTGTTGTCAGATGGGAATTTTTCCGGGCTCATGAGCACGCTTCAGCTGCCAAGCTGCGACAGTCGACACGTCTGAAACCGTACGCCCTCACGCTCTCGATGCGCGCACGCACAGGGGCTCGCACGTCCCGAAGAGACGAGCCTTTTGCGATTCATGAGTTTTCTCCTTGATTGAGGCCGCCTCGTTGAGAACAGCCGCCGACAAGTCCGTGCTTGCCAGTGAGTCCAGCATAGGCACATCGGGTATATGCGATGTGAAGGGCTTTCGAGTCCCCTCACCGGGCAAGCATCAGTGATGCACGCCACTCTTCAGAAGAATCGCGTCAGCGATGGCCACTTTCTACATTTATTTGGACGTCTAGACGTTCAAACCATGCCATCGTCAGGGTGTGGCTTCGCTAGCGTCCGCCGCTTCACTCATGGCTTCGCGGATCCCCTTCGCGTTGTCCCCGCACCACCAGCATCGGTGCGGTGTCGATCAACGGCAGATGGCGATAGAGCGCAATGCATCCAACTCACGCACGGCCAATCAGCAACTCACGTTTGTCGTCACCTGCCGGGCGGCCGATAAGCGGGTTGTCCGCAAGCACGTCGAAGTCGCTGATGATTTCACTCGTTCGGGCCTCCGCACCATCGCTCTGGTGATGAAGCACAAGCTGCCCACCGCCATCCGGGCCATCGTTCGGCACCCTCAGCCTTATGACGCCACCAAGCTCCATGCCATCGCAAAAACCGCTTGACTTCGAACAGAGTGTCTAGTTGCTGTCGGCTGAGAGGCATGGGTGTAGGTCTTTTCGCAGACGAAGGGCTCGCCAACGTCGAGCTAAGTTCAGGCGCTCAACCGATCCCCAATCCATCAATCCCGGCGATGGCCGCACCATCGAACCCCGCCAGCTCCGCAAAACGCCGCCCCCGCTCCGCATAGTCCCGGAACTGATCGAAGCTGGGCGCGCCGGGCGACAGCAGGATCACGCCGTCGGCGGGTGTCAGCGCCTTCGCCTCGGCGACGGCGGCGGCGAGGCGGTCGACCCGTGCCAGCGGGCACGACACGTCGGCGGCGCGCAGCGCCTCGGCGATGCGGCCGCCGTTGCTGCCCATGCAGACGATCGCGTGCGGCGGCGCCGCGCGCATCGCTTCGACGAACGGCGTCCAGTCCAGCCCGCGGTCGTGGCCGCCGACCAGCACGCTGACCTTGCGGCCGTGCAGGCTTTCCAGTGCGGCCAGGGTGGCCAGCGGCGTGGTGCTGATCGAGTCGTTGATCCAGTGCCGGCCGTCGTGCTGGCCGAGCGGCTGCAGCCGATGCGGCAGCGGGCGAAATGTCGCCAGCGCCGAGGCGACGGCCAGCGCATCCATGCCAAGTGCGGCCAGCGCGGCCAGCGCGGCGCAGGCGTTCAGTGCGTTGTGCAGGCCCGGCGCAGCCAGGGCGTCGATCGGGAACACCTCCCGCGTGCCGCGCCGGATGAAGCCGTCAGCCACGTGCCAGCCGTGCGGCTGGCCGAACAGCAGGCGGTGCGGATGCGCCTGGGTGCGTTCGAGCAGGGCCGGCTGCAGCGCGTTGACCAGCAGTTGCCGCGACACCTCGGCCAGGCGCAGCTTGTCGGCCACGTACCGCTCGCGCGAGCCGTGCCAGTCGAGGTGTTCCTCGTACAGGCTGGTGAGCACGCCCAGCTCCAGCGGACCGGCTTCGCCGGTCTGGAAGCTGGACAGCTCGACCACCCACAGGTCGGCCGGCTGATCGAGCAGCTCCAGCAGCGGCAGGCCGATGTTGCCGGCCAGCGCGGTGCGTACGCCCAGGGCGCGCGCCAGGTGGGCGATCATGGCGCTGGTGGTGCTCTTGCCCTTGGTGCCGGTGACCGCGATCACGCGGGCGTCGGGCTGCTTTTCGAAGGAGTGCTCGGCGAACCACAGCGCAGTGCCGGAAGTGAAGCGCGTGCCCTGGGCCTGCGCCGCGACCAGGGCCGGCTTGTAGGCGGAAATGCCCGGCGATTTCACCACCACGTCGAAGCCGCCCAGCATCGCCGCATCGGGCTCGGCGCCGACCACCGCGAGTGTCGCGTCGAACGCGCGGGCCGCTTCGACTTCGGCGGGGCTGCAGAACAGGGTGAAGGCTTGATCGGCGAAACGCTGGCGCAAGGCGGTGAGCGTGGCGCGGCCCTCGCGGCCGAAACCCCACACCGC
>SCRF01000028.1 GCA_004322005.1 Rhodanobacter sp. | reverse complement strand
ACCCTGTGCGCGAATGCTCTTGTGGATGTTCATCGGCAAGAGCATTCGCGCACAGGGTGCGCTCCTACCAGGTGCCAGGAACCAGGTTATCCGAGATTTCCCATCGGAGCGCTGGGCACGGCGCTTGCGTCGCGGTGCCGTCTGGGTGCTGGCCGCCATGGTGTTGGTGGGGGGTACGGCGCTGGATGCACGCGCGGCGGCACTCGCCACGGTACCCACGGCTCCGCGCGTGCAGGTGGCCGCCGGTGCCGTCGAAGGCAAGCTGGCGCGGGTCGACGGGGTGATGCTGCGCGAATTCCAGGGCATTCCCTACGCGGCCCCGCCGGTCGGGGCGCTGCGCTGGAAGCCGCCGCAGCCGGTGGCGCACTGGGACGGCGCGCGTCAGGCGCAGCGGTTCGGGCCGCGCTGCATGCAGCTGCCGCTATTCGGCGACATGGTGTTTCGCGCCAGCGGCATGAGCGAGGACTGCCTGTACCTCAACGTATGGGCGCCGGCCGGGTTCACCGCGTCGGGCAAGCCCGCGAAACTGCCGGTGCTGGTGTATTTCTACGGCGGCGGGTTTGTCGCCGGCGACGGCTCGGAGCTGCGTTACGACGGTGCCAGTCTCGCGGCGCGGGGCATCGTCACGGTGACGGTGAACTATCGCCTCGGGGTGTTCGGTTTCTTCGCGCTGCCGGCGCTGGCCGAGGAGTCGCCCGCGCACGCGGCCGGCAACTACGGCCTGCTCGACCAGGTCGCGGCGTTGCGCTGGGTGCAGGCGAACATCGCGGCCTTCGGCGACGATCCGGCGCAGGTGACGATCGCCGGCGAGTCGGCCGGCTCGATCGCGGTGAGCGCGCTGATGACCTCGCCGTTGTCGAAGCATCTGTTCGCGCGGGCGATCGGCGAGAGCGGCGCGCTGATCGCGCCGATCGCGCCGCTCTCGCTGGCACAGGCGCAGCAGCGCGGCACCGCGTTCGCCGGCAGGGTCGGCGCCCGTTCGCTGGCCGAGCTGCGCGCCATGCCGGCTGCGCAGCTGCTGCAGGCCACCAGCGACCAGCAAGGCGATGCCGATCCGGATATCGATGGCTGGTTCCTCACCGAACCGCCGGAGGCGACGTTTGCCCGCGGCGCACAGGCCCATGTGCCGCTGCTGCTGGGATCGAATTCGCAGGAGGGTTTCTATACCGCCATCCTGAAACAGCAGCCGCCGACGCCGGCGCACTATCGCGCGGCGCTGCAACGCCTGTTCGGTGCGCAGGCCGGGCGCGCGCTGGCGCTGTACCCCGGCGGCAGCGAGGACGAGGTGATGCGTTCGGCCACGGCGCTGGCCGGCGACCTGTTCATCGCCCACACCACGTGGCGCTGGATGGACTTGCAGCGGCGTACCGGCAAGGCGCCGGTGTACTTCTACTACTTCGCCCAGCCGCGTCCGGCCAAGCGGCATCCCGCGCCGGGCGAGCGGCCCGATGTCGGCGCGGTGCACAGCGGCGAGATCGAGTACGCGCTGGGCAACCTCGACACCAACCAGGTGTACGCATGGACGCCGGCCGACCATCAGGTATCGAAGACGATGGAAGGCTATTTCGCGCGGTTCATCCGTACCGGCAATCCGAACGGCGCGGGCCTGCCGCACTGGCCCGCGGTGCGCGCATCCGGCGGCGGCCTGCTGCGCCAGGTCATCGGCGTACACACCCATACCGAAGTCGATCGCGGCGCGGCGCGGCAGGCTTTCCTGCAACAGTTTTTCGCGACGCATGCGAGTCCGTTCTAGCGCAGTGTCCGGACATGCTTCTGGCATTCGCGCATTCCTATCCATCTGCAACAGGTTGTCCCTGATGAAATCGCTGTCGCCGTTCACTTCGCTCTGCGCTGTTCTCGCCATGGCGTTCGCCACGACCGCGGCGGCCGGCAAAGCCGATCCGCACAAGACCCTCGCCTACATCGATCGCGCCTGGGGCACGCTCACCCGTTCGATGGACGACTGCTCGGCACTGGCCGACAGCAAGCTCGGTACCCGCGCGGTGCTGTACCTGCCGGCGGATCTGCCGAAGCCTGCGAAGATCGATGCGATCAGCCGCCACTGCCACGTCGACGTGCGGGTGCTGCCGCAGGTCATCGACCGGCTCGGCGATTTCTCGCCCACGCAACTGCCGCAACAGGGGCTGCTGTACCTGCCGCATCCGTATGTGGTGCCGGGCGGTTTCTTCAACGAGATGTACGGCTGGGACAGCTATTTCATCGTGCTCGGGCTGGTTGCCGATCATCGCGAGGCGCTGGCGCGCGGCATGGTCGACAACGCGCTGTTCGAGGTCGCGCACTACGGCGCGGTGCTCAACGCCAACCGCACCTATTACCTCACGCGTTCGCAGCCGCCGTTCCTGTCCTCGATGATCCGCGCGGTGCTCGACGATCCGGCCAGCTTCCGCGACAAGGCCGACGCGCGCGCGTGGCTGCGAAAGGCCTATCCGCTGGCCGTGCGCGACTACTCCACGTGGACGCGCAAGCAGCATCGGGCCGGGGCCACCGGCCTGGCCCGCTACTACGACTACGGCGGCGCCGCACCGGTACTGGAGATGAAGAACAGCAGCTACCTGCGCGGGGTGATCGACTGGCTGCTGGCGCATCCGTCGCAGGATCGCGGCTATCTGGTCAAGGCATCGCAGCATCCGGACGCCGCCGAGATGGCCCTGCTGAAAACCACCAGCTGCGACGTACAGGGAAGTACCAGTGTCGCGGGAGGCAGGAAGCCGGGAGCGACCGACGTACAGGCTTCGACGGTGTGCGCGGGCGCGTGGTCGAAGGGTTACCGCCTCAGCGCGGACTACTACCTCGGCGACCGTGCGATGCGCGAGTCGGGCTTCGACACCACCTTCCGCATGGGCCCGTTCGGCGGCTCCACCCACCACTACGCACCGGTGGATCTGAACAGCCTGCTGTATCGCTACGAGACCGACCTGCACGACTTCGCCGTGCAACTGGGGCTGACGGCGGATGCGCAGCGCTGGGCCGCTGCCGCCGCCGCGCGCCATGCGGCGATCGACAAATACCTGTGGCGGCCCGAGCGCGGCCTGTACATGGACTACGACTTCGTCGCCGGCAAGCCATCCGATTACCTATTCGTCAGCACCTACTATCCGTTGTGGGCCGGCGCGGCATCGAAGGCGCAGGCCGCCGCGCTGCGCGGCCACCTTGGCCTCTTCGAGAAGATGGGCGGCCTGCAGACGAGCGACCGCGCCAGCGGCGCGCAGTGGGATGCGCCGTTCGGCTGGGCGCCCACCAACTGGCTCGCCGTGGCCGGCCTCGACGCCTACGGCTATCACGGCGATGCGCGCCGCATCGCGCGCGAATTCACCGCCACCATCGACCGCAGCCTCGCCGCCGACGGCACCATCCGCGAGAAATACAACATGGCCAGCGGCAATGCCGACGTGACCATCCGCGCCGGCTACAAGGCCAACGTGATCGGCTTCGGCTGGACCAACGGGGTGTATCTGAAGATGCAGCAGCTGCTGCACGAGCCGCACCACGTCCATTGACAAAACCGTGCGCCCAGCGCGCCCCATCGCCTCCTCCTCCTTGGGGGAGGATTGAGGAGGGGAGGTCACGTTGCCGCGATGCCCCCGACAGCCGCGCGCAGCACACACCCTCCGGAGATCAAGAGCGCCCCCACCCCGACCCTCCCCTGCAAGCAGGGGAGGGAGGCCAGCAGCGAGTAGCGAGTAATCACATGGACTCGCCCTCGCGCATTTAGGCGTCATCGCGCCAGGGGTGAGATAAAGCGTTCACCGCAACGTACGCGAGGGCGAATCCATGTGATTACTCGCTGAGGTTGCCCCTGCGGTTTCCGTCACACGGTCTCGACGCGTCCGGGAGGCACCATTGCGATCCGCCTTGCTATCGCGTCGGCACCGTCCACGGAGAACCCATCCATGCTCATGACCATTCTGATTATCGTGCTTGTACTGGCACTCATCGGCGGCTTGCCGACCTGGCCGCATTCGCGCTCGTGGGGTTATGGGCCCAGCGGTGGCCTGGGCCTGATCCTGGTGATCCTGCTTGTGCTGTGGCTGCTGGGCCGATTGTGAGGCGAGCCGCGGGCCGGGCCCGATGCGGGTGAAGTCGCCGACGCGGGTTGCCGGCGGCCGGCGCGAAACCACCTGAAGCGTAATGGTGATTTTGTTTTCTCTCGCCTCGGCCACCAAAGCCCGACAGGCTCCTAGGCCGGTTCGGTCCATGGAGAATGACCATGGGCCATGGGCGGCGGGCATTGCGATCCTGCCTCAACCGCCAGCCCCCTTGCGCGGCCGGCGCGGACCCGGCGCGGAGTGGCGACCCTGCGCGGCGTCGATCTGGTCGATCCAGCCCGCGCGGGACTGCGCGAACGCATCGGCGTAGGGCACGTACGGCTTGATGTCGAGGATCGGCGTGCCGTCCAGCAGATCCACTGCGCGCACGCGCAGTGCGTGCGCGTCGACGGCGATCAGCTCGACCGCGGACAGGCCGATCGGGTTGGGGCGATGCGGCGAGCGGGTGGCCAGCACGCTGCGCTTGCCGCCACCGCGCGGCGGCCGCACTTCGGCCTTCCAGCCCTCGCTGCGGTGGAACACGAACACCAGCCAGATGCGTTCGAAGCCGGCCAGATCGTGAAACGCCGCCGCTGGGAATCCGGGCACGAACTCGACGAGCGCTTCGGCCGCGTCCCCGCTCGCAGTGCCTTGCACCACCGTGGCCTGATGCGGCGCGTCGATCCGCTGCGCATAGGGCGAGCGGACGAAGGCGATCGGATGGCAGGGATACGCGCTGGCGTCGTCGTGCATGGCAATCCGGGGAGCGGCGATGGCGGGGATTATCCCACTGCCGCGCCGGCCGCGATCGCCTCGTCTGCGGAGTTTGCCGGCGCGGCGGTGCTTTCCAAATGCGGCCCGCACGCGCACCATGCCAGCCCGGCCATCAGTGATGCACGCATGAGCAACTTCGACGACGATCCCGACCTGGATCACGACCACGATTTCGACGAAGACAACGATGACTCGCTGGAAGCGCGGGTCTGGCAGTTGCTGCAGCTGATCAACCCGGGCGACGAGGAAACCGCGCTGCAGCAGTTCGCCGATTACCGCGAGGCGGTCGCCGAAGTCGATCCGGACGACGTGGTGCCGATCGCGGTGATCGGCCGGGTGATCGACTGGCGCTCCGGCTTCATCGTCGACGCGCACGACCTGCGCTCGCTGGTGCAGGCGATCGACGAGCTGACCTCGCGCTGGAACCTGACGATCGACTGGAACGGCGATCCGCACGACGACGAATTCTTCGACGACCTCGACGCGGCCGCGCTGTTCGCGACCGCCCACGACCGCCTGGCCGAGTTCGGCTACACCCTGTGGGCGTGGGAAACCGAGGGCGACAGCTACGCCGGCTGGATCACGCTGACGCGCGACCGCGAACCGTTGCGCGAACTGGCCACGGCGCTGGAGATCAACCTGCGCCTGGGCAGCGAAGTGAGCTGAGCAGCCCGGCCCACCGAAGCCCGACAGGCTGCTCGTGCGCTCAGGGCGCGTCGGCGGGGTCGTCGTCGAAGCCGGTGTAGCCCTCGAGGAAGATCGGCGTGCCGTCGTCCTCCAGGCCTGTCATCTCGGCCAGTGCCTTGGCGGCGGCGGCTTCGGCGACGTCCTTGGCGCGGAAGCTGCGGTTTTCGCAGATCGCGAAGTAGACGGGGAAGCCGTGCCGGCGCGGAGTGATCGCGAGGTACGCGGTATAGCGCGAGCCTTCCAGCGTGGCGCCGGAGCGGGCAAGGTAGTTGTCGAACTCGCGCTCGGCCATGGTCATCGACTCCGGTCAGAAGGGGTGCAGTGTATAGCGTCGCCGCGTTACCTCATCATGCGCGGATGACCTGTGCCGACCTGCCCGTGCCGCGCGCAGTGGCACGCGCTCGATGCCGACGAGGCCGCATCGTTTTGCTGCGCAGGGCGGGTACTGCCCGCCGCCCCGTAGGAGCGCACCTTGTGCGCGAACGCTCTTTGTGGCGGCCGTGACAAGAGCATTCGCGCACAGGGTGCGCTCCTACGGGGACCGGTTGACGTTGCCCCCGGGCACGGCGCGGTTGCATCATCGTGTACACCGGTCAGCGGAGACAGCGCCATGCTCACGCCCGTCAGCATCGATTGTCCGTATTGCGGCGAGTCGATCGAGATCCTGATCGATGAATCGGTCGCCCCTCAGCGCTATATCGAGGATTGCCAGGTGTGCTGCCGGCCGATCACCGTGCGGGTGGAGATCGATGCCGACGGCGGGTTGCAGGTGGCGGCAACCGGCGAGAACGACGTCTGAGCGGACCGGATATGGCCGCCAGCGCCAGGGTGCATCCGCGCTCAGGGTGCGTTGGCCGCCGCGGTGCGTGCAGGATCGCAAGTGAGATACGGCGAAGAGCTCAGCCAGCGCGCATCGGGGTAGTAGGAGAACACGTACTGACCGCCCTTCAGCGTGTCGATCAGCGGTCGTGCCACGGCGGTGCGCACGGCCGGGCAGCCCCAGCTGCGGCCGATGCGGCCCTCGCGTCTGGCGAACGCCCGGCTCACGTAGCTGGCGCCGTGGATCACCAGGGCGCGTTCCAGGGCGTGGTCGTTGGTGCCCGGTTCCAGACCGGCCAGACGCAGCGAGTAGCCGTTGTGCCCTTCGTAAGTGTCCAGCGTGCGGAACAGGCCGAGGCTGGATTCGAGACTGCCGTCCCGGTTGGAGAAGCGGCGCGCCAGGTTGTTGCCGGTGTTGCGGCCGTGCGCCACCAGCACATGGAACAGCAGCTTGCGCCGTGCCAGGTCGAACACCCACAGCCGTGGGCTGGTGGACGGCAGCGAGTAGTCGATCACCGCCAGCCGGTCGGAAGCGGGCTGGCCGTGCGCCACCGCGCAGCGGGTGGCATCGAGCGCCAGGCCGAGCACTTTCGGATTGGCCTGCGGGGCCAGCCGCTGCAAGGCATCGAGCAGCGCGGCATCGGTCGCGTGCGCGGGCACGGCGCAGACGGCAGACAGCAGGATCGTGCAGATCACATGGCGCAGGCACGGCATCGGCGGTTCGGGCGGCCGGAAAAATCCGCAGCCTAGCAGCGCCCCGTTAAGGAGTTGTCAAGCGGCCCGGCCACCCAAGTCCGACAGGACAAGGGGCGCGACCCGCTGCCGCAGCGGCTTGCGGCGCGCGGTGCATGTGCTAAGACAGCAACAGGGGCCGAGGCTTGCGGGAGCAAAATACGGTGAGGATCAGCAATCGATCGGGCATGCGATGGGCATGGATGGGCTTGCTGCTGATCCTGGCCGCATCGTTGCAGGCGCAGCCGCCACCGGATCCGGTGGCCGGACAGATCCGCGAGCGCATCGAGCAGTGGCGCAGCGCGACGCCTGCGGCCACCGGCACCCTGGCGGAAGCCGAGGCGCAGTTCTACGAGCAACACGCTTTCGCGCCAGCCTGGGGACGTGCCGATACGGTCAGACAACTGCTGCTGGCGCTGCAGGGCATGACCGACGACGGGCTCGATCCGCAGGATTACGGCTTGTCGCAGCTGGCGCAGATGCAGGCGGCGCTGGCCACGTCCGCGGCCACGCCGCAGCAGCGCGCGCAGTTCGACCTGCTGGCCACCGAAGCCTATCTCAGCGCCCTGATGGATCTGCAGCGCGGCAAGGTCGATCCGGCCACCCTGGATCCGCACTGGAATTTCGATGCGCACCAGCTCGATCCCGTCCAGGGCGTGCAGGCGGCGCGGGCGGCAGTGGACGAGGGGCGCGTGGCGGAGAGCTTCGAGCGTGCCCGCCCGCAGCACCCGATCTATGCGCGCCTGCGTACCGCGTTGGCGCAGCTGCGCGCGCTGGCGGCGCAGGGCGGCTGGCCGTCGATCCCGGCGGGGGCCGCACTCAAGCCGGGCATGGACGATCCACGCGTGCCGCTGCTGCGCCAGCGCCTGCAGCTGGGCGGTTACCTGCCCGCAACGCAGCGGCCGGGCGAGCACTACGACGCGGCGCTGGCCGACGCCGTGCGGCGCTTCCAGCAGGCGCAATACCTGCCCGCCGACGGTGTGCTCGGCGAGACCACGCGCGCGGCACTGAACGTGCCGGTGAGCGCGCGCATCGACCAGCTGCGGGTGAATCTGGAACGCGCCCGCTGGCTGCTGCACCACCTGCAGGGGAACTTCGTGGTGGTCGACATCGCCGGCTACCAGGTGACGTACTACCGCGACGGCGCACCGGTATGGCGCGCGCGCGTGCAGGTGGGCAAGCCCTACCGCAGCACGCCGGTATTCAAATCGCAGATCACCTACCTCACGCTCAACCCGACCTGGACCGTGCCGCCCACCATCCTGCGTCACGACATCCTGCCCAGGTTGCGCAAGGGCCTGGGTTATCTCGCCGCCAACCGGCTGCGCGTGCTGGACAGCCAGGGGCGGCCGGTGGCGCCGTCCAGTGTGGACTGGAACCATCCGCGCGGCATCGTGCTGCGCCAGGACGCCGGTCCCGGCAATGCGCTGGGCCGGCTGGCGATCCGTTTTCCCAACAACTATTCGGTGTACATGCACGATACCCCGCACCAGGAGCTGTTTGCGCGTGAGCGGCGCGCCTTCAGCTCCGGCTGCATCCGGGTGGAGCGGCCGCGCGAACTGGCCGTGCTGCTGCTGGACGATCCGCAGCAGTGGAACCGCGCCGCGCTCGACCGCGCGATCGACACCAACCAGACGCGGACGGTGAGCCTGCGCCGACCGGTGCCGCTGCTGCTGGCGTACTGGACGGTGCACCTGCACGACGACGGCACGCTCGGTTTCCGGCCCGACATCTATCGGCGCGATGCGGCCGTGCTCGCCGCGCTGAACCGCCACCAGCCGATGGCGGCACGCGACCTCACGCAGCCTTAGGGAACGCCTGAACAGGCTTCCACCCGTCATTCCGGCTTTCGCCGGGATGACGGCTTGTTCAGACATCTGTAAGAGACGCGCCGTCCGGAGCGGGTTCAGCCGGCCAGCGCCGCGCTGTCGACGATGCCGATCCCGCCGGCGGCCAGCGCCGCGCGCGTGGGCGCGTCGCCGGCCGGCGTCACCGGGCGACTGAGATCCCACAGCAGATGGGTGCGAAAGCCCAGCGCGGCGGCGTCCTGCGCGGTCCACAACACGCACACGTCGCGCGCCAGCCCGCACACGAACACCTCGTCCACGCCGCGTCCGCGCAGCCAGCCGGCCAGCCCGGTATCCGGGCGGCCGCCGTCCGGTCCGAAGTTCTCGCGGAAACCGCTGTACGAATCCACGCGCGCATCGCTGCCCTTGCGCAGGATCAGGTCCAGCGGCGACCAGTCGATCGCCGGATGCAGCGCCGCGCCCGGGGCACCCTGCACGCAGTGCGCCGGCCACAGAGTCTGCGGCTGGCCGTACAGCTCGATCTGCGCGAACGGTGCCTGGCCCGGATGCGCGTCGACGAACGACACATGATCGCGCGGGTGCCAGTCCTGCGTGGCCACCACATGGCGGAACGCCTGGCGGCGCAGCAGCACGTCGATGCCCGGCACGATCGCGTCGCCCTGGTGGCAGGCCAGTGCTCCGCCGGGCATGAAATCCGGCTGCACGTCGACGACGATCAGGGCGGCACGGGGCGAAATCACGGGTTGCATGTCGGGATGCTCATGCCGGAGACGTGGTGAAAGTCTAGCGCGCCACCCGGCCGCTGGCCGCTGCCGTGCATAATGCTGCAACGGCAGGCGATGCAGGCAGGCGGACTCGATGCACTACGACCAGACATGGATGGGCAACGGCTGGACCGGGGCCCTGCAGGCCGGGTTGATTTCCGCGCTGGCGGGCCTGCTGCTGTTCGGCATATTCCACTGGCTGGGCCGGCGCCAGGGCTGGAGCCTGGGCCCGCAGATCGGCTGGTCGTTCCTGCTGGCGACGCTGCTGACCGCCAGCGGCGACCTGTGGGACCTGTTCTATTTCAACTACGCGCGGCTGCAGTCGCTGCAGCTGCTGCGGGCGAAACTGGCGCTGGTGCACGATCCGGGGAACATCGGCACGCGGGTGCTGGGCGAATTGCTTGGTGTGACCGTGGGCATCTATGCGGGCTGGATGCTGGGCCAAGGTGACTGGCGGCGACGCTTCATCAAGCGCCGGTGACGCAAGTTGCAAACGGCAGTTGCCGCAGGCACGTCCACGGCGTGGCGGCCGAGCACCAGCGTCACAGCAGCGGATCGAACAGCCGCGCCACGTGCATCGCCACCCGGCGCAGGTAGGGCGCATCGTGGTATTCACGCTTGTCGATGGCGATCGCGCGGGCAAAGTCCGCTTCCAGCATCGTGGCCACGTCGGCGGCAAAAGCACGGTCGACGACCAGTGCGCCGACCTCGAAATTGAGCCGGAACGAACGGCTGTCGAGGTTCATGCTGCCGATCGCCGCGCTGTCGTGGTCGATCAGCAGCGCCTTCTGATGCAGGAAGCCGGGCTGGTAGCGGAACACGCGGATGCCGGCGCGCAATGCATGGTGGGCGTGCAGCGTGGAGGCGAGAAACACGGTGCGGTGATCCGGTCGCGCCGGAATCAGCACGCGCACGTCGACGCCGCGCAGCACCGCCAGTTGCAGTGCGCTCAGCACGGCCTGATCGGGCACGAAGTAGGGTGTGCTCAGCCACAGCCGTTCGCGCGCCGCGTTGATCGCGGCGGTGAAAAACAGCGAGCCGGTTTCCTGTCGGTCGGCCGGTCCGCTGGCGACCAGCAGCACCGTGGTGTCGCCGTCGCAGGGGGCTGGCGCCAGCGACGGCAGCGGCGCGCCGGTGATCCATTGCCAGTCATCGGAAAACAGTTGCCGCAGGTCGGCCACCACCGGACCCTGCATTTCCAGCTGGGTATCGCGCCAGGGCGCCAGCGGCGGTTTCAGGCCCAGGTATTCGTCGCCGACGTTGAGTCCGCCGATGAACCCGCACACACCGTCCACCACCACGATCTTGCGGTGGTTGCGGAAATTCAGCTGGAAGCGGTTGCGCCAGCGATGGGTCGCGAACGGGTGGATCGCCACCCCGCCGGCGCGCAGCGTGTCCACGTAATGCCGCGGCAGGGCGTGGCTGCCGACGCTGTCGAACAGCACGCACACCGCCACGCCGGCCGCCGCCCGCTCCAGCAGCAACTGCTGCAGGCGGCGGCCGAGCCCATCGTCGTGGATCACGAAGAACTGCACCAGCAGGCTCTGCCTGGCGGCAGCCATGGCGCGGAACATGGCTTCGAACGCGGCCGTCCCGTCGATCAGCAGGCGCAGCCGGTGGCCACCGCGGAAATCGTGCCCCAGCATCGCCGCGATCGCGGCATAGCGCACGCAGACCGGATGGGGGGTGTTCGACAGTGGCGCGGGTTGCGGCACGCGCGCCCGATGCGCGCTCCATCTGCCACGGAAGCGGCTGGCGCCGAGGTACAGGTAAGGCACCAGGGTGAAGTACGGCAGCAGCACCAGTCCCAGTGCCCAGCCGATGGCGCCCTGCGGGGTACGCGTATGCACCACGGCATGCATGGCGGTGAACACGCCCACGACGTGCAGCAGCAGGGCGAACAGGGCGAGCAGGCTGAACAGCATGGGCGGATGATCCGTTCAGTCGGCCAGCAACTGGTCGGCCAGGGAGCGTGCCTGCTGGCTGATTTCGGGCATCGCGATGGATTCCCACCGGGTGCCGCGCAGCAGGCTGCCGAGGGCGAACAGGTTCGGCCAGCACTGGCCGTCGTGCAGCAGCCGGCCATCGCTGCCGGCCTGCATGCCCAGGCCGAGCGGATCCGGTGTGACATGCGCGTTGGTGACCAGTTGGCGCACCAGTGGATGATCGGTCCGGTTGACGTCGAGGTTCAGGCCGGTGGTCTGGATCACCAGGTCGGCGCGCATGGTCTGCGTGGCGCCTGCGCACGTCAGCGTCAGCTGCAACGCATCGCCGGCGAGATCCACCGCCTGCACTCGTCCGCGCCTGCGCCGCAGCCGGCCGGCCTGTTCGAGCGCGGCGAGCGTCCTGCACACCTGTGGCGGCATGCGGTGCCTGGCGCGCTCCCAGGCCCAGCGCAAATGGCGCAGGAAGCGTGTGCGTTGGGGGCTCGGCAACTCGTTCCAGAGACCGGGGATATGCGGCCGCAGGCTGTCGATGATGGTGCGCCAGTCGGCACCTTGCCGGGTCGCCTCGCGCACCAGGCGAAGCCAGCGGCGGATATCCGCTGTCTCGCGCATCGATTCGATCAGTTCGGCGCTGTCGCCGAAGGGGGCGGCAGCCGTGTTCAAATGTGCCTCGGGCAGCAGGCCGTGGCGCGAGATCGCGGTGAATTCGGCGCGCGGCCATTGCACCGAGAGCTCCAGCAGCACGTCGACCGCGGTCAGCCCGAGTCCGATCAGCGCCACCTTGCGTGGCGACGGATCGACGCCGGCGCCGGCCAGCAGGGGCCACGGGTCGACTACATAACGGTCGCTGGCCAGCACGTCCGCGCCGACGCCATCCAGCGGTTGCGGCGGCAGCGCACCCAGCGCCAGGACGACTGCGCCGACGCCACGGGCTCGTTCGCCGCAGATCACGGTGACCTTGTCCCGCTCCGGTACCAGCGCGTCGACCGCCAGCGGAATGACGTGTATGTCATGACCATGGATCGTGCCCTGGTGCAACGCGTGCGCCACTTCGGCCTCCAGGTAATCGCCATAGCGGAAACGGGGCAGGAAATCGGTGCCGGCGATGGATGGATCGTCGCGCTGGACGAAATCCAGGAAGCCGCGCGGCTTGCCGGCGAACATGCTCATCGAGGCTGCGCGCACGTTGAGCAGGTGACGTGGCGACCGGCTGCCATACGCGACCCCGCGCCCCTGCGCGCCACCACCGGTGTACCAGTCCAGATGCAGCATCCGCGGCGACCGGCGTCCCAGCAGTTCGCTGAGCAAGGTGGCGGCTGCGGCGCCACCGCCGATGATGGCGACCCGTTGAAACATGGAACTCCTCGAACGCGTGATGGTGTCGTGTGGCCCGGCCGTGCAGACGATCAACGATAGCGGTTCGTGCGGGTGCGCAATCCCGGCGGCCAGCCGATCCGGCCGGCGCGCAGGCAAGTTACTGTGCCAGATCGCTGCCGCCGGCGTGAAGTGCGGGCCGTGGCGTGCTTCGACCGATGACGGCCCGCGTGATCGCGAGTGGAGCAGGCATATGGTTAATTTCGCGTGAGCCGGCGCGGCCAGAATCCACCTGGCCCTTCCGCCGAGGGCCGCCTGCATGCAGGGTTTCCGTTCCTGCGGATGCCGGGTTCGCGGCCGGTCGTGGCGCTGGCTCGAACCTTCGTGCGCGCAACGTGTGCCCCGGCCGGGGCAGGCATCGACGTGCCGGCCGGGTCCCGGGGGCCCGGCCGGCCAAAGTCCGACGGACTGCTTGCGGTGTTGCTACTGCGCGTGCAGATTGAAACGTATCGGCACCCGAACCCACGCACGGATGGACGGCCAAAATATCGCGGATTTTGCCGATGAGGAGACGTTCGCGACATCGCGATGGCCGCGTGCGCATGGTCGGGACAGGGCATCGGCGTGAAGGCGGATTTCACTGCGGCATGCCGCGCAGTTCAGCATCGGCCTGCCACAATCGGCTGCCGGCAACGGGTCGCGTCAGTACGGGAGCTAACGACATGAGCATGGTCAAATGGGCTGGTGTGGTCGCGCTGGCATGTACCGGGTTGCTGGCAGCGGTGCCGGCGCGGGCAGCCGGTGAAATTTCCTGCAGGATGAATTTCCAGATGTCCGGCTGGTCGATCTTCTACAAGACCGCCAGTGGCTCCGGCACGGTCAGCTGCAGCAACGGCCAGAGCATGCATGTGCATCTGCGCGCCAAGGGCGGCGGCCTGACCTTCGGCAAGACCCGTATCGATCACGGTGTCGGCAAGTTCACCGGGGTCGGGAACATCCGCGAGATCCTCGGCCATTACGCGAATGCCGAGGCCCACGCCGGCGCCGAGAAGTCGGCCGACGCCCAGGTGGTGACCAAGGGCAACGTATCGCTGGCGCTCAGCGGCAAGGGCAGCGGCTGGAACCTTGGGGTGGCGTTCGGCGCCTTCATCATCGAGCCGTGATCGTGTGCGCATTCCCATGTGCGATTCCCTGCGTGCCGGTGTGAACATGTCGGCCGCGCTCGAGGCCATGCGCCGCGATCTCGAAGACGCGGCTACCCACCTGGGCAGACCGCACGACCTGCGCTTCAAGTCGATGTTCAGCGGCCTGATGGCGTATCTCGACGAGAAACCCTGTGCCTGGCTGACGGCCGGCGGGGTGGCCTTGAAACTGGCGCCGGCCGACCAGCGGGTGCTGCTGCAACTCGATGGCGCCTCCCGCCTGATCGCCAGGACGGGTGCGGCGCAAAGCCGGCACTACATCCTGCTGCCCACGGCGCTGCGTCGCGATACCGGGCAGCTGGCCGGCTGGCTGGCACGCAGTGCGGCCCGCGCGACGATCAGGCCACGGTCGCGCCGCTGATTGCTCCGGGGCTTCATTCCCGGCGTGGTGAGCCGGCCCGATCGCTCAGCCGACCAGCATCGCCACGCCGAACAGACCTACCATCACGAACGAAATCACCAGTTTGAGCAGCGCACCGAACAGCAGGCCGAGCCAGGTGGCGACGCCGACATGGGCCGAGCGCAGCGCGCTGGCACCGGATGCCAGCTCCCCCAGCAACGCGCCGGCGAACGGGCCGAGCAGCAGCCCGGGGATGCCGAAGAACATCCCGAGCAGGGTGCCTGCGCCGGCTCCCCACAACGCGCCAGGGCTGGCACCGACGCGCCTGGCGCCGAGCGAGGCGGCGACGAAATCCACGATCACCCCGAGCGATCCGAGCGCACCGATGCCCAGCAGCCACCACAGGCCCAGATGCCGGTACTGGTCGACCGCCGCGACCAGCCAGATGCCGCCGAAGACCATCGGGATGCCCGGCAACGCCGGCAGCACCGAACCGGCCAGACCGCCGACGATCAGCAGCGCGGCGAGCGCGTACAACGCGATATCCATCGATCGGTTTCCTGCCGGTGCATCGAGCCTTGCGGTATTTCAGGAGATGCCCGAGCGTGCCGGCGCGGGCAGCGGGCCGTCACGATCCGCGCCTGTTCACTTCTCCACGAAGGCCCGTTCGATCACGTAGTCGCCCGGCTCGCGGGTGCGTGGCGAGGCATGGAAGCCGCGCCCGTCGAGCAGGGCGCGCAGATCGTCCAGCATCGCCGGGCTGCCGCACAGCATCACGCGGTCGTTGGCCGGATCGAGCGGCGGCAGGCCGCAGGCCGTGCTCATCGCGTCGTTGACGATCGCATCGGTGATGCGGCCGCGGTGGCGAAAGGGTTCGCGGGTGACGGTGGGGTAGTAGCTCAGCTTCTCGCGCACCAGCGCGCCGAGGTATTCGTGCTGCGGCAGTTCGCGCTCGAGGTAATCGGCATAGGCGAGGTCGACGACTTCGCGTACGCCGTGGGCCAGCACGATCCGCTCGAAGCGCGCGTAGGTTTCCGGGTCGCGGATGATGCTCAGGAACGGCGCCAGCCCGGTGCCGGTGCCGAGCAGGTACAGGTGCCTGCCGGGCTTGAGGTCGTCCAGCACCAGCGTGCCGGTGGGCTTGCGGCTGACAAGCAGCGGGTCGCCGGGCTTGAGGTGCTGCAGGCGCGAGGTGAGCGGGCCGTCGGGTACCTTGATCGAGAAGAACTCCAGGTGCTCCTCCCAGTTCGCGCTGGCGATCGAGTAGGCGCGCATCAGCGGACGGCTGTCGGCTTCCAGCCCGATCATCACGAACTGGCCACTGTCGAAGCGGAAGCCGGGATCGCGCGTGGTGCGGAAACTGAAAAGGCTGTCGTTCCAGTGATGCACGTCGATCACCCGCTCGGTCGCCAGTGCCACCATGTTGGTTGTCTCGATGTTGTTGCCGTATCAGGGCACGTTGCCGTATCGGGCACGGGGCTCACGCCCGGCCATCCGGCGAAGCCGCAGGCGAGACTCGCGGGCAGGATGGCGATGCCGCCGTGCCTTGCGAGTGCCGGAAGATCCGCGGCGGCAAACGCCTATTGTAGGCGATCCGATGCCGGTGCGTCAGCGGCCGGCCAACCGGCTGGGCGGCGGCCGGCGGCATCAGGGTGCGAAGTAGGGACAGCGCGATCAGCCAGGGTGCGAGGCGCGCACCCCGGCTGCCTGGCCGGTGGCAGGCTTTGGGAGAGTCGCGGCCCACCACACCCGCCCGGTGGCTTGCCGGGATCGGGGAGCCTGCGTCGACGTTCGCGCAGCGTCCGTCGACGCTCAATCAAGACGGCCGGAGCCCGTCGGATGCACCTTCGCGAGAAGGTTCGGTTCGTGTGGGGCGAAGCCTTCCAGACATGCCTGACGACCACCATGGCAAGCCACCGGTGACTGGCGGAACCGGGGCGCCGCTGTGTGACGGGCGGCTGCTATTACTTCAAGCGAATCAATAGACTGTCGAGCTGAAACTGCGCATACTCTGACGTCGCCATCGATCCGGTATGCTGCGGCCGGAGCGGGATGGACTATTGCGGTAGTTCGCTGGATGGCGACGATGGCGTGCCAAGTGCCTTGACGGCAACTTTGGGGATGGATGATGCCGAACATGCTCGGTCAGTCCCAGGCGATCGATGGCGTGCGCGCGCAATTGCGGCGCTACGCCGGCTGCGATGTGCAGGTGTTGATCGAGGGCGAGACCGGCACCGGCAAGGAGCTCGCCGCGCGGGAGATCCATTACGCCAGCGCACGCCGCGATTACCCGTTCGTGCCGGTCAACTGCGGTGCGATCCCCGACAGCCTGATCGAGAACGAACTGTTCGGACATGACCGCGGCGCGTTTACCGACGCCAGGGGTGCGCAGCCGGGGCTGATCGATCACGCGCGCGGCGGAACGCTGTTTCTGGACGAGGTGGACACGCTTTCCAGCAAGGGGCAGGTGACCCTGCTGCGCTTTCTGCAGGACAAGGAATATCGGCCGGTGGGCGGCGGCGCCGCGCGCGTATCGAACGCACGCATCATTTCCGCGACCAATGTCTGCCTGGAGCGGCAGGTCGCCGCCGGACATTTTCGCCGCGACCTGCAGTACCGCCTCAATGCCTTGTACGTGTACCTGCCCCCATTGCGCGAGCGTTCGGGCGACGTGGCGTTGATCGCCGAACACTTCATCGATGCCGTTGCTCAAAGGCTGCGAGGCCCGCCCAAGCGCTGGGGCGAGGATGCGATGCAGGCACTCGCGGCCTATGCCTGGCCCGGCAACGTGCGCGAGCTGGATAACGTCGTGCTGCGCGCGTACCTGCGTACCGAGGGCGCCGTCATCGGGCTCGCCGAGCTGGTCGCTGCGGAGCCGGCGTTTGCGGAGCTGGGGCCCGTTGTCCGGGCCGGCGCGCATCAGCCTGACGGCAGCTTCAGCGCGGCGAAGATGCAAGCCATCCGGAAGTTCGAGCACGATTATCTGATCCAGCTGATGCAACAGACCTACGGCAACATCAGTGCCGCTGCGCGCCTGTCAGGTACGGAGCGCCGCCAGCTGGGCAAGCTGCTCAGCAAACACGGCATCGGGACCAAGCCGTTCCGTTCCCGCTGATTCGGGGCAACCGCACTGCGCCCGAACGGCCAGCGCCGATGCGGGTGCAACGAGTCCCACTGCACCATCGAACCGGGTCATGCCTGACCCGGACGCGATCGGCATCGCACGCGCGAACCCTTGTCCCGGTAGGCTCTTGCGGGATTTCGTGCGTGGCACGCTCGTTGCCTAGGCATCAGGCACCGTGCAAATGTGCGGAGGGTGCCATGACGAAACCGCAGGGCAGTGGCGCGGCAGGCGAAGGCGGGGAAGAAATCGAGTTGACGCTACTCGCCTACCTGCGCCGTCACCCGCGCGCGGCGGACACCTTGCGCGGCATCGTCAACTGGTGGCTGCCGCGGCAGCATTACGAGAGCGGATGCCAGCGCATCGAGCGGGCATTGGACACGCTGGTAGCGAAAGGCGAGTTGCGGCGCGATCGCCTGCCGGACGGGGAGGTGCTGTATGCGCTGAACAACCGCACGAGGCCGCCGCAGCCGTATTGACTGCGATGTGTGTTTTCACGACGGAGGACTGATCTCATGCCATCTGCGCTCTCATATCCGGGCGTCTATATCGAGGAAATCCCCAGCGGCGTACGCACGATCACCGGGGTGGCCACGTCGATCGCGGCGTTTGCCGGATGGGCGCCCGTCGGTCCGACCGGGCACGCCGAACTGGTGCTCAGCTACACCGATTTCGCGCGCAAGTTCGGCGGCATCGACAGCCGCAGCGTGCTCGGCTACGCGGTGAACCAGTTCTTCGCCAACGGCGGCCAGCAAGCCTACATCGTGCGGCTGGTCGACGGCACGGCGAAGGCGGCGAAAGTCACCCTCGACGGCAAGCTGTTGGTGACCGCCAGCAGCGAAGGTCTGTGGGCCAACGATTTCGCCATCGTCATCAAGAAGTCGACTTTTGACGCCACCCGCTTCCGACTGATCGTCGCCAACTGGAAGCTCGATCCGGCCGGCGCGGCGGTGGAAGTGTTCGACAACCTGTCGATGAAGACCGACGACGCGCGCTTCGTCACCAGCGTATTGGCCGACCAGTCCGCCTACGTCACTGCCGTCGTGCAGGGCGGCGCCACCGCTCCGCCGGCGGATACTGCGGCCGGCAACATTCCCGACGCGGCGAAACTGGCGGGCGGCCTCGACGGCACGGTGCTGGCACCGAACGATCCCGCGTTCGAGACCGCGCTGTTGCCGCTGTCGGGCAGCGGTGGCCTGTATCAGCTCGACCGCGTCAACCTGTTCAATCTGCTGTGCGTGCCGGGCGAAACCGGCACCGGCACGATCTCCACCTTGCAGAAGTTCTGTCGTGACCGGCGTGCGTTCCTGATCGCCGACAGCGCCGACGGCGCCACCGTCGATACGCTGCAGAACGGGCCGGGCGACATCACCGGCAACGACGCGATCAACGCCGCGTTCTATTACCCCTGGATCGTCGCCGCCGATCCGCTGCAGCAGAACCGGCCACGCGCATTCCCGCCGTGCGGGTTCGTGGCCGGCATCTACGCCCGCACCGATGCCGCCCGCGGCGTGTGGAAGGCGCCGGCGGGCAGCGAGGCCAGCGTCACCGGCGCGCTCGGGGTCGGCGGCATGCTCACCAACGGCGAGAACGGCGTGCTCAACCCGCTGGCGATCAACTGCATCCGCAACTTCCCGGTCTACGGCACGGTGATCTGGGGCGCACGCACGCTGCAGGGCAACGACGAGCGCGGCTCGGAATGGAAATACGTGCCGGTGCGGCGCACCGCGCTGTTCATCGAGGAGAGCCTGTATCGCGGCACCCAGTGGGTGGTGTTCGAGCCGAACGACGAGCCGCTGTGGGCGCAGATCCGCCTCAACGTCGGCGCGTTCATGCAGAACCTGTTCCGCCAGGGCGCATTCCAGGGCAAGACCCCGCAGGACGCCTACTTCGTCAAGTGCGACAAGGAAACCACCACGCAGAACGATATCAATCTGGGCATCGTCAACATCGTGGTCGGCTTCGCGCCGCTCAAGCCCGCCGAGTTCGTGGTCATCCAGCTGCAGCAGATGGCCGGCCAGATCCAGACCTGAGAGCCTGCTTATGACCTCCACGTGGCTCGCATTGCCGTTGACTGGTCACCACTGGTGGCCAGTCAACGGCAACCCTCCGGGTCGGGTCTGTTTGCCCGCATCCCTTCGTCATCGTTCGGTCGTGGACGGACGTCCACTCCCTCACTCTTCCTCGATCTGCGCGCAAACAGCTCCCGATGCGGGCTACGCGAAGGTCACAAACAGGCTCTGAGGAAACCATCATGGCTCAGTTCAGCGTCAACGCGCAGCGTTTCGATCCCTACAAGAACTTCAAGTTCCGGGTGAAGTGGGACGGCCGCTATGTGGCCGGCGTCAGCAAGGTATCCGGCCTCAAGCGCACCACCGAAGTGGTCAAGCACCGCGAAGGCGGCGATCCCAGCAGCAGCCGCAAGTCGCCGGGCCGCACCGAGTACGAGGCGATCACCATCGAGCGCGGCGTTACCCACGACACCGAATTCGAGAAGTGGGCGAACAAGGTGTGGAACTTCGGCGCCGGCCTCGGCGCGGAAGTCTCGCTGAAGGACTTCCGCAAGGATCTCATCCTGGAGGTCTACAACGAAGCCGGCCAGCTCGCGCTGGCCTACAAGCTGTATCGCTGCTGGGTTTCGGAGTTCCAGGCGATGCCCGACCTGGACGCCAACGCGAACGCGGTGGCGATCCAGCACCTGAAACTGGAGAACGAGGGCTGGGAGCGCGACGTCGGCGTACCGGAGCCGGCCGAGCCCAGCTTCACCGTGCCCGCCGGCTGAACGCCATGCGCACGCCCACGCCCGCACAACTGCTGCAGGTATGGGAACGCGGAGGCGGACAATCCGCCGCGGCGTGCGGCCTGCTGCTGCTCGGCATCGGTTGCGACGAGTACTCCGCCGAGGCCATCGCGGCGCTTCCGCTGGGGCGGCGCGATGCCCTGCTGCTGCAGCTGCGTGCGCGCCTGTTCGGCGCCGAGATCTGCGGCGTGGCGGATTGTCCGCAATGCGCCGCGGCGGTCGAGGCGACGTTCCGCTGCGAGGATCTGCTGTCGGCACAAGACGCCTGCGCCGCAAGCGCGGCGAGCTTCGAGCATGTCTCGCCGGCGCACGGCTTCCACGTGCATTTCCGCTTGCCCGACAGCAACGATCTGCTGGCGCTGGAGAACTGCGCCGATGCCGCCGCGGCGCGGCGCCTCCTGCTCGAACGCTGCGTGCTCGCCGCACGCCGCGGCGAGGCGCCGTGCGAGCCGCGCACCTTGCCCGCCGCAGTGCAGGCGGAAATCGCGCAGGCGATGGCGGCCGCCGATCCGCAGGCCGACCTGCAGCTGGCCTTCACTTGCCCGAGCTGCGCGCATAGCTGGCAGCCGCTGTTCGATGTCGCCGGTTTCCTGTGGCGTGAGCTGCACGCATGGGCGCTGCGCATGCTGCGCGATGTCGACACGCTGGCGCATGCCTACCACTGGCGCGAGGCCGACATCCTGAGCCTGAGCGCGCGCCGCCGACTGGCCTATCTGGAGCTGTGCGCGCCATGAGCGATTTCCTCGACCGGCTGGTGGGCAGGGCGATCGGCAGCGAGCCGCTGCTGGCGCCGCGGCTGCCGTCGCTGTTCGAGCCGCTGCAGCGCGCGCCGATCATGCCGCCGGTGTGGGGCGATGCCGACGCGCGGGAGCGCCGCGACGCGGCGGCGCCAGCCGCCGAAGCCGCTGCTGCTCCGCTGCCGCGATCGGCGCAGGCATCGGCGGCGGCATCGGCGGACGCCTCGCCGATCGCCACGAGGCCGCTCGAGCGCATGCTTTCGCCCGCGCCGGCGGCCGCTGCCGTGGCACGTGGCGACTTCCAACCGGCCGCAGCGGTCGCCGCACCGCCGTCGCGGGTAGTCGACGAGCGGCCCGCGGCGCCGGTCTCGCCATCGGATCGGGCCGGGCGCGAAGCGCCGCTGCCGGCAGCGGTGCAGCCGCGGCACACGCGCCTCGTGCCCGATCAGCAAGCGCAGACGGCAGCGCCGGCCCACGCAGCGACGGGCGCCTTGCTGCCGCCAGCGGCGCGAATGCTGCCGGCATCGCACACGGTGCAGACACCGAGCCAGCCGGCCGGCGCGCGCGTGCCGCGCGTGCGCGCCACGCCGCCCGAGCGCACGCGCGACGATGCGGGCGAACCGGTGGTGCACGTCAGCATCGGCCGGCTCGAAGTGCGCGCCGCACCGGCCGTCGCCGTGCCGCCGCGCCATCGCGACGGGCCGCGGCCGGGCAGCCTCGACGACTACCTGCGCCAGCGCGGCGACAAGGCGTCGCCATGAGCAACGTGCTGGCGATCGCCGCCGCCACGCGCACGCTGCGCAACCTGCTGCTGACGCAGATGCCGGCGCTGGACCCCGAGCTGAGCGACCTCGAGGTCACGCTGCAGCCGCCGGATCTCGCGCGCAAGGGCATCAGCAAGGCGCAGCTCAACCTGTTCCTGTATCAGGTGGTCGGCAACGCCGCCTGGAGCAACCTCGACATGCCGGGGCGGGTGCGTCCGGGCGAGAGCGCGCCGCCGGCGCTGGCGTTGAATCTGCATTACCTGATCACCGCTTGGGGACGTGGCGAGAGCGACAGCGAGGCGCTCAGCCATCGCGTGCTCGCCGCGGCGATGAGCACCCTGCACGATCGCGCCGTGCTCGACGGCAACGATATCCGCAACGCGCTGCCGAACAACGATCTGGCCGCACAGATCGAGCGCGTGCGCATCACGCTGCTGCCGCAGAGTGTCGAAGAGCTGTCCAAGCTGTGGACCGCGTTCCAGACCAACTACCGGGTGTCCGCCGCCTACGAGGCGACGGTGGTGCTGATCGACAGCCAGGCGGCGGCACGCGCGCCGCTGCCGGTGCTGCGGCGCGGCCCGCAGGATCGCGGCGTGATCGCCACCGCCGGCGCGGTGCCGGTGCTGGACGCGCTGACGTATCCGCATGCGCGGACGGCGCTGCGGCTGGGCGAGGACATCGTGCTCGGCGGGCGTCGGCTCGGCACCGATCACGCGCTGGTGCGCTTCAGCAGCCTGCGCCTCGATACTCCGGTCGATCTGCCGCCGCTGGCCGGCGACACGGCCGGCACGCTGGGCGTGCATCTGGCGGACACGGTCGAGGATACCGACGCCGCCTCGCGCTGGGCGCCGGGCATCTACACCGTGGCGCTGCTGCTGCAGCCGCCCGGGTTGCCGCCGCTGCTCAGCAACGAACTGCCGCTGGTGCTGGCGCCGACCATCACGCTGGGCGCGCTGGCCGCGGCGGCCGGCGATATCGCGGTGAACCTCACCTGCCTGCCGCGCATCCGCGACGGGCAGCGCGTGTTCCTGCTGTTCGGCGACCGGCTGCTGACGCCGCAAAGCGTGAGCAATCCGGCCGACGCGCATCAGCCCAGCGCGCTGGCGTTCCAGGTGCCGGCAGTGAGCGCGGGCACGTACACGCTGCGTCTGCGTGTGGACGGCGCCGACAGTATCCCGGTCGATGACAGCGGCAGCGTGCCGACGTTCGCCGCCAACCAGCAGGTGGTCGTGACATGAACGACTACGCACCATGGCTGGAAGCGAACGACCAGTATCTCGCCGCGGCGCTGGCGGATCTGCGCGCGCGGTTGCAGCGCGCCGCGCAGTCGCATGACGCGCCTGCCACGCCGCCGGCCGCGGCGGCTACCGCCCTGATGGAATCCGCGCCGGCGGTGAGTGCGCCGGGTGGACAGAAGCACTCGTGGTTCGCACGGATGTTCAGCAGTCAGCCGGCACGCACGCCGTTGTCGAACGCGCAGATGAAGGTCGTCGACACGCCGCCGGCGGCACCGCCGCTCGTCGTCGAGGTTCCGGATGTCGGCACGACAGCAGCAGGTGCCGTGACATCGCCGGCCAGCAGCGTCACCGATGGCAGCAGTCATACGCCGGCGTTGAGCGTGCTCGCGAATCGGCTCGGCCTGTCCGCGTTCGAGCGCGAGCTGCTGTTGCTGTGCATCGGCATGGAGCTGGACACGCGCATGCCGGCGCTGTGCGCGCAGGCGCAGCACGATCCGGCCAAGCCGTACCCGACGTTCGCGCTCGCGTTCGCCGTGCTCGATGCTCCGAGCTGGGATGCGCTGTCGCCGGAGCGGCCGCTGCGCTACTGGCGCCTGCTCGACATCCACCAGCCCGGCGCGCAGCCGCTGATCGGCGCCGCGCTCAGCGCCGACGAACGCGTGGTCAATTTCGTCAAGGGCATGAACTATCTGGACGACCGCCTGATGCCGCTGCTCACCGCACTGGCACCGGCCACGCTGCCACCCTCGCAGCGCGCGATCGCCGATCGCATCGTGGACGGCTTGCGCCGCGTGCCGGTGGGCGAGGCGCTGCCGGCGGTGCAACTGCTGGGCAGCGACAGCGTCAGCAAGCAGGGCATTGCGCAGGCGATCGCCGAGGCGTTCGGGGCGCAGGCCTACCGTCTTTCCGCCGCGCTGCTGCCTGGCAGCGTGGCCGAGCAGGAAACGCTGATCCGCCTCTGGCAGCGCGAGAGCCAGCTGCTGCCGCTGGCGCTGTACATCGACGCCGCCGACGTCGAACGCGGCGATGCGGCGGCGCAGGTCCGGCGTTTCATCGCGCGTGCCGGCGGGCTCGCCTTCGTCGATGCGCATGAGCCGTGGACGGGCACGGCGAGCAACACGCTCAGCGTGGACGTCGCCAAGCCCACCGCGGTCGAGCAGCGTTCGCTGTGGCAGCGGCTGCTCGGCGACATCGCGGGGAAACAGCCGCAGCATCTGGCCGGCCATTTCGATTTCAACTTCGGCCGGATCGAACAGATCGCGCACACGGCGCTCTGCGCCGTCGAGCAGCAGCCCGAGGCGCTGGCGCAGTTGCTGTGGCATGGTGCGCTGGCGCGCACGCGGCCGGCACTGGATCAGCTGGCGCAACGGATCGAACCGAAGGCCGGCTGGGCCGACCTCAAGCTGCCTGACAGCGAGAAGAACCTGTTGCGGCAGATTGTCGACCAGGTATCCCGGCGCAGCACCGTCTACGACGACTGGGGCTTTCGCGCGCGCATGAACCGGGGCCTGTCGATCAGCGCGCTGTTCGCCGGCGAGAGTGGCACCGGCAAGACCATGGCGGCCGAGGTCATCACAAACGAACTGGGCCTGTCGCTGTACCGCATCGACCTGTCGGCGGTGGTCAGCAAGTACATCGGCGAGACGGAGAAGAACCTGCGCAAGCTGTTCGATGCGGCCGAGGACGGCGGCGCGATCCTGTTCTTCGACGAGGCAGACGCACTGTTCGGCAAGCGCAGCGAAGTGAAGGACAGCCACGACCGCTACGCCAACATCGAAGTGAACTACCTGCTGCAGCGGCTGGAATCGTTCCGTGGCCTGGCGATCCTGGCGACCAACCAGAAGGGTGCGCTGGACAGCGCGTTCCTGCGCCGGCTGCGCTTCGTGGTCAATTTCCCGTTTCCCGGCGTGGCCGAGCGCAAGGCGATCTGGGCTTCGGCCTTTCCCGCCCGGTTGCCGATCGCGCCGCTGGACCTGGACCGGCTGGCGCGGCTGGCGCTCAGCGGCGGCAGCATCCAGGGCATCGCGCTGAACGCGGCCTTCCTGGCCGCCAGGGCCGGCGTGCAGATCAGCATGCCGTTGATTCTCGATGCCGCGCGCGCCGAGTTCCGCAAGCTCGACAAGCCGGTCAACGAGGCCGACTTCCGCTGGCTGGAAAGCGCGGGAGGCAACGCATGAGGATCGAACTGCACATCGAACGGCTGCTGCTGGACGCCGCGCTGCTCGGCGGCGAGCGCGCAACGGCGGTGCGATCCGCCATCGAGCTCGAACTGGCCGAGCGGCTGGCCGGGCCGGACGTGGGGTCCGCGCTGCGCGGCATCGGCCGCGTCGCCAGCCTGCCGCCCGCGTTGCTGCCGCAGGCCCGCCACCCGAAGGATCGACTCGCTCCGCGCATCGCCACCGCCGTAGGTGAGGCCCTGGGTGTCGGCGGAACCCTTTCAAGTCAGGCACATCGCCAGAGGAGGCAGGCATGGCCAGGTCAAAAGTAAATGCATGGTACGGCTGGGTGCCCGACCGGCCCGACTATCGCGACAAGCTGTATGCCGCCATCGCCGCACCGCCGAAGAGGTTGCCTGCGAAAGTGGACCTGAGGGCGGGTTGCTCGCCGGTGGAAAACCAGGGAAACCTGGGCAGCTGCACGGCGAATGCGCTGGTGGGCAACCTGGAATTCCTCGAGAAAAAGGTCGGTCGCCGGGTCATCAACCTCAGCCGCCTGTTCGTCTACTACAACGAGCGGGTGATGGAAGGCACGGTCAGCGAGGACGCCGGCGCGGCGATCCGTGACGGGGTCAAGTCGCTGGTCAAGCTCGGCGTCTGCTCCGAGAGGGAGTGGCCCTACAAGATCGCGAAATTTGCCGACAAACCGTCCGCCGCCTGCTACCGGCAGGCGCTCAACCGCGAGGTGACGTCCTACCATCGTGTGATCGGATTGCGGCAGATGCGGCAATGCCTGGCGGAAGGCTACCCGTTTGTCTTCGGTTTTTCCGTTTACGAGTCTTTCGAGTCCGAAGCCGTGGCCAGGACCGGCGAGCTGAACCTGCCGGAGCCGGGCGAGCGGCAGGTGGGAGGCCATGCGATTTGCGCCGTCGGTTACGACGATGCCACGAAGCGGTTGCTCATCCGCAACTCCTGGGGCAGGGGCTGGGGCATCAAGGGCTACTTCACGATGCCCTACGACTATGCGTCCGACAGCAATCTCGCGGACGACTTCTGGACTCTTCGCGCATTCCAGTAACGAGTGAGCCGAACGGCTGTACCCGGGCCGTCGAGGTCATGACCATGCAACGAGCGAACGCAACAGCGACAGCAGACCGGCGAACGGCACACGCGACGGTGCGACCCTCGTTCGCGCGCCTGCGTGGCGGCCTGCTGCAACGCAAGTGCGCGTGCGGCATGCATACCAACGGTGGCGAATGCGAAAGCTGCAAGCGTGGACGCCTGCAACGCAAGGCGCTGGCGATCGGTCGGACCGACGATCCGCTGGAAGCGGAAGCCGACCGCATCGCGGCCGCGGTGACGAACGACAACCCGGTGCCAGCCGCATTTTCCCGGGCGCCATGGCGGTTCAGCCATGCAACACCCTCGCCCGGCGACGGGTCGGCACCGGCAAGCGTGCACGCGGTGCTGCGTGCACCGGGGCAGCCGCTGGATGGCTCGACCCGGGCCTGCTTCGAAGCGCGTTTCGGCCACGACTTTTCGCAGGTGCGGGTACACACCGATGCCCGCGCCGCCCGATCGGCGCAGGCGCTGCAGGCACGGGCATACACGCTGGGGCAGGACATCGTGTTCGCCGACGGCCGGTTCGATCCGGGCAGCGGCGAAGGTCGCCACCTGCTCGCCCACGAGCTGGTGCACACGCTCCAGCAAGGCGCCCACGGCACCAGCGTGCAACGGCAAGTCGTGCCACCGGGACAGGACACCGCGCGCGACACGATCCTCGCCGCCGCCGGCCGTCAGACCACTCCCCTGGAACATCGCGCCTGGGAGGTGGTGTGGCGGATGCTGACCCGATACTTCCCGGAATACGCCGGACACGTGTCCGGCGTGCGATACGACGAAAAGGAACCGGCTGCACGCGCCAGCATCGAGCAGAAGACGTCCGGGGGGAAAACCGTCCAGTACGCGACCGTGATCGTCGGCAGGAACTTTGTCGAACATGCCACGGATGCCGAACTGCGCGCGCGCATCACCGAACTCGGCGCGAGCCTGGCGGGACTCAGGCCCGATCCCGATCCGCAGGCCTCGCCCGGCAGCGCCGCACTGTGGAAGCTGATCCACCAGGTCGTGCCCGCGAAGGCCGGGCGCATCTCGGGTTCCTCCTACGACGCCAATCTGCCCGATCCGCCGGGGTTGTTGACCGAGTTCGGCAGCGGCAGCGTCACCGTCGGCAAGGTCACGACGAGCTGGAGCGGACCGAAGCTGTATTTCGGCAAGGCGTTTCTTGCGCTGCCCGACGCGGAAAAGCAAAGCCGCATAAGCGCCGAGTTCGAGAAGATAGACGGCTGGTCGGTCGCCAACGCGCACCTGACCGCGGCAGATCTCGCTGATCCGGATATCGAGTTGCGTATTCGCGGCCTTTCCACCGCCGCATTGACCCGGTTGCGGGACGACGCGAAGGACCCGGCCGTGAAAACGTATGCGGACAGCCTGATCGGAACGTCGACGCCACTGGAAGGTGGCCTCGCCCGACAGCCGGACGGCACCGCCACGATGAAGGTGGGGAATGTCACCGTCATCGTGAAACCCGATATCCGGGGAGCGACCGACATCAAGGGCAAGAGCGCGGCCGAGACAAAGCCGACGTCGTCGGATGAGGGCGTGGCATTTGGCGGCTTCAGCTATTCAGGCCCGAAGCGTGGCACGAAGCACGTCACCACGTTCGACCCGCCGCCCACCACGATCACGATCACCATCCAGACCCGCTATCGGCAAGGCGCCGCGCCCGGCGACATCTCCGGGTACGGCCGTGGCACCACTTCCAGCGACCTCGCGAAGGGAGGCGGGACCCTGCGCGTGCACGAAGGCAGCCACGGGCTGGATTTCATCCGTTTCATCCAGGCCCACCCCTTCCCCAAGTTCGCGGGGCATGCCGGCATGACGGTCGAGGACTTCAAGAAGGCGAGGAGTACCTACAAGACGGAGCGCGACAAGTGGTTCGCGGACATGACCCGGGCGTCCGTACTGAGTACCGATTGCGTGGGCGTGACGATCGAGGATTTCTACGCGAAGCAACATATCCCGCCGCCGGTCCATTGCCATTGAGGCGAGTACGTGAGCCATGCCATCGAACCCATGGCCGCGCGGTGACAGCAAGCATCAGGTGCATTCGCAGGATTGCAGGAATGATCAACGCGACTCGACAATCAGCGACCTTCAAGCCAACGCCAGGCGTCAATCCGGGCCGCGGCAATCGCTTGCGGCGCAAGTGCGCCTGCGGCACGCACACGCCGGACGGCGGCGAGTGCCGGGATTGCGCGAGCCAGCGGCTGCGGCGCAGCAGCACGCGGGCCGGTTCGCCCATGGTTGCGCCGCCGCTGGTGCACGACGTGATCGGTTCCCCCGGGCGGCCGCTCGACGCCGCGACCCGGGTCTGGATGGGCTCCCGCTTCGGCAGCGACTTCAGCCGCGTGCGCGTGCATGACGACGGCCGCGCCGCCGAATCCGCGCGCGCGGTGGGAGCGCTGGCCTACGCCGTGGGCAGTCATGTCGTGTTCGACGCCCAGCAATACGCGCCGGGCACGCCGGCGGGGCGCCGCCTGCTCGCGCACGAACTGGCGCATACGTTGCAGGATCCCGGCACCGGCAACCTGCACGCCTCGCTGGCGATCGGGCGGCCTGACGATGCCTGCGAAATGGCCGCCGACCGCGCCGCCGATGCGGCGATGCGCGGCGAGCGGGTAGCCGTCTCGCCCGGCGGCGGCGGGTTGATGCGGCGGCAGATGCGCGGGTGCGCCGCCTCCGCGGGTGACAGCCCGGACGTGCGCAAGGTGCATTGCCCGGACGGTTCCGACTACCGGGTGACGATGACCGCCGTCGACGGACCGAACGTGCCCGGTTTTCATGGCTCGGTCACGCCCGGCGCCAGCGTCAAGGAAATCTGGCTGGACGTCGAGCTGTGCAAGGGCGGCACCCAGGTGAACATCCGCCCCAGCGTGGACCTGCCCCCGGCGCTCGGTTCGGTGGTGGCCAACCTGGTCACCGGCGCCGACGCGCTGAAGGGTGTCGCCATCAATCCGGGCCTGAAGGTCACCTTCGTCCAGGGGGCGAGCTTCACGGTGACACTCTCGCCGTCGGTCAAGGTGGACGACAAGGGTTTTGCCGGCGCCGGCGGATCGGTGAAGGTGCAGACCCCGGACGTCACCGTGACCGGAGGGGTGAACTGCGACCCGCGGACGAAGTCGTGCATGTTCACCATCGACCTCGGCGGCGGCGCGAGGACGCGGGATGTCGACTGCCACAAGAAGGGCAAGCAGAAGCTCGTCTTCGCGTGCGAGAAGATCACCCACCTGCCCGCGGTGCCGCCGGTGCCGGCGCAGAAGCAGACGGATGTCCAGACACGCTACGTGTTCTTCCGGCACGCCAGGCACGAGGTCCGCAAGGATTTCCGGCTGCCGACCGATATCCAGGCATTGAACGAGCAGGGCTACCGGGTCACCTCCATCAAGGGCTACACCTCGCCCGAGGGGCCGCGCGGATCCGAACACGCGCCGCAGTTCGAAGGCAATGTGGCGCTGGCCAACGAACGGGCGCAGGCGGCCCACGACTGGCTGGCGGATCCGAAGGTGTGCCCCGGCTGCGATTTGAGCCAAGCCGTGCAAAGCGGCGAAAGCGAGTTGCCGCCCGAACAGGGCAAGCAGTTGCCCGAGCCGAAGGGGCCGCAGATGGAGCACGCTGCCGTGGACGAGTTCCTCGGCAGGCAGGGCGCGCCCGACCCGCTCGCGCCCGCCGATCCGGCGGAACGCACAAGGTTCGAGCGCCAGCCTTTCGGCAGGCAGCGCGAGCAGGCGTTCGAGCTGATGCGCCGGGCGGCCATCGTGCTGCAGCGCACGCGGGTGGTGCGCGAGCGCCAGCCGGGCGCGCCGGCACGGGACGAGCCGAGCAGCGTCGTATGCAGCCCCGAGGTGCTGGAGGCCGCGCAGCAATCGTTCGGCATCCATCCGCCGGGCCCGTTCAACTTCAACGCACCGGACAAACCCTGATGGACACATTGCCATGAACATTCTGGACGGCCTGTACGGCTACGAGAAGCTGATGCTGATCTGCGGCTTCGTGCTGTTCGTGTTCGCGCTGGCGGCGATCACGGTGATGATCGTGCAGCGGCGCAACATCTTCGCGGCGATGGGCCTGATCGTGCTGGCGATCGTGCTGATGGGCTTCCCCGGCATCCAGGCGGTCAAGTTCAGCAAGGACGTGGTCGAGCTCGATCGCATCCGCTCCCAACCGAACGCACCCACCGATCCTGAACAGAAAGCACAGGATCAGCAGACTCTCGGCGAACTGCAGCGACGTGCCGGCGACAACCCGCAACTGCTGGCGAAGGTGTCGGACGGTTACCGCGCCCTCGGCGACGTCGGCAAGGCCTACGAGCTCGCCAGTTCGGTGCTGCGGGACAAGCCATCGGTGGCGGTGCAGCGGACCCTGATTCCGGTGCTGACCGCGAAGCTCGACCAGCTGCAGGCGACGGCGGCGCCTGCGCCCTCCACGGGCCATGCGGCCACGCTAGCATCGTCGGCATCGGTCCATCCGACGCCGCTGACCGCGGTGCCCGCGCCAGCGGCGAGCCGTACGGTCGCCGCCACCACGCCCGCAACCGGCACGCTGAACAGCGCGAAGCGGCAGGAGATCTCTGCGCTCGCCAATCAGTTGCAGGCGGTGGCGGCGCCGTTGCCGGCGGCTTCGCATATCGCCCTGGCCAACGCCTGGGCGAAGCTCGGCGAGCCGGGCAAGGCGCGGGCGAATGTCGAGCAGGCGCGCAGGCTCGATCCGCGCGTCCGGGTCAGCCCCGCACTGCAACGCGCGCTGCAACCGGCAGCGTTGCCGGCGCACTGAGGTGATCGACATGGGCATGCGGATATCGAAGGAGCGATGAGATGGATGTTCTGCGCAAGGGCGATCAGGGTCCGCAGGTGCGCCAGCTGCAACAGTTGCTGGTGCAGCGCGGCTATGCGGCGAACATCGACGCCAGCTTCGACACGCGGACCTGGCAGGCGTTGCGCGCGTTCCAGGTGCAGAACCTGGATCAACACGGCCAGCCGCTGGTGGTCGATGGCGTGGCCGGGCCGCTGACCTGGTGGAGCCTGCAGCACCCGAAGCCGTTCATCCAGCCGCCCACGGCGGTCGACTACACCGTGTTGCCGGCCACGGGCGGCAGCACGCTCGGGCGCGCGGCGCTGGCGGCGGCGATCGGTGAACTCCAGGCCGGTGCCTGCGAGGTCGGCGGCAACAACTGCGGTCCGTTCGTGCGCAAGTACCTGGCGCCGGCCGGCGTGGCGGAGGGCAACTCCTGGTGCGCCTCCTTCGTCAGCTGGTGCTATCTGCAAGCCGCCGGTGGCGACAAGGCGGCGATGCCGTTCGCCTATTCGCCCGGTGCGCGCGGCCTGCTGGCCGAGTTCAAGCGGAACGGCTGGTCCAGCGCACCGGGCAGTGGCTACCTGCCGCAGCCCGGCGACATCGTGGTGTGGTGGCGGGTCAGCCGGCAGGGCTGGCAGGGCCACGTCGGCCTGGTGCATTCGGTGCAGGACGGCATGCTCTACACCATCGAGGGCAACCGCAGTCCGCGCGTGCAGGGCTTCTCCTATGTGCTGAGCCGGATGGACAAGCTGCTCGGCTTCGGACACGTGCCATGAGCAGCTTCCCCGGCTCACCGCGGATCCTCAAGGGCGGCATCGTGTTGATCGACGCTGCCAGCGGCGCCGTGCTGCGGGTGATCGCGCTGCAGTACAACCCCGATTCGCTGACCCGCACGCTGCAGGCACAGGCGGTCAACACGGACGACGGCGACCGTTCGGAAGTGCTGCGCCTGAAGGGGCCGCCGGTGGAAACGCTGAAGCTGGAGGCCGACATCGACGCCACCGACCAGCTGGAATTTCCGGAGCAGAACGGCGTGGTCGCGCAGTCCGGTCTGTTCGCGCAACTGGCCGCGCTGGAGACGATGGTCTATCCGACCAGCGCGCAACTGCGCGCGAACGATGCGCTGGCGCAGATCGGCACGCTGGAGATCGTGCCGATGGAGACGCCGCTGGCGCTGTTCGTGTGGAGCAAGTCGCGCATCCTGCCGGTGCGCATCACCGAGTTCAGCATCACCGAGGAGGCGTTCGACACGGCGCTGAATCCGATCCGCGCCAAGGTCAGCCTGGGCCTGCGCGTGCTGTCGGTGAACGACGTGCCGTCCGGCCACAAGGCGGCCAGCCTGTTCATGAATTACCTGCAGCAGAAGGAGCGGCTGGCCGGCGGCAGTAGCGGCCAGTTGTCCGCGTTCGGCCTCACCGGAGTGCCCTGATGGACGTGATCTTTCCACCCACCAGCCGTTACGCGCTGACCCCCACCGCCACGTTCGTGCGCGCCGACGGTGCGCCGGTGACGTATCTGAAGCGCCGCTTCGTTCCGGCGCCGGAAAGCTTCGCGCTGCTGCAATGGCACCGGGTGCTGCAGAACGAGCGGCTGGACAATATCGCGGCGCACTACCTGGGCGATCCCGAACAATTCTGGCGCCTGTGCGACGCGAACCGCGCGCTGCGCCCCGAGGAGCTGACCGAAACGATCGGGCGGGAACTGCGCATCACTTTGCCGGAGGGCATCCCGGGGGTACCCCATGCTTGAGGGTATACACCTGACCCTGCTGGTCGGCCCGGTGGTGCCGGTGCCGGTGCCGCAGGTCGTGCTCGACGCGCTGACCCAGGTCGAGGTGAACGCGCCGGACGAGGCGGCCGGCGCGTTCACGTTGCAGTTCACGCTCAGCGTGCAGTCGCCGCTGCATACGCTGTTCCTGCTCAGCGGCGGCGGCGTGGTGCCGCTGCTGCGGGTGATCGTGGTGGTCACCGTGAACGGCACGCCGCAGGTGCTGATCGACGGCGTGGTGACCAGGACCGAGGTGCTGCCGGGCGCGGACCAGCGTCACTCCACGCTGCAGGTGACCGGCGACGATCTCACCGCGGTGATGCAGAAGCTGGAGTACTCCGGCCTGCCGGGCCTGCCGTATCCGGCGATGCCGGCCGAGGCGATCGTGGCGCTGCTGCTGGCCAAGTACGCCTTCCTCGGCATCGTGCCGCTGGTGATCCCCAGCATCGCGATCGACGTGCCGATCCCGACCGACCGCATCCCGACCCAGCAGGGCAGCGACCTGGAATACATCCGCACGCTGGCCGAGCGCGTCGGCTACGTGTTCTATCTCGACCCCGGCCCGGCGCCGGGCATGAGCACCGCGTACTGGGGACCGAAGGTGAAGGTGGGCGTGCCGCAGCCGGCGCTGAACGCCGACATGGACGCGGCCAGCAATGTCGAGCAGCTCAGCTTCAGCTACAACGGCAACGCGCGCAGCCTGCCGATCGTGTACATCCAGAACGAGCAGACCAAGGTGCCGATTCCGATCCCGATCCCGGACATCGGCCCGCTCAATCCGCCGCTGGGCCTGATCGATCCGCCGCCGCAGCAGTTTCGCCAGCTGCCCGAGACCGCGAAGTATTCGCCGGTACGCGCGCTGCTGCTGGGCATGGCCGAGGCGGCCAAATCCGCCGACACCGTCACCGGGCGCGGCAGCCTCGACGTGACCCGCTACGGCCGCGTGCTGAAGGCGCGCCAGCTGGTCGGCGTGCGCGGCGTCGGCCCCGCGTTCGACGGCCTGCACTACGTCAGCCAGGTGCGCCACACGATCAAGCGCGGCGAGTACAAGCAGAGCTTCGAGCTGTCGCGCAAGGGGCTGATCTCCACCGTGCCGCTGGTGCCGCCATGAGCAAGTATTACGGCAAGTACCGCGGCACGGTGATCCAGAACGTGGACCCGGAACAGCGCGGCCGCATCCAGGCGATGGTGCCGGATGTGTCCGGCCTGCTGCCGTCGAGCTGGGCGCTGCCGTGCGTGCCGATCGCCGGCAAGCAGAGCGGCGTGTATGTGGTGCCGCAGATCGGCGCGGGCGTGTGGATCGAGTTCGAGCAGGGCGACCCGGATTATCCGGTCTGGGTCGGCGGCTTCTGGGGCATGGCGGCGGAAGTGCCGGCGCTGGCGCTGGCCGGCAATCCGGCCAGCCCGAGCCTGGTGCTGCAATCGGGTCTGCAGAACGCGATCTCGATCAGCGACCTGCCGGGGCCGACCGGCGGAATCCTGTTGAAGAGCGCGACCGGCGCGATGATCGTGGTCAACGACATCGGCATCACGATCTCCAACGGCAAGGGCGCCACCATCGTGCTCGCGGGCCCGACGGTGACGATCAACAACGGCGCGCTGGTGGTGACCTAGGGAGGCATGTGATGCCGGGTTTCCTCATTCATGTCGGCGCCAGCGTGCTCTGTGCGCACGGCGGACAGGCGCAGGCCACGGCGCCGAATCCGCGCGTCACGGTCAGCGGCCAGCCCAGCGTGACGATGCCGCCGCCATGGCTGGTCGCCGGCTGCGCGCTACCGCCGCCGCCGGCCGCGAACGGGCCGTGCGTGAGCGCGCAGTTCGTCACCGCCGCCACCCGCGTGACCTCCAACGGCCAGCCGCTGCTGCTGCTGGACAGCCAGGCGATCTGCGCACCGACCGGCACGCCGCTGCTGATCGTGGCCAGCCAGACGCGCGTCACCGCGATGTGAGGACGAAGCCATGAACATTGACTTTCCATTCCATTTCGACAACCGCGGCCGTAGCGCCGAGACGGACGACGACGATCACGTGCGCGACATGATCGAGCAGCTGCTGTTCACCAGCCCGGGCGAGCGCGTCAACCGGCCGGACTTCGGCAGCGGCCTGCTGCAGCTGGTGTTCGCGCCGAACAGTCCGGAGCTGGCGGCCGCACTGCAGTTCACCTTGCAGGCGGCGCTGCAGCGCTGGCTCGGCGACGTGATCGACGTCGGCGCGCTGGCGGTGAACAGCGCAGATTCCACCTTGCGCGTGGACCTCAGCTACACCGTGCGCGCCAGCGGCGACAGCCGCAGCGACAGCTTTGTGCGGAGCCTGCCATGAATACCGCGAGCAACACCGCGCGCCTCGGCGTGATCGGCTGCGCGCCGCCGCCGCTGTGCGGCGTGCCGGCGCGGCGCGAACGGCTGCGCCTGGCCGGCACGCTCAACGGCATCGACTACGTCGAGGTCGGCGACGACGGCGTCAGCCTGTGCGTGCATCTGTTCGGCGCCATCCCGCCGCAGCTGGGCGTGGCGAACGTGCGCATCAGCGGCGGCGACCGCATCACCGGCCTGCGCGTGCTCAGCGTCAACGCCGAGACCGAGCCGGAGCTGCACGACGATGCCTGCCTGCGCGTGGTGCTCGATCGCGAAGGCGACCACACCGCGTATTGCCTGTGCCTGGTGGATGCGGCCTCGGGCCGCGACCCGGCCAGCTGGCTGGCGTACCCGGGCTTCGACCCGCGCTATGCCTGCACCGCGCTGCACTTCCGTCTGGACTGCGCGAAGGATCTCGATTGCGCCGATTCGACGCCCTGCGTGCAGGCGTCGCCGCCGCTTCCCGAGATCAACTACCTGGCCAAGGATTACGCCAGCTTCCGCCAGCTGCTGCTCGACCGCATCGCGCTCGACATGCCGGCATGGCAGGAACGCCACGTGCCGGACCTCGGCATCGCGCTGGTCGAGACGCTGGCCTATACCGCCGACTACCTCAGCTACTACCAGGACGCGGTCGCCACCGAGGCCTACCTGGGCACCGCGCGCCGGCGCATCTCGGTGCGCCGGCATGCGCGGCTGGTGGACTACCGCATGCACGAGGGCTGCAATGCGCGCGCGCTGGTTGCACTGGCCTGGGCCGGCGACGACCTGCCGCTGGCGCTGGACAACCTGCTGCTGCTGGTGCCGCCGCCGGGGCAGACGGATGCGCGGCCGGGCGTGATCGACGCCACCCGGCTTGATGCCGCGCGTGCGCAGGGCGCACTGCTGTTCGAGCCGATGCCGCTGGATGGCGCGACCACGTTGCTGGTGGTTGCCGCGCACAGCGCGATCCGCCTGCACACCTGGGGTGACGAGATGTGCTGCCTGCCGCGCGGCAGCACGCGCGCCACGCTGGTCGATGCGCCGCTGCCGGCCACGCCGACGACACCGAACGATCCCGCAACGGTCGCGGCGGCCGCGCCACAACGCGCACTCAAGCTGGCGGCCGGTGACCTGCTGATCTTCGAGGAAGTGCTGGGGCCGCAGACCGGTAACCCCGCCGATGCCGATCCCGCGCATCGGCATGCGGTGCGGCTGACGGACGTCCAGACGTCCGTCGATCCGCTCGACGGCACGCTGCTGCTGGACATCGCCTGGGACCCGTGCGACGCGCTGCCGTTCGACCTGTGCCTGTCGGTGCGCAAGCCGTCGCCCGATTGCGCATGGCTGCACGACGTCAGCCTGGCGCGCGGCAACGTGCTGCTGGTCGATCACGGCGAGCATGTCGTCGGGCAGTGCCATTGCGATGCGATCTGCGCGGCAGCGGCCGGCGACGGCGAGTATCCCGGCCTCGCCGCGGCGCTCGCCGCGCTGCCGGATGCCTGCCAGCGCTGCCGGCAGCTGGCCGAGGACTGCTGGCTGGTGCCCGGCGCGTCGCAGTACGGCTGCTGCCGCTGCGAGGGTGCGGTGCAGGACGTGACGCGCCCGCCCGCCGACACCGGCCACACGCTGCCGGATGCGCCGCTGACCTGGGCCGAGCCGCTGCCCGCGCAGGCGCCGGTGTGCCGGTTGCTGGCGCGCGATCCGCGCCTGGCGCTGCCGCAGCTGACCGTCCATGGTGGCCCGCTCGACGCGGTGCTGGTGTCTGGTACGCCGGACTCGCGCTGGCGATGGGAGTCCCGCTACGACCTGCTGGAGAGCGGCCCCGACGACCGCCACTTCGTGGTCGAGGTGGATGACGACGGCGCCGCGCATCTGCGCTTCGGCGACGGCGTGCTGGGCCGGCAGCCGCAGGCCGGCGAGTTCTTCCGCGCCGCGCCGCGCATCGGCAACGGCAGCGCCGGCAACGTCGGGCGCGACAGCATCGTGTGGCTGGCGCCGAAGTCGGGCGAGCTGTCCGCCGACCTGCAGCCGCGCAATCCGCTGCCGGCCGGCGGCGGCACCGATCCGGAAAGCCTCGCCGAGGTGAAGCTGTATGCGCCGGGCGCGTTCCGCGCGAATCCGCTGCGCGCGATCGTCGCCGACGACTACGCGATGCTCGCGGCGCAGGCGCCGCAGCTGCAGGGCGCCGCCGCGGCGCTGGCGTGGAGCGGCAGCTGGTACGCGGCCGAGGTGGTGGCCGATCCGCTGGGCCGCGAGAGCCTGCCGCCGGAGTTGGCGCAGCGTATCGCCGCCCGGCTCGAACGCTATCGCCGGATCGGCCACGACGTGGCGGTCAGCGGCGCCTGCTATGTGCCGCTGCGGGTCGAGCTGTTCGTCTGCGTGCTGCCGGCGTTCCTCGTCGCGCACGTCGAGACCGCACTGCGCGATCGTTTCAGCGCGGGTCTGCGCCGCGACGGCACGCCCGGCTTTTTCCATCCCGACCGCCTGCGCCTTGGCGCGCCGGTGTTCGTCAGCGCGTTGCTGGCCGAGGCGCAGGCGATCACCGGGGTCGCGCATGTCGAGGTCGTCACGCTGGCGCGCGCCGACCTGGCGCGGACGGGCGACGTGCCCGCCGACGGCGTGCTGCATCTGGCCGCGTGCGAGATCGCGCAGGTCGACAACGATCCCGATCATCCCGACCACGGAAGCATCGCGTTCACGCTGGGAGGTGGCCGATGAGCTGCTGTAGCGCCTGTGGCAAGCACGCCTGCGCCTGCGGGTGCGGCGCCATCGCCGGCACGCCGTTGCCGCTGTACAACCGGCCGGGGCTGGACAGCCTGAGTTATCGCGTCGGCCGCTACGCCGACTTCCGCGCCACCATGCAGCGCGATCTCAGCGCGGCCGCGTTGCCGGCGCTGGCCGGCTTGCGCACGCGCGCGAGCGACGACCCGGCGATGGCGCTGCTCGACGCGTGGGCGGTCGGCGCCGACGTGCTGAGCTTCTATCAGGAGCGCATCGCCAACGAGGGCTATCTGCGCACCGCCACCGAGCGGCGCTCGGTGCTGGAGCTGGCGCGCCTGGTCGATTACCGCCTGCGCCCCGGCGTGGCGGCCAGCGTCTACCTCACCTACACCGTCGAGAAAGACTCGCCGCCGGTGACGATCGCCGCCGGCGCGCGCGCGCAGTCGATTCCCGCCCCCGGCGAGCAGATGCAGACGTTCGAGACCGCCGATCCGCTGGACGCGCGCTTCGAATGGAACGCGCTGCGGCCACGGCTGACCCGGCCGCAGAACATCTCGCTCGACACGATCGCCGGCCTCGGTGCACTGTGGGTCGCCGACACCGCCACCAACCTCAAGCCGAACGACCGCCTGCTGTTCCTGTTCGACGATCTGGCCACCGGCGTGCAGGCCCTGCGCCTGGTGCAATCGATCGAAGTGCAGCCGCAGAGCCAGCGCAGCAAGGTGCTGCTGCAGCCGGTCGATCCGGCCACGGTGCAGATCGTGGCGGCGGCGCACGTGGCGATCGCCGCGCTGAGTTCCTCCACTGCCGGACCCAACCGCGAGCAATGGTTGAGCGCCATGGAAAGCATGCGCCAGCAGCTGCTACTGGGCGGCGACAACGGCGGCAGCTACGACGACCTCGTGGGGCCGCAATTCGACGGCGTGCCCAATGGCCCGCCGGCCATCGACGATTTCAAGAACGCGGTGGACGCGGCGTTCGGTGCGTCGTCACCGCCGATGGGAACATTCTTTGACTTTGGCGCGTTGTTCGGCGCACTCACCCTCATGCCGGCGCCGCAGCCGGCCAACAGCTTGCGCCTGCAGCGCAGCGTCGCCACCGCGCTGGGCCAGGCCAGCGATACGCGCCCGCAACTGCTGTTGAATTTCGAGGCGCGCCTGGCCGACAACTTCTACCGCGCCTGGACCAGCGTGCCGCGGGGGCAGCCTTCGCCCGCGCTCAGCGGTGTGTACGCGATGCGCTTGGCAGCGCCGCTGTTCGGCTACAACGCGCAGCGGATCATGGGCCTGGGATTGAACACCGACGCAGACACCAAAGCGGCGGTGCCGTACGTATCGAAACCCGACGGCGACTGGACGTCGGTCGAGCAGGACGATCGCGTGCAACTGGACAACGCCTATGACGGCGTGCAGGCCGGCAGCTATCTGCTGCTGCAGTCCGGGGACACGGCACCGATCGTGGCGCAGGCGAAAAGCGTGCGCGTGCATCCACGCAGCGACTACGGCATCAGCGGCAAGACCACCGACATCACGCTGTTCGATGCCGCGGCGGACGGCGACCCGCCGGTCTGGTCGGCACCGGACATGGCGACGCTGCGCACCACACAGGTCCATGCGCAGAGCGACCTGTTGCCGCTGGCCGAACTGGCGATCGCCGATACCGTCGGCAGCATCGCTGCGGACGCCACAGAGACGCGGATCACGGGCGACAGCGCCACCCGGCTCACCCTCGACGGCGCACTCGACGGCCTCAAGGCTGGCCGCTGGGCGATCGTCGAAGGCCAGCGCACCGACGTGCCCGGCACCGACGCGGTGAGCGCCGCCGAACTGGTGATGCTCGAAGCGGTGGAGCAGGGCGTGGATGCGCAGCTGCCGGGCGATACGGTGCACAGCACGCTGGTGTTCGCCAACCAGGGTTTGGCTTACGCCTACAAACGCGACACTGTGTCGATCTACGCCAACGTGGTGCGCGCCACCCACGGCGAGACGCGCAACGAAGTGCTCGGCAGCGGCAACGGCACCACGGCGATGCAGGTGTTCGCGCTGAAGCAGTCGCCGCTGACCTATGTCTCGGCGGCCACCGTCGATGGCGTCGAGAGCACGCTCAGCGTGCGCGTCAACGACATGCAGTGGCACGAAACGCGCAACCTCGCCTTCGTCGGCGCGGCCGGCCGCAGCTTCGTCACCGCCACCGACGACGACGGCAAGACCCGCGTGCAGTTCGGCGACGGCACGCACGGCGCGCGGGCGCCGACCGGCGTGGAGAACATCAAGGCGACCTATCGCAACGGCATCGGCACGCCGGGCAATGTGCGCGCGCAGCAGATCAGCCTGGTGGCGACCAAGCCGCTCGGCGTCAAGGCGGTGATCAATCCGCTGCCTGCCTCCGGCGGCGCCGATGCCGAGGCCCGCGACCAGGCGCGCCGCAACGTGCCGCTGGCGGTGCTGGCGCTGGACCGGCTGGTGTCGGTGCCGGACTATGCCGACTTCGCGCGCAGCTTCGGCGGCGTCGGCAAGGCGGCGGCGATCAAGCTCGGCAATAGGGTGCAGGTCACCATCGCCGGTGCCGGCGACGCGCCGGTCGACATCACCTCCGACCTCTATCGCAACCTGCTGCAGGCACTGCAGCGCTATGGCGATCCGTTGCTGCCGCTGCGTCTGGACGTGCGCGAACTGCTGGCGCTGACGGTGAGCGCCAGGGTCGGACTCGCGACCGATTATGTGTGGGAGGCGGTCGAACCGCTATTGCGCGCGGCCTTGCTTGATACGTTCGGCTTCGGGCGGCGCGCGCTGGCGCAGAACGTCTACCTCAGCGAAATCGTCGCCTGCATGCAATCAGTGCGCGGCGTCGCGTGGGTCGACGTGGACGCGTTCGGCAGCCTCGACGAAGCCACGCTGCTGGCCGGTTTCGGCGAGCGCGGCAAGGAGGCGAACGCGAACGGCGACGGCGCGGCGTCGTCGTCGATGCACGCATCGCTCGCGACCGCCGCCGGGCCACCGGCGCGCGTGCAGGTGCTGCCCGCGCGCTACGACAGCGACGGTATGCTGCGCCCGGCGCAGCTCGCCTATCTGCCGCCGAACGTTCCCGACACACTGCTGCTGCAGGAGGCCACGCCATGAACGCGCGTCCGGATCGCCTGTACGACCTGCTGCCCGTGATCTACCGCATGCGCGATGCGGAGCAGGGCTACCCGCTGCGCGACCTGCTGCGCGTGTTCGCCGCGCAGGCCGATGTGCTGGAGCAGGACATCGCCCGGCTGTACGACAACTGGTTCATCGAGACCTGCGACGACTGGGTGGTGCCGTACATCGGCGACCTGCTCGGCTATACGCTGCTGCCGGAAGCGGCAACGCTCGATGCGGCGGCAGGCTGCGCGTCCGGCCTCGGCCGGGTGCTGGCACCGCGTGCCGACGTCGCCAACACGATCGACGCGCGCCGCCGCAAAGGCACATTGTCGCTGCTGGAAGACCTTGCCCGCGATGCGGCCGGCTGGCCGGCGCGCGCGGTCGAGTTCTACCGCCGGCTCGGCTGGATGCAGCACCTGGACCATCAGCACCCGCGCCGCGGCGGCACCGCCGACCTGCGTGATCCGGGCCGGCTGCAACGCATCGGCTGGGCGAACGGCGCGTTCGATCCGTTCGCGCACAGCGTCGACGTGCGGCGCCTGGGCAGTCGGCGCCGCCGCCGCCGTTACAACATCCCGGACGTCGGCGTGTTCGTTTTCCGCCTGCGCAGTTATCCGGTGACCACCACGCCGGCGTACTGCGTGGAGGAAAACGGCCCGCACTGTTTCAGCTTCAGCATCCTGGGCAACGACACGCCGCTGTTCCAGCGTCCGCTGCAGGAAACCACGCCGACCCGCATCGCGCAGGAAATCAATCTGCCGGTGCCGCTGCGGCGCTACCGTTTCGCCGTGCGCGGTCCGCAGGCCGATTACGCCGGTGTGGCGGCCGCGCTCTACGGCGCCGGCAACAGCGTGCTGATCCATGCGCCGGACTGGCCGAGCAAGGGTCGGGGCGTGCCGGTGCCGCGCGAGGCGCTGATTCCGGCCGATCTGTCCGGCTGGCGCTATCAGGTGCCGCGCGGGCGCGTGGCGGTCGATCCCGAGCGCGGCCGGTTGATGTTCCCGGCCAACCAGCGGCCCAAGCGCGGCGTGTGGGTGTCCTATCAGTACGGTTTTGCCGCCGATCTGGGCGGCGGCGAATACGGGCGTGTGACGCCCGAACTGGAAAACGCGACGCGCTACGTCGTGCACGCCGCGCTGCCGGACCGCGATCCGAAGATCGCGTGGCCGCCCGGCCACTTCGCCAGCATCGCCGACGCGCTGGCCGCGTGGACGCAGGCCAGGGCTGCCGCGCCGGCGCTGCGCGCGCTGATCGTCGAGCTGGCCGAGAGCGGCGTGTACGAAGGCAGCATCGATCTGCGGCTCGATGTCGGCGAGGCGATCCAGCTGCGCGCCGCCGAACGCACGCGGCCGGTGCTGCGCCTGCTCGACGTGCGCGCCAGCCAGCCCGACGCATTGAGCATCAGCGGCCACGCCGGCAGCCGCGTGCTGCTGGACGGCCTGCTGATCGTGGGGCGCGGCATCGAGGTGCAGGGGCCGACGGACGAGGGCGAAGGGCCGCCGCCGACGGAGGATCTGTGCGAACTCGTGATCCGTCACTGCACCCTGGTGCCCGGCTGGGCGCTGCATTGCGACTGCAATCCCAAGCGTCCGGGCGAGCCGAGCGTGACTTTCGACGGCACGCGCGCCGCGCTGCGCGTCGAACACAGCATCATGGGCGCGATCTCGGTGATCAGCCCGCTGCGGCGCGGCGATCCGCCGCCGCTGCAACTGTGCGACAGCATCCTCGATGCCACCGGCCTGGACCGCGTCGCACTGGGTGCGCCGGACGAGGCGGTGGCCTATGTGGAAGCGAGCTTCAGGCGCTGCACGGTGATCGGCGAGGTGCAGGCGCATGGCATCGCGCTGGCCGAGGATGCGATCTTCGCCAGCCCGTTGCGCGTGTTGCGGCGCCAGCACGGTTGCGTGCGCTTCTGCTACGTGCCGGACGGCTCGCGCACGCCCCGGCGCTTCCACTGCCAGCCGGATCTGGCGCTGGCCGCGGTCGCCGCGGGCGATGCAGCGGCGACCGCGCGCGAACGGCTGCGCGTGGTGCCGCAGTTCGACAGCCTGCGTTACCCCGCGCCGCACTATCTGCGGCTGGCCGACAGCTGCTGCGGGGAGATTCGCGGCGGCGCGTCCGATCGCGCGGCGATGGGCGTCTATCACGACCTGTACGAACCGCAACGCGAGGCGAATCTCGCGGCGCGGCTGGATGAATACGTTCCCGCCGGCACGGACGCCGGCACCCTCTTCTCGAGTTAGGAGATCTCCCATGAAAGGCGACTTCGCACGCGTCACCTTCGATCCGGCACGGCATTACAGCCAGGTGCTGCAGCAACAGGGCCGGGTTCTGCTGGAGGCGGACTGGAACGAGCAGGCCGGCATCCAGCTCTATCTGCTGCGCGCGCTGGTGCAGGATCTGGTCGGTCCGTGCTGGGCGGCGGGCAGCGGTTTCGGCCTCGCCACCTCCAGCACGGATACGAGCGGCACGCTGAAGAACCTGCCGCTGACCGATTGGCAGCTGGCGCCGGGACATTTCTACGTCGACGGCATCCTGTGCGTGAACGAAGCCGTATCCACGCTCGCCATGCAGCCGCAGGCGCCGACACCCGACTACGGCGTGGCCGACGGCAAGAGCGGCTTCGAGAATCCGCCGTCGACTTACGCCTTGTGGCTGGACGTGTGGGAACGGCATCTGAGTTCAGTGGAGGCGCCGGCGATCGACGACAGCGCGCTCAACGGCATCGGCACCGCCTCGCGGGCGCAGGTGGTGTGGCAACTGCGGATGATCGACCCGCCTCGCGCGGGCCAGCAGTTGGACGACATCGATGCCGCGCTGAACGTGCGCCTGCAGGCCACCACCAACACCACCGCGATCGCCGCCATCAAGCAGCAGATTATCGACGTGGGCAACTTGCGTGACAGCATCGACAACAAGGACACGGGCACCGGTGCGGGCAATAACGATCCCTGCATGCTGCTGCGGCAACTGCTGGGCGCACGCACGGCTTATGCGCTGCCCGGGCTGCGCGCCCAGCTGGGGCCGGTCGAGGCCGACAGCGATCCGTGCGTGATCGCCGCCGACGCGCGCTACCGCGGCTGCGAAAACCAGCTGTATCGGGTCGAGATCCACCAGGGCGGCCTTGCCGGCGGTGTGAACGCGGCGACGACCGGCGCCAGCTTCAAGTGGTCGCGCGAGAACGGCTCGGTGGTATTCCCGATCGCCAGCAGCGCCCTCGGCGCCGCGGCGGCCGACGGCAGCGCGCAGCTGACGGTGACGCTGGCCGGGCCTGGGCGCGACGCCCGCCTCGGTCTGGCGGTCAACGACTGGGTCGAACTGGTGGACGACAACTACACGCTGGCGCAGCGCGCCTTTGCGCTGCTGCAGGTGGCCGCGATCGCGGTTGCCGACAGCAGCGTCACCCTCGCGGTGCCGAAGAACATCACACCGTATCCAATTGCCAGCGATCCGCACAAACACCCGCTGCTGCGCCGCTGGGACCAGCGCGATGCGGTGAGCGTACAAGGCGTCGTGGCGGTGGCCGAGGGTGCGCCGATCGACCTGGAAGACGGCATCCAGATCGGCTTCGAGCCCGGCGGCCTGTACGCGACCGGCGACTACTGGCTGATCCCCGCGCGGGTGGCCGACAGCAGCATGCTCGACTGGCCATCAACCGGCACCACCCCCGACGCGTTGCCGCCGCGCGGTCTACATCACTACGCCGTGCTCGGCGTCACCGACGCCGATAGCGGCTATCGCGAATGCTGCTGCCGCTTCGGCACCCTGTGCGACCTGATCCAGGCAAGTCGAAAACTGCAGACCGGGCAGCTCGACACGGCCCCCATGCTGGTGGCGCAACCCGCTGCCGCGACACCCGTCACGGCGAAAAAGGCGGCGAAGACGAAGGCAACAGCGAAGAAACACGCCGCAACCAAGCCGGCGTGATGCCTCGTTGATCCGCCGTGCGGTCATGGCCGTCCATGGCGGTGGGGCGGCCGCGCAACGGAAATAGGGCCGGACACTGATGTTGCCGTAGCATTCGCCCGGTAAAGAACTTCCGAGCATGTCCGACAATGATGGAAAGCACCCTCGCCGCAAGCGCCCACCGACCCGAATCCGCGGGTCGGCAGGTCTCGTCCTGGCAGCTGTCGGTGGCCCCGATGATGGACTGGACCGACCGGCACTGCCGTTATTTCCACCGTCTGCTGTCGCCGCGGGCGCGGCTGTATACCGAGATGGTGACCAGTGCGGCGCTGGTACGCGGCAAACAGCTGCGTCTGCTCGAACACAGCCAGCAGGAGCACCCGCTGGCGCTGCAGTTGGGCGGCAGCGAGCCGCACGAGTTGGCGCAGGCGGCCTGCGCGGGCGCCGCAGCCGGTTACGACGAGATCAATCTCAATGTGGGTTGCCCGTCCGATCGCGTGCAGTCGGGGCGCTTCGGCGCCTGCCTGATGCGCGAGCCGGCGCTGGTCGGCGACTGCGTCAAGGCGATGCGCGACGCGCTGGCGGCTGCGGGCCGGCAGGTGCCGGTGACGGTGAAGTGCCGCATCGGCGTGGACGAGCAGGACGATTACGCCGGCCTGCAGCACTTCACCGAGACGATGCTCGGCGCCGGCGTCGAGGTGCTGGTGGTGCACGCGCGCAAGGCGTGGCTGCAGGGGCTCTCGCCGAAAGAGAACCGCGAGATTCCGCCGCTGGACTACGAGCGGGTGTACCGGCTCAAGCGCGAATTTCCGCAGCTCGTGGTGGTGATCAACGGCGGCATCGGCACGGTCGCCCAGGTGCAGGCGCATCTGGCGCAGGTCGATGGGGTGATGCTGGGCCGTGCGGCGTATCACGACCCGTATCTGCTGGCGCGGATCGAGGCGGCGCTGCATGGCGAGCCGCTGCCGCGGCGCGCCGAGGTGCTGCACCGCCTGCGGCCGTATGTCGAGGCCGAGCTGGCGCGCGGCACGGCGCTGAAGCACATCAGCCGGCACCTGCTGGGGCTGTACCAGGGCGAGCCGGGGGCGCGCGCTTTCCGGCGCACGATCAGCGAGGGCGCGCATCGGCCGGGGGCGGGCTGGGCGTTGCTGGAGCAGGCACTGGCGCCCTGTCTGGAAGCGGCGTGACAGGCGCCGGTCATCCGGTCAGTATTCAGCCCCGACGGCCTAAGCTTCAGGCCTGAGCAGGTGTCGGGCCGGATCATCGCACATGACTGAAAACGTAAATTTCACTCTCGCTCTGCTGGTATCGCTGTGGCTGGGTGTCGCCGCGACGGCATCGGCGCGACCGGCACCGACGGTGACGCTGGATCAGGCGGTGCTCAAGGTACAGCAGCAGACCGGCGGCAAAGTGCTGTCGGCCGAGCCGCATCGCATCGGCCGGCGGGTGGAGTACCGCATCAAGGTGCTCACGGCGGACGGGCATGTGCGGGTGATCTCGGTATCGGCCGATATCCCGCATGGCAGTTCGTCCCCTGCGGTGGTGCCCGAGGTTCCCCGTGACACGGTGCCAGACCTACCCCGGGGCAACCCGGTTGAATCAATCCAACAACCGGTCATCATTGATGTCGGTCATAGAGGGGGACATTGAATGCGCATCCTTTTGGTGGAGGACGAAGCGCCGTTGCGCGAGACGCTGGCGGCACGCCTGAAGCGCGACGGTTTTGCCGTCGATGCGGCGCAGGACGGCGAGGAAGGCATCTACCTCGGCCGTGAAGTGCCGTTCGACCTGGCGATCATCGACCTGGGCCTGCCCAAGATGTCCGGCATGGAACTGGTCAAGGCGTTGCGCGAGCACGGCCAGCGCTACCCGATCCTGATCCTCACCGCGCGCGGCAGCTGGCAGGACAAGGTCGAGGGGCTGAAGAACGGCGCCGACGACTATCTGGTGAAGCCGTTCCATGTGGAGGAGTTGCTGGCGCGCATCAACGCGCTGGTGCGCCGCGCCAGCGGCTGGTCCAAGCCGATCCTGGCCTGCGGCATGATCAAGCTGGACACCACCGCGCAGTCGGTGACGGTGGAAGGCAAGCTGGTCGACCTGACCAGCTACGAGTACAAGGTGCTGGAATACCTGATGCTGCACGCCGGCGAGCTGGTCTCCAAGGCCGACCTTACCGAACATATCTACCAGCAGGATTTCGACCGCGATTCCAACGTGCTCGAAGTGTTCATCGGCCGGTTGCGGCGCAAGCTCGATCCGGAAGGCACCCTCAAACCCATCGAGACGGTACGTGGACGCGGATACCGCTTTGCCATCCCGCGCACCGACGGCGACGACGAATGACCCCGCGTCGTCGCGCCGCCCGCTGTCACTGGCGGCGCGCGCGGCGGTCGCGACCGGGTTCGTGCTGGCCGGCTTTCTCGGGCTGGTCGGTCTGACCCTGTCGCAGGCGAACAAGGAGCGCGCCTTGAGCACGCTGCGCGATCGCCTGCAGAATTTTGCCATCGCATACATCACCAGCACCGACATCAACCGGTATGGACGGCTGTTGCCGCCGGACACGGTGCCGGATCCGAATTTCTCGCGGCCCGGTTCCGGGCTGTATGCGGTGGCGCTGGGCGATCACGGCTATCGCTGGGAATCGTCGTCGGCGATCGGTCGCGATTTCACCTTTCTCAAACCGCTGGCGCCGGGCCAGAGCCAGTTCGTCGGCCCGGTCGATACGCGCATGGGGCGCCTGTATTACTACAGCTACGGCGTGGCGCTGGACGCGCCGGCGAAGAAGTCGGTGCGGCTCACCGTGATGGTGGCGCAGACCGAGGACCAGTTCGAAGGTGCCAATGCGGTGTTCCGCCGCACGCTGGCGATCTGGCTGTCGATCCTCGGGGTGATGCTGATCGTGCTGCAACTGTTGCTGCTGCGCTGGAGCCTGACGCCATTGCGCAAGGTGGCCAGCGACATGAGCCGGGTCGAGCGCGGCGACAGCGAGCACCTGGACAGCCAGTATCCGCTGGAGTTGACCGGCCTGACCGAACGCATCAACGCGTTCATCGAAAACGAACGCGAACAGCGTCAGCGTTACCGCCACACGCTGGCCGACCTGGCGCACAGCCTGAAGACGCCGCTGGCGGTGATCCGCTCGCAGCTCGAATCGGCGGATGCCGGGGAGTCGTCTCTGCGCCATGGCGTGCTCGAGCAGGTGCGCCGGATGGATGAACTGGTCGCCTACCAGTTGTCGCGTGCCGCCACTTCGGGCCGGCAGACTTTCGCCAGCGCGGTGCCGATCGCCGGGCATGCCGAGGATCTGGTGCAAAGCCTGGAGAAGGTCCATGCCGCCAAAAATGTACTCTGCGAATTCGACATCGAGGAGGGTGCGGTGTTCTACGGCGAGCAGGGCGACCTGCTGGAGCTGATGGGCAACCTGCTGGAGAATGCCTTCAAGTGGTCGCGCCACCGCGTGCTGCTGGTGGTGAAGACGCAACGGCAACCCGGCCGGCGGCGACCGGGGCTGTGGTTGAGCGTGGAAGACGACGGTCCCGGCATCGAGCCGGACAAGATCGAGCGTGTCCTGCAGCGCGGGGTGCGTGGCGACGAGCGGGTCCAGGGGCATGGCATCGGCCTGTCGATCGTGCAGGACATCGTGCATGCCTACCAGGCGGAGCTGGTGGTCGATCGATCACCGGAACTTGGTGGCGCCCGCTTCAGCGTGACATGGGCACCGGCCTGAGTTGCCAGGAATTCCGGGCGCCGGGCGTTTACTGAATGGAACCGGGCAGCAGCGATTGCCAGCCGAGGTGGAGCCGGGCGTGGTGTGCCGGTGCCGGGGTCGTACCGCCGGAACGATCGTCGCCATTGCGGTGGCTGCTGGTGGCGCTGGCGTCGTGCGCGGGATCGTCGCCGATCGGCGCTGGCGCGTCGCCACTGCCGCGGTTGCCATCGTCGTGTGCGCCGTTGTCGGCGGTGGCGGTGGCGTGCATTGAACTGTCCAGGCCGCTGGCGTCCAGCTGCACGGCGGCGGCGCTGCCGATACCGGCAAGGCACAAGGCGCAGCCGACAAGCCAATGTGTGACACGCATGGCGATTCAACTCCCTGATCCGCAAGCCAACGGCCGGATCGTCTCAGAAACCCGGACGTGATGCCAGTGCTGTCGTGCCCGCCGTTGCCGGGCTGTGCGTCCGGCTGCCGCCGGGTACGGCATCCGGGCTAAAATCCGCCGATGTCGATCCTGCCCGATGCCAAGTCTCCCGTCCTTCCCCGGCATGACGCCGTGATGGCCGTTGGAGCCTGCGGATGAAACCCGCGCAGTTGCTGGCGGCGCTGGCCGCGGGTGAACCGATTTCCGGTGTGGCGCTTGCGGCGCAGGCCAAGGTGACCCGCGCGGCGATCTGGAAACAGGTCGAAGTGCTGCGCGCGCATGGCCTGCCGGTCGAGGCGCGAGGTGGCGCCGGCTATCAGTTGCCGTGGCCGCTGCAGATGCTCGATGCCGGGCAGATCCGTGCCGCGCTGCCGGCATCATCGGCGCGTTCGCTGGGGGCGCTGGAGGTGCACTGGGAGCTGGATTCGACCTCCAGCGAGTTGCAGCGACGGGGGGCGCAGGCGGTGGATTGCAGCGTGTTGCTGGCCGAAACCCAGACTGCCGGTCGCGGTCGGCGCGGCCGCGAATGGCTGTCGCCACCGGGGCTGAACCTGTATCTGTCCTGCCTCAAGCGTTTCGAGCAGGGCTTTGCCGCCCTGGCCGGGTTGTCGCTGGCGAGCGGAGTGATCGTGCTGCGCGCAATGGAGATGCTGGGCATCGCCGGAGCCGGCCTGAAGTGGCCGAACGATGTGCTCGCCATCGCGGATGGGCAGCCAGGCGGCAAATTGGGTGGCATCCTGGTCGAGTTGAGCGGCGAATACCAGGGGCCGTGCATGGCGATTGTCGGCATCGGCCTCAACCTGCGGCTGACCCCGGCGCTGCGCGCACAGGCCGGGCAGCCGACCTGCGATCTGGCCAGCCTGGCCGGCGGCGCGCCGCCGGACCGCAATCGCGCCGCGGCGGCGCTGGTGGCGGCACTGGTCGAGGGTCTGCGGCAGTTCGAGCGCGACGGTTTCGCCGGTTTCGCCGACGACTACGCGCGGCACGATCTGCTGCGCGGGAAGCCCCTGCAGGTGAGCGGCGCACTGGGCGAATTCAACGGCATCGGCGCTGGCGTGGATACGCGCGGCGCGTTGCAGGTACGCATGGCCGACGGCAGCGTACGCCGGGTCGAGAGCGCGGACGTCACGGTGCGTCGCGCATGAAGCTGCTGCTCGATCTGGGCAATACGCGGCTGAAATGGGCGCTGCAGTCGCCGCACTCAGCGGAATGGGTGGCGCACGGTGCGGCGGGCTGGCATGAAGATGTGGCTGCGCTGCTGACGTCGGCGTGGGCCGATCTGCCGCAACCGCAAATGGTCGGCGCAGCCTCGGTCGTCGACGCGGCGCGCGAAGGGCAAGTAGCGGCAGTCGTGGTCAGCCGGTTCGGCCGCGCGCCGGTCTGGCTGCGGACGCCCGCCCAGGCCTGCGGCGTGCGCAACGCCTATGCCCAGCCAGGGCGACTGGGCGTGGACCGTTTCCTGGCCATGGTGGCTGCCCATGCCGCCGGGCAGGCACCTTGCGTCTTGGTCGGCGCGGGCACCGCGCTCACACTCGATGCACTGGCTACCGACGGCCGCCATCTCGGCGGCCTGATCGCACCGGGGCCGCAGCTGATGCAGCAGTCTCTGCTGGATCGAACCGCCCTGGTGCGGCCCGAGCGCCCCGGTGTCATCATGGAGCTGGCCGACAACACCGCCGATGCGGTGGTTTCGGGTTGCTGGCAGGCGGCGGTGGCGCTGATCGAGCGCTTTGCCACCCGCATGGCGCTGCGGCTGGGCGGCATGCCGACGTTGATCCTGGGTGGTGGCGATGCGACGCGTTTGGCACCCCTGCTGTCGTTGCCGGTACAAGTGAGCCGGGACGGTGTATTGCGCGGCGTGGCCGTGTGGGCAGATACGCAGCCGGCGGAATCGCCGCCCGGCTCGCATGGCGATGGCTGGCGGTGAGGAGGGTTCGATGTTCCTGCGTCTGCTGTTCGTCCTGCTGATCGCCCTCAACATCGTGGTGGGTGCCTGGTTGCTGCTGGGTCAGCCGTATGCCCGCGGCGGCAATGCCAGTGACCCCGGCGTTCCGGAATTGCGCCTGCTGTCGGAGTTGCCGGAATCGGCCATCGCGACAGCGTCATCCGCAACGGCTTCGGCGTCGGTACCACTGACGGCAGCCACGCCTCGCGTCGTCAGCGACAGCTGCCTCGCGCTGGGGCCGTTCGCCAGCCCGCAGGATCTGCACCATGCGCGACAAGTGATGACCAGGGTGGCTTCGCACATGCGTTCGCGTCAGGAGCAGGCCAGCCAGACCAGCGGCTGGTGGGTCTACCTGCCAGCTGCGGGCAGTCGAGCGCAGGCACTGAAACAGGCGAGGCAACTGGGTCTGCACCATATCGACGACTACTTCGTGGTCGGTTCCGGCGGACAATCCAATACCATTTCGCTGGGCCTGTTCAAGGATCCGGCGAACGCGCGCAAACGCCGCGACGAGGTGATCGCCGCCGGCTTCCCCGCCCGCATGATCGAGCGCAGCGAGAGCGTGCCCGAGTACTGGCTGGATCTGGTCGTGCCCGACGACACGCACTTCGACTGGCGCAGCCGCGTCCTCACCGCAGGGGTCGGCTCGCACAGCACCAGCTGCTTCTGAGCGGAACGATGGCCTTAGGGCATGCGTCGCCGGACCCGACAGGCTGCTAGAATCCGCCATCTTCGCCGGCATAGCTCAGTTGGTAGAGCAACTGATTTGTAATCAGTAGGTCCCCAGTTCGAATCCGGGTGCCGGCACCACCGATACAGGGGCTTGCAGCGATGCGGCCCCTTTTTGTCGGCTGGAATTCGCTGCTCGAGTTCGCCGGCGGATGCCTTGGCCAAGTCGGCACAATTGGTGCGGGAATTCTGAACGAGCGGCCTATAGGCATTCACGCGATTACTTGCTACGTTGGACTCCACGGCTGCACAGGGGCGGCCGGGAGTCACTGGCATGCAAACGTTTCTTGGGCATCCCGCCTTCTGGCGAGGAATGTCGATGTTTGCAGGGATGCGCTGGGGGAAGTCCGGATCGGACGCCAATCCAGGAGTCGATGGCAGTACGGCAGCGGGCGGCGGCAAGCTGGTCTGCTGGTCCTCGAGCGTGCCGTCACGCCGCGCCGACGAGTTGGCGCGTAGTCGTCGGCCGGATTCCGGGCCCACCGAAGAGTAGCCATCCGCCTCGACTGGGTCGGGCCTGCTGAACCCGGTCGCGCGCCAATCGTGCGCGGCGGGCCGGCCCTCGTTCCGGTAAACTTGGCCGATGGCGTGAACGAAGCATGACGCGGCTGTTTCCCTCAGTGCGGGGTGACCGGCAGGCGCGGAATCAGGGTCAGGCGCTGCTTTTCGATGACTGCGGTCGCGCCGGCGTTGACGCCATGCGACGGCAGGGGTCCGCGGTTGCGGGCTTGAACCCACAGGTAAACAGGCATGGTCAAGCAAACCGTTTCACTGATCGGCGCGCCGACCGATATCGGCGCCGGACATCGCGGCGCATCGATGGGGCCGGAGGCGCTGCGGGTGGCCAATCTGGCCGCCAGGCTGGAGCTGCGCGGCCTGCAGGTGATCGATCGCGGCAATCTGCAGGGGCCGCTCAATCCATGGCTGCCGCCGACCGATGGCTATCGTCACCTGGATCAGGTGGTGGCCTGGAATACGGCCGTCTATACGGCTATCGGCGATGAGTTGAAGAATGGCCGCCTGCCGATCATGCTTGGCGGCGACCATTGCCTGGCGATCGGCTCGATCACGGCAGTGGCCCAGCATTGCCGCGATACGGGCAAGCAGCTGCGGGTGCTGTGGCTGGATGCGCATTCCGATTTCAATACCGCGCAGGCGACCCCCTCCGGAAACATCCATGGCATGCCGGTGGCGTGCCTGTGCGGTTACGGTCCGCCGGGACTCACCGAGCTCGGCGGCAGCGCGCCGGCGACCACTCCGGACGTGTTCCGCCAGATCGGTATCCGCTCGGTCGACTATGGCGAGAAGCAGCTGGTGCGCGAGGCGAACGTGGGCATCTACGACATGCGCCATATCGACGAGGAGGGCATGAAGCGGGTGATGGAACAGGCACTGGCCGGCGTCGACACGAACACCCACCTGCACGTGAGTTTCGACGTCGATTTTCTGGACCCCAGCATCGCGCCGGGCGTGGGCACCACCGTGCGCGGCGGTCCGACCTACCGTGAGGCGCAGCTGTGCATGGAAATGATCGCCGACACCGGGTACCTGGCCTCGCTGGACATCGTCGAGTTGAATCCTGCGTTCGACAAGCGCAATGCGACGGCGAAACTGGCGGTGGATCTGGTCGAATCACTGTTCGGCAAGTCCACGCTGATCCGCCGCTGACCCGCTGCTGACCCGCAAATCCACAAGCGAACACCATGCAGACTCGTGTACTGACAGGCATCACCACCACCGGCACCCCGCACCTGGGCAATTACGTGGGTGCGATGCGTCCCGCCATCGAAGCCAGCCGGCGTGCCGACGTGGATGCGTTTTTTTTCATGGCCGACTATCACGCGCTGATCAAGAGCGGCGACGCGGACCGGATCGAGCGTTCGCGGCTGGAGATCGCCGCCAGCTGGCTGGCGGCCGGGCTGGATCCGCAGCGGGTCACCTTCTACCGGCAGTCGGACATCCCGGAAATCCCCGAGCTGACCTGGTTCCTCACCTGCGTCACCGCCAAGGGCCTGCTCAACCGTTCGCATGCGTACAAGGCCGCGGTGGATCGGAACGTGGGGAACGGCGAGGATGCCGATGCCGGCATCAGCGCCGGCCTGTACATGTACCCGGTACTGATGGCCGCGGACATCCTCGCGTTCGACGCGCACCAGGTGCCGGTGGGCCGCGACCAGATCCAGCACATCGAGATGGCACGCGACATCGGCCAGCGTTTCAACCACCTCCACGGCCATGAGTTCTTCGTGCTGCCCGAGGCGCTGATCGAGGAGCAGGTGGCGACGCTGCCCGGCCTGGACGGCCGCAAGATGTCGAAGAGCTACGACAACACCATTCCCCTGTTCGCCGGTGGCGGCAAGGCACTGCGCGAGGCGATCATGCGCATCGTCACCGACTCGCGCCTGCCGGGCGAGCCGAAGGATCCGGACAGCTGCGCCGTGTTCACCATCTTCCGCGCGTTTGCCAGCGAGAGCGAGACGACGGCATTCCGCGAGGCCTTGCTCGACGGCATCGGCTGGGGCGAGGCCAAGCAGGTGCTGTACGAACGCATCGATGCCGACGTGGCGCCGATGCGTGAACGCTACGCGGCGCTGATGGCGGATCCGGGCGGGATCGAGACGATCCTGCGCGAGGGCGCGCTGAAAGCCCGCGCGATCGCCACGCCCAAGCTCGCCGCATTGCGCGCCGCGCTGGGGCTGCGTTCGGCTGGCATGGCGGCGCAACCGGCCGCATCGCCGAGGCCGGCACCGAAGCCGGGCCGGATGCCGCGCTTCGCCAGTTTCCGCGACGGCGACGGCAGCTTCCGCTTCCGTCTGTTCTCGGCGGCGGGCGAGGAGCTGCTGCTGTCGGCGCCGTTCGCCGATCCCAAGGCCGCCGGCATGCTGCAGAAGCGCCTGAAGACTCTTGGCGCGGCCAGCGCCGTGTTCACGGTGCAGCCGCTTTGCCTGATCCTGGAACTGGATGGTGAAGCCGTCGCCAGCACGCCGACCTATCGCGACGAGCAGTCGCGTGACGATGCGCTGGCGCAGTTGTGCGAAGCACTGGATCAGCTGGCGGCGCAGGATCAGGGCGCGGCCGCCGCCGCCGACGCGATCAGCGACTGATGCGCTACCTCGCCCTGCTGCTGCTGGCGCCGTGGCTGATGATCCTGGGCTGGGCCTATTTCGCCTACCCGAAGAGTCTGCCGCGCACGCTGGGTCGTCGTCTGTTCGATCTGGCCATGCTGGGGCTGGCCGCGGTCGCTGCGGTCGCCGCGGCGGTGGCGGGTTTCGACGCGGTCACGTTGCCGCAGGTGGGTCCCCTCGGGCGTGCCAGCGGTGCGATCTGGCAGCAGGTGCTGCCGGCGCTGGGCGGCTACGGCGCGTTCGCCGGGGTGCTGCTGCTGGCGCTGTTGCTGCGCCATCTTTGCTGGGGGCGACGCGGCTGAGCCTGCCGGGAAGGGTCGGCCCCCCCGGTCAGGCCGGCCGCCGGGTGATGATCCACCGCCGCGATCGAGGTGCGGCGCGAATGTCTTGCGGGTGGCCGCAGCAGGCACGCCGGCGCGGATCGCCGCCACCCGGAAGTCAGAGGTGCCTGCCGCACGCCGATACGCCCGAAGCGGCGCGGTGCGAGAATGCGCCGCATGATGCCGCTCACGTATCTCCAGGCCTACCCCGCCGTCTTGCAGGACAAGGTGCGCCAGCTGATTGCGCAGCAACGCCTGGGCGAGCACCTGGCCCGGCGCTATCCCGACCGGCACCCGGTGCAGAGCGACAAGGCGCTGTACGCCTACACGATGGCGCTGAAGCAACGGCATCTGAAAAACGCGCCGGGCATCGACAAGGTGCTGTACGACAGTAAGCTCGACGTGGTGAGGCGTGCGCTGGGCCTGCACACCGCGATCTCGCGCGTGCAGGGCAGCAGGCTCACGGCGAAAAAGGAAATCCGCGTGGCGTCGCTGTTCAGGGCGGCCGCACCCGAATTCCTCGAGATGATCGTGGTGCACGAACTGGCGCATCTGAAGGAATTCGAGCACAACAAGGCGTTCTACCAGCTGTGCCGGTACATGCTGCCGGATTACCACCAGCTGGAATTCGATCTGCGCATGTACCTGACCTGGCGCGAGCTGGCGCCGCCGGTCGACGCGCCGGTCTGACCTGTTCGGGAACCACGGAGGATGGCCATGGATTGTGCATCGCTACAGAAGTACCTGCTGCGGCTGTTCGAGCGGCACGATGTCGAGCTGGATGCGGACGAAGACGGCTGGCTGGTCACCGACGGTGATTTTCCCGCGATCCGCGCCAGCTGGCACGAGGGCAGTGCCGGTGAACCGGGTCGTCTCGACGTCGACGTGGTGCTGAGCGAGGATCGCCGCATCGAGGAAAGTTTCGCGGGTGCCGGCGGTGGCGACGCCGGCTGTCGCGATGCGCTGGACGCATTCGTGCACAACGCATTCCATCAGCTGCTGGCCGCATGCTGGTACGTCACCGACGACCGCCGCATGCGGATCGCCGCCTGGGACATCGGGGTGCGCAGCTGGGACGTGTTCATCGGTCCGTTTACGCTGCGCGGCGCGGACAGCGACGACATGCCGATCCCTCCCGATGCGCTGGTGGCGATCGAGGCCGCACTGAAACGCGAAGCACTGACGCCCGAGCTGCACTGGCTGCGGCTGGTGCACAGCCATGGCGCGGATGGCGATTCGCGCAGCGAGGCGTTGCTCGACAACGAGCCGTGGACCGCCGGCACCCTGGCGCTGACCGCCGTGGCGTGGCCGCATGGCGGCAACTACAGCGCGCGCTGTTTCATGCTGCTGGACGTACGCGATTACTGACACAACGTCTCACCCCGTGTAGGAGCCCGCTCGCGGGCGATGCTCTTGCTCTGATGCCACATCAAAGGCAAAGAGCATCGCCCGCGAGCG
>SCRF01000027.1 GCA_004322005.1 Rhodanobacter sp. | reverse complement strand
TCTTTCGCGTGGTGCAAGAGCATCGCCCGCAAGCGGGCTCCTACCGCGATGCTCTTTGCGTGGAGCAAGAGCATCGCCCGCAAGCGGGCTCCTACGCGGGCATCCACGGCAGTACACCCCAACATCGTCTGGACTTCTGGACGTCTGAACACACCCGACGAACAAATTTCACATGAAACTGTTGACGCCGCCGTGCAAGCTGCCCTATGGTCGATCCATGTCGCAACGCAGCAGCCCCCGCAGCAGCACCGAAATGGTCCGTCCAACGACGGTTCACGGCCTGTTGCAACTGCGCGGCACGCTTCTTCTTGCGCCTGCGCTTATTACGCTCGTACTCGTCCTCCTCATTACCAACGGAGGTGCGGGCTGAGGGCATGTGTCCAGGTAGATAAAAAATAACCTGAAGACTCCCGAAGAACCCCGCACCGGCAACGGCGCGGGGTTTTTTGTTGCCTTCGGCTCGACATCAACGGAGCCAGCGATGAACCCCGAATCAACCAAAACAACTGCAGGACCCGGCAGCGTCGGCGCCGCAGCCGAGCGCGTACGCATTTTCGACACCACCTTGCGCGATGGCGAGCAGGCCCCGGGCTTCTCGATGGATCGCCGCGCCAAGCTGCGCATGGCGCAGGCGCTGGAGGCACTGGGCGTGGACATCCTCGAGGCCGGCTTTCCGCAGGCCTCGCCCGACGACTTCGCCGCGGTGGCCGAGATCGCCCGCACCCTCAAGAACACCACCGTGTGCGGCCTGGCGCGTTGCCAGGCCGGCGACATCGATGCCGCCGGCCGCGCGCTGGAGACGGCCCGGCACTCGCGCATCCACGTATTCCTGTCGACCAGCCCACTGCATCGCGAGCACAAGCTGGGCATGAGCAAGGCGCAGGTGCTTGACGCCGCGGTAGCCGGCGTGGAGCAGGCGCGCGGACTGTGCCATGAAGTGGAGTTCTCCGCCGAAGACGCGCTGCGCACCGAACCGGAATTTCTCGCCGAAGTGTTCAGCGCCGCGGTGGCGGCCGGCGCCACCACGCTCAACGCGCCCGACACGGTCGGCTACACCACGCCGTCGGAAATCGTCGAGCTGTTCAGCTGGCTGCGGCAGCACGTGCGCGGCGCGGAGCAGGTGATCTTCTCCTGCCACTGCCACGATGACCTGGGCATGGCGGTGGCCAACTCCCTGGCGGCGATCAGCGCCGGCGCACGCCAGGTGGAATGCACCATCAACGGCATCGGCGAGCGTGCCGGCAATGCGGCACTGGAGGAAGTCGTGATGGCGCTGAAGGTGCGTGCCGCGCACTTCGGCGTCGACACCCGCATCGATACCCGCAAGCTGCACCCCACTTCGCGCCTGCTGACCCAGTTGACCGGCCAGGTGGTACAGCGCAACAAGGCGATCGTCGGCGACAACGCGTTTGCGCACGAGGCCGGCATCCACCAGCACGGCATGCTCAAGCACCGCGGCACCTACGAGATCATGCGCCCGCAGGACGTCGGCATCGCCGAGCCGCGGCTGGTGCTGGGCAAGCATTCGGGCCGCGCCGCGCTGCGCCAGCGCCTGCAGACGCTGGGCCATGTGCCGGACGACGCCGGGATGGACGCGATCTTCGCCCGCTTCAAGACGCTGGCCGACAAGAAGCGCGCCATCCACGACGAGGATCTGGAAGCGATCGCGCTGGGCCAGGATCCGGATGCGGCCGGCCCCTGGCGCATCGTGCAGCTCAACACCGCCACCCATCTGGGCGGCAGCGCCTCGGCCTCGGTGAAGCTGGCCCATACCGACGGTCGCGAAGCCAGCGAGGCGTCGATCGGCGACGGTCCGGTGGATGCCGTATTGCGCGCGATCGAACGCGCCACCGGCAACGACCTCGAGCTGACCGACTTCCAGGTGCGCTCGGTCAGCGAGGGCGGCGATGCGCAAGGCCAGGCGCAGCTCACCGTACGCCACGGCGAACGCGAATGGACCGGCCATGGCGTCAGTACCGACATCGTCGAGGCGGCTGCGCTGGCCGCCCTGGCGATCGTCAACCGCATCGAGCGGCAGCCGCCGGCCGGTCGCCGGCCGGCAACGCTCGCCACCCTGGCAACCCCGAGGATCCATCCATGAACACCGCCTTCCTCTGGCACAACGGCCGCATCAAGCCCTGGGCCGAGGCCACCGTCCACGTCAGCACGCATGCCCTGCACTACGGCTCCTCGGTGTTCGAGGGCGAGCGCGTGTATGCCACGCCCAAGGGCGCGGCCTATTTCCGCCTGTCCGAGCACACGCAGCGCCTGTTCGAGTCGGCGCGCGTGTACGACATCGCCATCGGCTACAGCGAGGACGAGATCAACGCCGCCTGCCTGGAGCTGATCCGTGCGAACGACATGCGCTCCGCCTACGTGCGGCCGATCGTGTTCCGCGGCGCCGGCGGGCTGGGCGTGCTGCCGAAGCATGGCGCGCCGGTGGAGGTGGCGATCATGGCGCTGGACTGGGGCGCCTACCTCGGCGAGGCGATCGAAAAAGGCGCGGATGTGTGCGTGTCGTCCTGGCACCGCCCCGCACCGAATACGCTGCCGAGCTGGGCCAAGGCGGGCGGCAATTATCTGTCGAGCCAGCTGATCGCCGCCGAAGCGCGCCGCGGCGGCTACGACGAAGGCATCGCGCTGGGCCACAACGGCCTGCTCAGCGAGGGCGCGGGCGAGAACCTGTTCCTGGTGAAGAAAGGCAAGCTGCTGACCCCGCCCACCAGCGCCGGCATCCTGGCCGGCATCACCCGCGACTCGGTGATCGCGCTGGCGGCGGATCTTGGCCTGACGCTGGAAGAGCGCGACCTGCCGCGGGAAGCGCTGTACAGCGCCGACGAGATCTTCATGACCGGCACCGCCGCCGAAATCACCCCGGTGCGCTCGGTCGACCGCAAGACGGTGGGCAAGGGCGAACCCGGCCCGATCACCCGCGCGCTGCAGCAGGCGTTCTTCGGCCTGTTCGACGGCCGCACCGCGGATCGCCGGGGCTGGCTGGAGTACGTGGACAAGGTTGACCGCGCGGATGTGTCTTGTGCGGTCGTCCCTGACCGCGAGGATCAAGAAGCGGCCATCCATGGCCGCACTACTCAACAAGAGCCGACACTGGAGACGATCGGATGAGCACGCGCACTCTGTTCGAGAAGATCTGGGACGCGCACGTCGTCGTCGCCGAGAGCGCCGACACGCCGGCGATCCTGTATGTGGATCTGCACCTGGTGCACGAGGTCACTTCGCCGCAGGCGTTCAGCGAGCTGCGCGAGCGCGGTCTGAAGCTGCGCCGGCCCGATCGCATGCTGGCCACGCTGGATCATTCCACCCCGACCCTGCCCGCCGGCAGCGACGGCGAGCGGCCGTATGCGAACGACGAGGCCAGGGCGCAGGTCACCAAGCTGGAGACGAACTGCCGCGAGTTCGGCGTCGCGCTGCACGGCTGGGACAGTGCCGACCGCGGCATCGTGCACGTGATCGGCCCCGAGCTGGGGGCGACCCAGCCGGGCATGACCATCGTCTGCGGCGACAGCCACACCTCCACCCATGGCGCGTTCGGCGCGCTGGCGTTCGGCATCGGCACTACCGAGGTCGGCCACGTGATGGCGACCCAGTGCCTGCTGCAGCGCAAGCCGAAAACCCTCGCCATCCATGTGGACGGCCAGTTGCCGAAAGGCGTCGGCGCCAAGGACCTGATCCTGCACATCATCGGCCAGATCGGCGTCGACGGCGGCACCGGCCACGTCATCGAGTATCGCGGCCCGGCGATCGCCGCGCTGTCGATGGAGGAGCGCATGACGGTGTGCAACATGTCGATCGAGGCCGGCGCGCGCGCGGGCCTGATCGCGCCGGACGAAACCACCTTCGCCTGGCTGAAGGGCCGGCCGCAGGCGCCGCAGGGCGCGGCCTGGGACGCCGCGCTGGCGCGCTGGCGCCAGCTGCCCAGCGACGCGGGTGCGCTGTACGACCGTGAAGTGCGCATCGACGCCGGCAAGGTGAAGCCGACGGTGACCTACGGCACCCACCCGGGCATGGCGATCGCGATGGACGCGCCGGTGCCGGCCGCCCGCAACGCGCAGGAACGCCGCGCACTCGACTACATGCACAGCGAGGCCGGCAAACCGATGCAGGGCACGCCGGTCGACGTGGTGTTCGTCGGCAGCTGCACCAACTCGCGGCTGTCCGACCTGCGCGAGGCCGCCGGCGTGCTGCGCGGCCGGCGCATCGCCGACGGCGTGCGCATGCTGGTGGTGCCCGGCTCCGAGGCGGTGCGCCGCGACGCCGAGCGCGAGGGGCTGCACGAAGTATTCATCGCCGCCGGCGCCGAGTGGCGCGTGCCCGGCTGCTCGATGTGCATCGCGATGAACGGCGACCTGGCGCAGCCCGGCCAACTGGTGGTGAGCACCTCCAACCGCAATTTCGAAGGTCGCCAGGGCAAGGGCGCGCGCACCGTGCTGGCCAGTCCGGCCACCGCTGCCGCTTCCGCACTGGCCGGCCGCATCGCCGATCCGCGCGAATACCTGGTGGAGGTGGCGGCATGAATGCTCACGCTCACCGCGCACTGCTCCCTCTCCCCCGCGGGGAGAGGGCTGGGGTGAGGGGACACGGTCGCGACGTGGCCGCATCAAAGCGCGCTTCGATCAGCAGCTGGGCGAGCACCCGCCCCTCACCTCAATCCTCTCCCCCAGACCACATTGGATCCGGGGGAGAGGAGGCGAACGCAACAAGCGAGGAATTTCATTGATGCAGCCCGTCACCCGTATCCACTCGCGCACCGCCGTGCTGGCGGACGAGAACATCGACACCGACCGCATCATCCCGGCGCGCTTCCTCACCACCACCACGCGCGAAGGGCTGGGCCGGCTGTGCTTCCACGACTGGCGCTACCAGGCCGACGGCAGCGACAACCCGGCCTTCCCGCTGAACCAGCCGCAGGCCAGGGGCTGCGCGATCCTGGTCGCGGGACGCAACTTCGGCTGCGGCTCGTCGCGCGAGCACGCGCCCTGGGCGCTGCTCGACTACGGCATCCAGGCGGTGCTGTGCAGCGAGATCGCGGACATCTTTCGCAACAACGCGCTGAAGAACGGCCTGCTGGCGATCATGGTCAGCGAGGCCGAGCACCGCTGGCTGCTGGAGCATCCGGGCATCGAGCTGTCGATCGACGTGCGTGGCGAGTTCATCGAGCTGCCCGACGGCGGCCACGTCGCGTTCCAGCTCGAACCGTTCGCGCGGCACTGCCTGCTCAACGGGGTCGACCAGCTCGGCTACCTGCTGCAGCACGCCGACGCGATCCGCGTATTCGAAGCACGCACGGGAGAGACAGCATGAAGTTCGCCAATACCCTCCCCCTCCCTCGCGTCACCCCAGCGAAAGCTGGGGCCCAGCGTCTTCGCAGGGCGCGGAAAAGTTACTGGATGACTCGCTTCGCTCGCCCCTTCGGGGCCGCCTTGCAGGCGTTCTGCGCGCGGAGCGCTTGTCCGGCTTTCGCCGGGATGACGGTGAGGAAGAACCAGACGCCCCCGACATCGCCCACCCACCCGGAGTCGCACGCATGAAAGCGCATATCGTCACCCTGCCCGGCGACGGCGTCGGCACCGAAGTCACCGCGGCGGCGGTCGCCGTACTGGAGGCGGTGGCCGAACACTACGGGCACCAGTTCGATTGCGAGGAACACGCGATCGGCGGCTGTGCCATCGATGCCTGCGGCGAACCGCTGCCGGGCGCCTCGCTGGCGGCATGCCGGAAGGCCGATGCGGTATTGCTGGGCGCGGTCGGCGGGCCGAAATGGTCCGATCCGAATGCGCCGGTGCGACCGGAGCAGGGCCTGCTGGCCTTGCGCGCCGCGCTCGGGGTGTATGCCAACCTGCGTCCGCTGCGGGTGCATCCGGCGCTGGCCGCGCTGTCGCCGCTGAAGAGCGAGCGGCTCAAGGGCGTCGACGTGCTGTTCGTGCGCGAACTGACCGGCGGCGCCTACTTCGGCGCGAAAACACGCACGGCGGACGCTGCCACCGACGAATGCAAGTACACCGTGGCCGAGATCGAGCGGGTGGTGCGTCGCGCGTTCGAGCTGGCGCGCGGGCGTCGCCGCCAGCTCACCTCGGTGGACAAGGCCAACGTGCTGGAGACCTCGCGGCTGTGGCGCAACACGGTGCAGCGCCTCGCCGCCGACTATCCCGACGTGAAGGTGGAGCACCAGCTGGTCGACTCGATGGCGATGCTGCTGCTGACCCACCCGGCACGCTATGACGTGGTGGTCACCGAGAACCTGTTCGGCGACATCCTCACCGACGAGGCCGCCGCGCTGGCCGGCTCGCTCGGCCTGCTGCCCTCGGCCTCGCTGGGCGACGGCCATCGCGGCCCTTCGGCGAAGCTCAGGACAGGCCTGTACGAACCGATCCACGGCTCGGCGCCGGACATCGCCGGCCAGGGTGTGGCCAATCCGGTCGGCGCGATCCTCTCCGCCGCGCTGCTGCTGCGTCATTCGCTGGGGCTGGAAGCCGAAGCGCTGGCGATCGAGGCCGCCGTCGCCCGGGTACTGGAATATGGGCCGCGCAGCCGTGACATCGGCGGCCAAGCCGGTACCGACGCGGTCCGCGATGCCGTGCTGGTCGCGCTGGCCGATCACGTGAACACCAGCCGTGCCTTTTTCAGTGGTGTGCGCGCATGCGGTTGATCCCATCGCCACACCTGTCGAGGACGCTGACCGCGTCCACCTTTTGCTCCCCCTGCGTGCGTGAGGCGCGGGCACTTACCCCAGTGCAAGCCGACTCTCCTCGGCGCCACCCCTCCCCGTCCCTGCACGCAGGGGGACATTCATCGTTCCAAGTCTGGAGTTGTCATGCGCAGTGATCTGATCAAGAGCGGCCCCGACCGTGCACCCGCCCGCGCGATGCTGCGCGCGACCGGGCTGGACGACAAGGCCATCGCCCGGCCGCTGGTGGCGGTGGTGCATACCTGGTCCAACGTGAGTCCGTGCAACCTCAACCTGCGCGACCTGGCCGTCGAGGCCGCCGCCGGCATCCGTGCCGCCGGCGGCACGCCGATCGAGTTCAACACCATCGCGGTCACCGACGGCATCGCGATGGGCACCTCGGGCATGCGTGCCTCGCTGGTCAGCCGCGAGGTGATCGCCGACTCGATCGAGCTGGCGGTGGATGGCCACTGCCTCGATGCGATGGTGCTGCTGTGCGGCTGCGACAAGACCATTCCGGCCGCGGCGATGGCGCTGGCCCGGTTGAACATCCCCGGCGTGGCGCTGTACGGCGGCACCATCGCGCACGGCACGCACAAGAATCATCCGATCACCATCCAGCAGGTGTTCGAGGCGGTCGGCGCCTACGGTGCCGGCACCATCGACGCTGCCGAACTGACCGCGGTCGAGCGCGATGCCTGCCCCGGCGCCGGCGCCTGCGGCGGCCAGTTCACCGCCAACACGATGGCGATGGTGCTGTCCACGCTGGGCCTGTCGCCATTGGGCTACAACGACATTCCGGCCACCCACCCGGCCAAGGGAGCGGCGGCCTATCGCTGCGGCGAACTGGTGATGGAATGCCTGGCGGCGAAGCGCACGCCGCGCGAACTGATCACCCGCACCTCGCTGCGCAACGCGGCGCGGATGGTGGCCGCCACCGCCGGCTCGACCAACGCGATCCTGCACCTGCTGGCGATCGCCCGCGAAGCCGGCGTGCCGTGGAGCATCGAAGACTTCGAACCGGCCTCGGCGCAAACCCCGGTGATCGCCGACCTGCTGCCGGCCGGACGCTACACCGCGGTCGAACTGTTCGGCGCCGGCGGCAGCGCGCGGGTGGCGCAGGAGCTGATCGCCGCCGGCATGCTGGAGGACGCGCCCACCGTCACCGGCCGCAGCCTGTTCGCGGAAGCCGCCGCCGCACCCCGAGCAGAAAAGCAGGACGTGGTGCATCCGGTGAGCGCGCCGCTGAAGCCGCGCGGTGGCTACTCGATCCTGTACGGCAACCTGGCGCCGGAAGGCTGCATCCTCAAGCTGGCCGGCAAAAGCGGCAATTTCGAGGGCACGGCGCGCGTGTTCGAAAGCGAAGAGGAAGCCTTCGTCGCGGTGCAGGGCGACCGGATCCATGCCGGCGACGTCATCGTGATCCGCAACGAGGGGCCGGCCGGCGGACCGGGCATGCGCGAGATGCTCGGCGTCACCGCGGCGCTGGTCGGCCGCGGCCTCGGCAACGACGTGGCGCTGATCACCGACGGGCGCTTCTCCGGCGCCACCCATGGCTTCATGGTCGGCCACGTCGCGCCGGAAGCGGTGCGCGGCGGCCCGATCGCCCTGCTCAGGGACGGCGACCGCATCGCGATCGACGCGGTCGCCCGCACACTTTCCACCGACGCCGACCTGGAAAGCCGGCGCGCCGGCTGGCATCCCCCCGCACCCAAGGTCACCGCCGGTGCGCTGGCCAAGTACGCCCGCCTGGTCGGCTCGGCCTCCGACGGCGCCAACACCCATCCCGCTACAGCCGTCCAGACGGCCAAACCTGCCCCTACCCCTATCGACCAAGGAGTTACCGCATGAGCACCAACAACAATCCGAACCCCCTCGCCAAGGCGCGCATCGCCGTGCTCGGCTACGGCAGCCAGGGCCGCGCCCATGCGCTCAACCTGCGCGACTCCGGGCTCGACGTGGTCGTGGGCCTGCGCCCGAACGGCCCGACCTGGCACCAGGCGAAGGCCGAGGGCTTCACCGTGGCCGAGCCGGGCGAGGCGGTGAAAGGCGCCGACCTGGTCGCGGTGCTGACGCCGGACATGGTGCAGCCCACGCTGTATACCGAGTCGATCGAGCCGAACATCAAGCCCGGCGCGGCACTGCTGTTCGCGCACGGCTTCAACGTGCACTTCGGCCAGATCGTGCCGCGCAAGGACATCGACGTGATCCTGGTCGCCCCCAAGGGCCCCGGCGCGCTGGTGCGTACCGAGTACGAACGCGGCCGCGGCGTGCCGTGCATCTGGGCGGTCTACCAGGACGCCAGCGGCCATGCCGAGGCGATCACCAAGGGCTACGCCGACGGCATCGGCGGCGGCCGCGCGATGATCATCAAGACCGACTTCAAGGAAGAGACCGAGACCGACCTGTTCGGCGAGCAGGCGGTGCTGTGCGGCGGCGCCAGCGAGCTGGTGATCGCCGGCTTCGAGACGCTGGTGGAAGCCGGCTACCAGCCGGAGATCGCCTATTACGAGGTGATGCACGAGCTGAAACTGATCGTCGACCTGTTCTACGAGGGTGGCCTGACCAAGATGCTGCAGTTCGTCTCCGAGACCGCGCAGTACGGCGATTACGTCAGCGGCCCGCGGGTGATCGACGCCGGCGTCAAGGCGCGCATGAAGGACGTGCTCAGCGACATCCAGGACGGCACCTTCGCCAGGAACTGGACCGCGGAATACAAGGCCGGCCTGCCCAACTACAAGCGCCTGAAGCAGGCCGATCTGGATCACCCGATCGAGCAGGTCGGCGCCAAGCTGCGCGCACGCATGCCGTGGCTGCAGCCGTCGCAGCCGTCGGCCGCCAAACCCGCCGCCGAGCCATTGAAGAAAGCGGGCTGAGGGCCTCCGGGTTCGCCCGCGCAGGGTGAACCCGGAACCGCCATCCACCGCACCATCGAGGAAGACAGCTTGTGAATGCGCAACCGTTGAAAGCCCGGATTGAAACCGACCGCCACCCGCTGGCCGGCCAGCCGATGACCGGCGCCGATGTCGTCGTGCAGGTGCTGGCCGACGAGCACGCCGGCGTGCTGTTCGGCTACTCGGGCGGTGCGATCCTGCCGGTGTACGACGCGCTGTTCCGCTACAACGCCGAGCACCTGAACGTCGACGGCAGCGAGCCGATGCCGCTGATCGTGCCGGCCAACGAACAGGGTGCCGGCTTCATGGCCAGCGGCTATGCGCGGGCCTCGGGCAAGGTCGGCGTGGCAGTGGTCACCTCCGGCCCGGGCGCCACCAACATGGTCACCCCGGTGCGCGATGCGATGGCCGACTCGACCCCGCTGGTGGTGATCTGCGGCCAGGTGCCGACCACCTCGCTGGGCAGCGACGCGTTCCAGGAGGCGCCGGTCAGCAACATCATGGGCGCCTGCGCCAAGCATGTGTTCCTGGTGACCGAGGCGGACACCCTGGAGGCGACGCTGCGCAGCGCGTTCGAGATCGCCCGCAGCGGCCGGCCCGGACCGGTGGTGGTGGACATTCCCAAGAACGTGCAGAACACCGACCTGCGTTTCGACGGCCGTTGCCGGCTGCCGATCCCCGGCTACCGCGCCCGCCTGCGCGCGGTCGAGGAGGCCCATCTGGATGACGACGCCTGCGCCGCCTTCTTTGCGGCGCTGGGCGCGGCGCGGCGGCCGCTGATCTATGCCGGCGGCGGGGTGATCGCGGCGGCGGCGGCACCGGCGCTGCGCGCCTTCGTCGATGCCTTCGGCGTGCCGGTGACCACCACCCTGATGGGACTGGGCGCGCTGGACACCACCGACCCGCTGGCGCTGCACATGCTGGGCATGCACGGCACCGCCTACGCCAACTACGCGGTGGAGGACTGCGACTTCGTGCTGGCGCTGGGCGCGCGCTTCGACGACCGCGTGGCCGGAGTGCCCGGCAAGTTCGCTCCGCTGGCGAAATTCGTCGCCCAGGTGGACATCGACCCGGCCGAGATCAGCAAGGTCAAGGCGGTGCACTGGCATCACGTCGGGCCGCTGGGGCGCACGCTGCAGCGCTTGACCCAGTACGGTCTGGCGCATGGCTTCAAGCCCGCGCTGGGTCCGTGGCACGCGCACGTGGCCGAGCTCAAGCGCGTGCATGCGCTGAACTACGACCGCGCCAGCGCGCTGATCCAGCCGTATGCGGTGATCGAGGAAATCAACCGGCATACCGAGGGCCGCGCGATCATCTCGACCGGCGTCGGCCAGCACCAGATGTGGGCGGCGCAATACTTCGACTTCCGCGCCCCGCGGCACTGGCTCACCTCCGGCTCGATGGGCACGATGGGCTTCGGCCTGCCGGCGGCGGTCGGCGCCCAGTTCGCGCGGCCGGACGCACTGGTGATCGACATCGACGGCGACGCCAGCATCCGCATGAACATCGGCGAGCTGGAAACCGTCACCACCTACAACCTGCCGATCAAGGTGGTGGTGCTCAACAACATCGGCGACGGCATGGTGCGGCAGTGGCAGAAGCTGTTCTTCAAGGGCCGCTTCGCGGCCTCGGACAAGAGCCTGCACCGCAAGGATTTCGTCAAGGCGGCGCAGGCGGACGGCTTTGCCTGGGCGCAGAAGCTGGACGACCCGACCGCGCTGGCCGCCACGATCGCCGAATTCCTGGCCTTCGACGGACCGGCCTTTCTCGAGGTGATGATCGACCCCGACGCCGGCGTGTATCCGATGGTCGGACCGGGCGCCACCTATGCCGAGATGATCACCGGCGACTTCATCGCGGCACGCAACGCGTCCGGCGCAACCGGCGATGCCCCCAATGACATGTTCTAGCTGCGCCGCACCGGCGGCTGCGAGGTCTGCATGAAACACACCCTGTCCATCCTGCTGCAGAACGAATCCGGCGCGCTGGCCCGCGTGGCCGGCATGTTTGCCGCGCGCCACGTCAACATCGACACGCTGACGGTGGCCGCCACCCACGACCCGTCCGTCTCGCAGCTGACCCTGGTGCTGCAGGGCGACGAGTCGGTGCTGGAGCAGATCGTGCGCCAGACGCGCAAGCTGATCGACGTGCTCGACGTCAGCTCGCTGTCGCTGGTCGGTGCCGAGCCAAGCGGGCGACCGGCGCTGGCCGCCACGCCGTGAGTGTCCGCCCGGCCACCATGACGGCGGCCGTGGATGCGCCGGCGCCGCTGGACGATCACGATCTGCTGCGCCGGGCGCAGGCGGCACGCGTGTATGACGTCGCCCGCGAGAGCGCACTGGAACCTGCGCCGCTGCTGACCGCCCGGCTCGGTCACGCGGTGCTGCTCAAGCGCGAGGATCAGCAGCCGGTGTTCTCGTTCAAGCTGCGCGGCGCCTACAACCACATGGTGCAGCTGGACCCGGCGCAGCGCGCGCGCGGCGTGATCGCCGCATCGGCCGGCAACCATGCGCAGGGCGTGGCGCTGGCGGCGGCGAAGCTCGGCATCCACGCCACCATCGTGATGCCGGTGACCGCGCCGCGGGTCAAGGTCGACGCGGTGCGCCGGATCGGCGGCGCGATGGTGCAGGTGGTATTGACCGGCGACTCCTACAGCGATGCCCAGGCCGAGGCCGCACGGCGGCAGGCGATCGACGGCAAGACCTTCGTGCATCCGTTCGACGACCGCGACGTGATCGCGGGCCAGGCCACGGTCGGCCTGGAAATCCTGCGCCAGCATCGCGGCCCGCTGCACGCGGTGTTCGTGCCGGTCGGCGGCGGCGGGCTGCTGGCCGGGGTCGCCGCGTGCATCAAGCTGCTGCGCCCGGAGGTCAAGGTGATCGGCGTGCAGGCGCAGGACTCCGACGCGATGGCGCGCTCGCTGGAAACCGGCCAGCGCGTGCTGCTCGACCAGGTCGGGCTGTTCGCCGACGGCACCGCCGTCAAGCAGGTCGGCGCGCTCACGTTCGCGCTGTGCCGGCGGCATGTCGATGCGATGCTGCGGGTGGACACCGACGAAGTCTGCGCCGCGATCCGCGACGTCTACGAAGGCACCCGCAGCGTGCCCGAACCGGCCGGCGCGCTGGCGCTGGCCGGGCTCAAGCAGTACGCCGCCAGCCACCCCGCTGGCGACGGCGCGCTGGTGGCGATCGTTTCCGGCGCCAACATGAATTTCGACCGCCTGCGCTTCGTCGCCGAACGCGCCGAGGTCGGCGAGCAGCGCGAGGCGGTGTTCGCGGTGACCATTCCCGAAGAGCGCGGCAGCTTCCGCCGCTTCTGCGCCACGCTGGGCCAGCACAGCATCACCGAGTTCAACTACCGCATCGGCGATGCGCAGGCGGCGCATATCTTCGTCGGCGTGCAGATCGCCAGCCACGACGAACGCGAGACCCTTGCCGCCGCGTTCCATGCGCAGGGTTTCGGCGTGCTCGACCTCACCGACGACGAACTGGCCAAGCTGCACCTGCGCCACATGATCGGCGGCCGCTCGCCGCTGGCGCACGACGAGCTGCTGTACCGCTTCGACTTCCCCGAACGCCCCGGCGCCCTGGTCCGCTTCCTCGGCCACCTGCACCCGGACTGGAACATCAGCCTGTTCCACTACCGCAGCCAGGGCGCCGACTACGGCAGCATCCTGGTCGGCATCCAGGTCCCCGCCGACGAACGCCCGCTGTTCCGCCAGTTCCTGCACACGTTGGGCTACCCGTACGGCGACGAGAGCGAGAACCCGGCGTACCGGTTGTTGTTGCGGGGGTAGCGGTGCATATCACCGGCGTCGCTGTGGGCGAATGGCATGTCGCCAACGGAATGGCCGCAAACGGAAAGATTGGTTGACGGCGGAGGTAATTAAGCCGAGCCGCGAAGCGGCTTCGGCTTGACTTGTCAGGCAGCAGACTCGATCTGCCAGCCTGGGAAAACGAGCACAGCCGGATGGCAGTGAAGGGCGGTGCCCAGCACCTTGGCCCGCTCGACACCCAGGTTGACGCGGCCATTCTCGATGCTGGAAATGGTGGTCTGAGGAATGCCGCACAGTGCAGAGAGTTGGGTGCCAAGGGTCTTGTTTTACCACATCGCATGACTTGCTCAACGCGATGGACGGGGACCTCCACAACATCGACACGCGGCATCGGCGCAACTTGCCGGAATACGTGTCATGCCTGACGCCGGTGGCTATTCGCCATCCGCTGCAAGCATGGCGCGGATGGACGCATCCGCTTTCGATGGCGTAAAACGCTACGCCTCCGGATTTGTCGATACGCAGCGCGCGCCAAGCCGCAGACTCTACGCAGGCTTGCCGGCAAGCAGTCGAGCGCATGCAGGGAAAGTCTGTTGATGACCGCAACCGCGAGGCGGACGATGCCGTGCAATGCCCCGGATGCAGGGTCTATTTGTAGTTGGGCGTCATGGAGCCGGCGTCTGCGTGGTGTGGCGACAAAAGGCACACATCGGCGTAAACATGCTCCCATGAAGCCATTTCGCTGGAGTCCGGAGAAGAACGAGACCGTCAAGGCAGAGCGTGGGATTTCGTTTGAGAACATCGCTGTCTCAATCGAGGCCGGTGGGTTGCTGGATATTTTGGCTCACCCGAACCAAGCGAAATACCCCAGACAGCGCGTTCTTGTAGTCGCGTGTGACAGCTACGCCTATTTGGTACCGTTTGTCGAAGAGGAAGACTATTTCTTCCTCAAGACCGTAATCCCGAGCCGCAAGGCGACGAGGGACTATTTGAATCAAGGTGCAACAGATGCCGAAAATTGATACCTACGAACATGAAGTCCTCACCGCCTTTGAGAAAGGCCAACTGAAGTCCGTTGCCACGAAGGCTGAGCTAGCGAAATTCAAGGTGGCAGCGCGCGCTACGGCTATTAAGGATCGCCGGATCAACATCCGCCTGTCCTCTGGCGATTTGAGCGACATTCAAGTTAAGGCACTTGAAGAAGGTATACCGTATCAAACGCTCATCGCCAGCGTTCTTCACAAGTACGTTACGGGCCGTCTGGCCGAGCCGCGCGCCACCAAGCACTCAAGCCGGCCCGCGACAAAACGCCGCGTTACGTCTGGCAGTTGAATGTTCGCTTTGGCGCCGACGCCCAACCCTGCGGTGCAGAGGACGCTGCGCGATAAAGCTGCGCAGCACCCCCGACCTTGAAAGCTAGCACTCATGCCTTTTGATTTCCTCTGAAGACTCGTGTCGCCGCCTTCCGCGCGGGCGCGCTATTCTCGTAGCACGCGCACCGCTCCCGAAACGCGGATCGAGCCGCCCGGCGCCGGCCCGATCTCGGCGCGCAGCAGCGAGCGCATGCCCATGTCTTCGCCCTGCACCACCTCGATGGCGCCGCCGTGCGGCCAGTGCCGATCGTGCAGATAGCCCGCCAGCGCCGCCGTGGCCGCGCCGGTGGCCGGATCTTCGTAGACGCCGCCGGAGGCAAACGGATTGCGGCTGTGGAATCGTCGTGCGGACTCGGCATGCACCAGCAACACCGTGGTCAGGCCGTGCTGGCGCATCCACTCCCGACCGGCATCCAGGTCGTAGCGCATCGCCGCCAGCGCGGCGCGGGTGCGCAGGGCGAGCAGCAGATGATCGACGCCGGCATGCACCCGCGCCGGCGGCAGGCGCGGATCGAGCTGGTCGGGGCGATAGCCGAACAACGCCAGCGCCTGCGCCAGCAGCGCCGGCGGCGCCGGCTCGCTGCGGGTCGGTGGCGATTGCAGGGCGGCGGCAGGGCCGGCCGCGTCGCGACGGCCTTCGACCGTGATCCGGGCATCGTTCAGGCGCAGCGCGAACACGCCGTCGCCCTGGCGCAAGGCCAGCGCCGCGCCCAGGGCGATGGTCGCGTGACCGCAGAACGCCACCTCCGACGCGGGCGAAAAATAGCGCACCCGCCAGCCGTCGTCGTCCGGCGCCGCAAAGGCGGTCTCGGAGAATCCCACCTGCGCGGCGATCCATTGCATGGCGCCGGCATCGGGGAGCGCGTCGGCAATCGCCACGCCGGCCGGGTTGCCGCCCCGGTCGCCATCGCAGAACGCGGCGAAGCGCTGCGCGAGCACGCCCGTGTCGGCTGCGGCATGGTGGCGGGTTGCCGCCTCCGCTTCCGCGTTCAACACCAGCCGCATGCCGACATCGGCGCGACGATAGGGACTGTCGCCGACCGCGACCTGCACGAAGCCGAAGCGCCGGTACAGCGCAATGGCGTTTTGCAGCGACGAATGGGTGTCCAGCACCAGCTCGGCCGCGCCCAGACGTCGCGCCTCGGCAATCGCCGCCTGCATCAGCACGGCGCCGATGCCGCGACCGCGCTGGCCTTCGCGCACCGCCATCTTGGTCAACTCGAGTACGCCGACGCGCACCGGCTTGAGCGCGACGCAGCCAAGCACCACGTCGGCGTCCAGCGCGAACAGGATGCTGCCGCCGGGTTCGACGATATGCCGCTCGGGATCGAGCAGCACCTTGCGGTCGGCGTCCTCGACCTCGAACAGCGCCTCGATCCATTGAAAGTTCAATTCGGCGAACGCCGCCGCCAGTTCCGGGCGGTAATTGGCGATGCGCAGGTCGAGGGTGTTCATCAGAACCTCGGGGGGTACGTCTTGTTTTGCCATGGCCTGTGGCTTGCCCAGCGCAATGATGCCGGTGACTCCTGCCACAGGAGTCTGTCATTAGAGCCGCGCAGGTGAAACGCTTCAAGCGTGACCTGCCGCACCTGCGCCGCATTGGAGCGCGCATGGCCGCGCGCTAGACTTCGACGATGTCTCCCAGCTTCCGCAAACGCCAGCCGCGCCGGCCGCCCCCACGCCCCGCTGCGCCCGGTCCGGCCGCCAGAAAGCCGCCGGTGCCGGCCGACAGTTCGACCCGCGCCACGCGGGTGCTGAACGGGCTGCTGCGGAAACTGCCGCCGCGCTATCGCGAGAAGGCGCTGGACTACCTGGTGCTGACCCGGATGGATCGGCCGATCGGCGCGCTGCTGCTACTGTGGCCCACCTGGTGGGCGCTGTGGCTGGCGGCCGGCGACTTTCCGCCGTGGAGGCCGCTGCTGATCTTCACGCTCGGCGTGTTCGCGATGCGCGCGGCCGGCTGCGCGATCAACGACTATGCCGACCGCAAACTCGATCCGCAGGTGGCGCGGACGGCGGGACGTCCGATCGCCAGCGGACGGGTGGCGCCGCGCGAGGCGCTGCTCGTGTTCGCCGCGCTGCTGGCGTTCGCGTTCGTGCTGGTGCTGTTCACCAATGCGCTGACGATCAAGCTGTCGTTCGCCGGCGCCGCGCTGGCCGCGCTGTATCCGTTCACCAAGCGCTATACCTACCTACCGCAGGTGGTGCTGGGCGCCGCGTTCGGCTGGTCGATCCCGATGGCGTTCGCCGCAGTGGCGGGCACGGTGCCGCCGCTGGGCTGGCTGCTGTTCATCGGCAACATCCTGTGGTCGGTGATCTACGACACCGAGTACGCGATGGTCGATCGCGAGGACGATCGCAAGGTCGGCGCGAAATCCACCGCGATCCTGTTCGGCGATGCCGACCTGCCGATCCTGGGCATCCTGATGGGTACCTTTTTGCTGGCGATGCTGTTCGTGGGCCAGCGTGCCGCACTGGGCTGGCCGTACTGGCTGGGGCTGCTGATCGCGACCGGCCTGTTCGGCTACCAGCTGTGGCTGATCCGCGACCGCGACCGCGACGCCTGCCTGGCCGCGTTCCGCCACAACAACTGGCTGGGGCTGGTGCTGTGGGTTGGCATCGCGCTGGCCGTGGCGGTGCGCTGAGCGAGGCGCGACGGGGGGGCTTTTGTTGTTGTAGGAGCGCACCCTGTGCGCGAATGCTCTTTGTCGGCTTCAGGGCAAAAGCATTCGCGCACAGGGTGCGCTCCTACAACTCTGCGCAATGGCGATCCGGGCAGAAGCCGCTCCCACAAAATCACCCGCGTGGCGACGGGGCCCGCGCCAGCGCCCACACATCCACCTGCTGCACGCCAGCGCGCTTGAGCACCCGGGCGCACTCGGCCAGCGTGGCGCCGGTGGTCATCACGTCGTCGAGTAGCGCCACGTGGGCCGGCAGCGCGATGCCCGCGCGCAACGCGAACGCGCCGCGCACGTTGCGGCGGCGGCCGAGCGCGTCCAGTTCGGTTTGCGCCTCGGTGCGGCGCGGCCGCTGCAGCACGTCATGCCGCAGCGGCACGCCGCGCTGGCGGGCCAGTGGCCGGGCCAGTTCCAGCGCCTGGTTGTAGCCGCGCTGGCGCAGCCGGCCGCGATGCAGCGGCACCGCCAGCAGCAGGTTCGGCAGCGGCAGCGGGCAGGTTTCGCGCTGCCACAGCGTCGACAGCACGCGGCCGGCGGCCAGATCCGCGCCGAACTTGTAGCGCGCTTCCAGCCGATCCAGCGGCCAGCCATAGCGGAACGGTGCCCACGCCGCATCCCACGGCGGCGCCCGCCGCTGACACTCGCCGCACAGCGCCGCCGGGGTCGCCAGCGGCAGCGCGCAGCGACTGCAACAGCTGCGGTTGCGCGGCATTTCGGCCATGCAATCGGCGCACAGGTCGATGCCGGCGGCGCCGCTGGCGGCACACAGCAGGCAGCGCCAGGGCTGCACGAATCGCTGCAACCGTTCGAGCCATGCGTCCATGCCGATCGCCTCCATGCCGGGCTCCGCCAGCGTTCCATGTCCGGATGGTAGCGAGATCGTGTCCGCCACGTCACGTCAACCATGAAATTGCACATTGGGTTGACATGATTCCGGGCGACTTCCACACTTTCCCGCTTCACGCTTGGGAGCAACCATCAAATGGTCGACGCCGCCATCCGCCACGACTGGACCCGCGCCGAAGTGGCCGCGCTGTTCGCGCTGCCGTTCAACGAGCTGCTGCACCGCGCGCACGCGCTGCATCGCCGGTACCACGACCCGAACGCGGTGCAGGTGTCCACCTTGCTGTCGATCAAGACCGGCGGCTGCCCGGAAGACTGCTCTTACTGCCCGCAGGCGGCACGCTACGACACCGGCGTGCAGGCGCAGAAGCTGATGAGCGTGGAGGACGTGCTGGAGCGCGCCCAGGCCGCCAAGGCTGCCGGTGCCAGCCGTTTCTGCATGGGTGCGGCGTGGCGCGGGCCGAAGGACCGCGACGTGGCGAAGGTGGTGGAGCTCGTCCGCGCGGTGAAATCGCTGGGGCTGGAAACCTGCGCCACCCTGGGCATGCTGAGCGGCGCGCAGGCCGATCAGCTGAAGGCCGCCGGGCTCGACTACTACAACCACAACCTCGACACCGCGCCGGAGTTCTACGGCGAGGTGATCCACACCCGCCAGTACCAGCAGCGGCTCGACACGCTCGGGCATGTGCGTGCCGCCGGCATGAAGACCTGCTGCGGCGGCATCGTCGGCATGGGCGAGTCGCGCGACCAGCGCGCCGGCCTGCTGCAGGCGCTGGCGACGCTGCCCGAACACCCGCAGTCGGTGCCGATCAACCAGCTCGTGCCGGTCGAAGGCACGCCGCTGCACGGCACTGCGGCGCTCGATCCGTTCGAGTTCGTGCGCACGATCGCGGTGGCGCGCCTGCTGATGCCGGCCTCGATGGTGCGGCTGTCGGCCGGCCGCCAGCAGATGGACGACGCGGTGCAGGCGCTGTGCTTCTTCGCCGGCGCGAACTCGATCTTCCATGGCGAGAAACTGCTGACCACCGACAACCCGGACGTGGCCCACGACCGCGCACTGTTCGCGCGCCTGGACCTGCATCCGCTGGCGGTCGAGGAGGCCGGTACCGTGCACGCCGACCTCATGCAAACCAGCAGATGCGGACACGGCTGTGGCTGCGGCGCCGCGGCCTGACCTGCTCGACCGCTTGGCCGTCCAGACGGCCAGACGATCCAGCGCGCAGCTGTTGCGCCGGCTGCGCACGATCGAGCATGCCGACGGCCCGTGGCTGGAAACCGGCGGGCGCCGGCTGCTGTCGTTCTGCAGCAACGATTACCTCGGCCTGGCGCAGCACCCGCAATTGATCGCCGCGTTCAAGCGCGTGGCCGACGACGAAGGCGTGGGCAGCACCTCGGCGCACCTGATCTGCGGCCACCGCGCCGAACATGCGGCGCTGGAGGAGGCGCTGGCGGCGTGGACCGGGCGCGAACGCGCGCTGCTGTTCTCCACCGGCTACATGGCCAATCTCGGCGTGCTGCAGGCGCTGCTGGCGCGCGGCGACGTGTGCGTGCAGGACAAGCTCAACCACGCCTGCCTGCTGGACGGCGCGCAGCTGGCCGGCGCTGCACTGAAACGCTACCCGCATGCCGATGTGGCCGCCGCTACGCGCCAGCTGGCAGCCAGCGGGGAAGCCGGCGCGCTGCTGGCCACCGACGGCGTGTTCAGCATGGACGGCGACAGCGCGCCGCTGCGCGCACTGGCTGCGCTGTGTGCGCACGATGGCGCCATCTTCATGGTCGACGACGCGCACGGGCTGGGTGTGCTGGGCGAGCACGGCGCCGGCAGCGTCAGCGCCGCCGGCCTGGGTCAGCGCGAAGTGCCCGTGCTGATGGCCACGCTGGGCAAGGCACTGGGCTGCGCCGGTGCCTTCGTGGCCGGCCCGGCCGCGCTGATCGACGGACTGATCCAGTTCGCCCGCCCCTACATCTACACCACCGCGATGCCGCCGGCGCTGGCGGCGGCGGCACTGGCCGCGGTGCGGCTGGCGCAGGCGGAGGACTGGCGCCGGCAGAAGCTCGCCATGCTGATCGCGCGTTTTCGCCACGGCGCCGCGCAACTCGGCCTCGCACTTGCTGCGTCGACCAGTGCGATCCAGCCGCTCCTGCTCGGCCACGCCCGGGCCGCGCTGGCCGCCGCCCATGCGCTGGAGCAGCAGGGCCTGCTGGTCACCGCGATCCGTCCACCCACCGTGCCTGCGGGCAGTGCGCGACTGCGCCTCACGCTGTCGGCCGCGCATGAGGAGGCCCATGTCGATCGGCTGCTGAGTGCGCTGGAAAGCCTGCATCTGCCAACGGCTGAGTGCCGGGCTTGCCCACCCAGCCGCCACGTATAATCACCATCCGCTTTGCCCGCCCGGTGCCCCACTCCCGCATGTCGATCGTCAACCTCGCCGCCTACCGATTCGTCAGCCTGCACGACCTGCCCATGCTGCGCGAACGGATGCGCGAGCGCTGTGCGTTGCTGGACCTGAAGGGCACCATTCTGCTGGCCCCGGAGGGGATCAACCTGTTTCTCGCCGGCAGCCGCGAGCGGGTCGACGCCTTCATCGGCTGGCTGCACGAAGACCCTCGTTTCGCCGCCATCGTGCCCAGGGAATCGCTTTCCGACACGGTGCCGTTCCGCCGCCTGCGGGTGCGCCTGAAGCAGGAAATCATCACCATGCGCCAGCCCGCGATCCGCCCCGAGGGCGGCCGCGCGCCGGCACTGGATGCCGCCACGCTGCAACGCTGGCTGGCGCAGGGCCATGACGACGCTGGCCGCGAACTGGTCATGCTCGATACCCGCAACGACTACGAAACCGCACTCGGTGCGTTCGCCGGTGCCGTCGACTACCGGCTCGCCAGCTTCACCGGTTTCCCCGCCGCGATCGCCGCCGATCGCGGCCGCTACGACGGCAAGACCGTGGTCTCCTACTGCACCGGCGGCATCCGTTGCGAGAAGGCCGCACTGCACATGCGCGACCTCGGCATGTCGCATGTCTATCAGCTCGAAGGCGGCATCCTGAACTACCTGGAACAGACCGACGGCGCGTACTGGCGCGGCGACTGCTTCGTGTTCGATGAGCGGGTGGCAGTGGACAAACGGCTCCGGGCGCGGCCCCCTCTCCCCCGTGGGGAGAGGGCTGGGGTGAGGGGACGCGCTGACGATGCGGCTGAACCGGGGCGTCCGTCGATCGCCCTCCCAGCGAGCACCCGCCCCTCATCCCACCCTTCTCCCCAAAGGGGAGAAGGGGCATACGCAACAAGGGCGGAACTTGATTGGAGCGGGGCGTGAGCCTGTTCATCGAACGGGTCGGCCGCGGCCCGGTGCCGCTGGTGCTGATTCACGGCTGGGCGATGCACGGCGGCGTGCTGCAACCGCTGGTCGAGGCGCTGCATGATCGCTGCACGATGCACGTGGTCGACCTGCCCGGCCACGGTTATTCGCGCGGCTGCGGCCTGCCGCTGGAGCCGCACGTCTGCGCCGCCGCGATCGCCGCCGCCACCCCGCCGGCGATCTGGCTGGGCTGGTCGCTGGGCGGCCTGATCGCAGTCACTGCCGCGCTGGAAAACCCGCGCCAGGTACGCGCGCTGGCGATGCTGTGCGCCACCCCGAAATTCGTGCGCGCCGCCGACTGGCCGCATGGCAGCGATGCCGCGCTGGTGCATCGGCTGGCCACCGACCTGGAAACCGATTACCACGCCACGCTGTCGCGTTTCCTGGCGCTGGAAGCGATGGGCAGCGACGACCCGCGCGTCGAACTGCGCCATTTGCGCGAGCTGGTGTTCGCGCATGGCGAACCGGATCTGCGCGTGCTGCAGGAGGGCATCCAGCTGCTGGAGAACACCGACCGCCGCGCGTCGCTGCGGGATCTGCGCATGCCCAGCGCATGGATCGCCGGCCGTCGCGACCGGCTGGTGCCGCCGCAGGCGATGGCCTGGTCGGCCGGCCAGTGTGGTGGCCGTTTCAGTGAGATCGGGCACGCCGGCCACGCACCGTTCTTCGGCCATGCCGAAGCCGTGGTGCAGGCGCTGGCGCCATTGCTGGACGGCTGTGCCGAGCCTTTACCTGTCGAGCCCGCCACGATGTATCCGATCCGATGAACCCGACCTGATGAACGACTTCCACCTCGACCGCCGCCAGGTGCGCCGCAATTTCGGTCGCGCGGCGACCACCTACGAGCAGCACGACGTCCTGCAACGCGAGGTGCAGGCACAGCTGCTGGAACGCCTGGACGTCTATACGCAGGAGCCGCTGCGGGTCGTCGATATCGGCGCCGGCACCGGCCGCGGCAGCGCGCTGCTGCACAAGCGCTACGGCAAGGCGCAGATCATCGCGGTGGATCTGGCGCTGCCGATGCTGCATGCCGCCCGATCGCACCTGGGCTGGCGGCGGCCATTTGCGCGCGTATGCGCCGACGCCGGCGCGCTGCCGCTGGCCGATCACAGCGTCGACGTGCTGCATTCCAACCTGTGCTTCCAGTGGATCGACGATCTGCCTGCGCTGTTCGGCGAGTGCATGCGGGTGCTGAAACCCGGCGGCCTGCTCGCATTCTCCAGTTTCGGCCCGGATACCCTGAAGGAATTGCGCGCCGCGTGGGCGCAGGCCGACCGGCAACCGCACGTCAGCCGCTTCCTGGACATGCACGACGTCGGCGACGCGCTGCTCGCCGCCGGGGCGCGCGACCCGGTGCTGGACGTGTGCCGCTACACCCTGACCTATAGCGAACCGCGCAAGCTGCTGCTGGAACTGCGCGGCCTCGGCGCCACCAATGCCGACAGCGGCCGCGGCCGCGGCCTCACCGGCAAGAGCCACTACCGGCGCATGCTGCAGGCGTACGAAGCGATGCGCGTGGACGGCCGCATTCCGGCCACCTGGGAAGTGGTCACCGCGCATGCCTGGGGGCCGCCGGTCGGCCAGCCGCGCCGTGTCGCCGGCGGTGAAATCGCCAGCTTCTCGGTCGACAGCCTGCGCGGATCGCGGCGCTGAGGGGAATCTCGAATAACCTGGCATTTGCGAAGCGACTGTAGGAGCGGCTTCAGCCGCGATGCTCTTCCAGGTTCCACTGAAGCCAGATCAAGAGCATCGCGGCTGAAGCCGCTCCTACAGTCGTTTCTACAAATTGCACAAAGTAATTCGGAGAACTGACGCGCTGCGGAAACTCAGGCGGCCACAGTGGCACAAACTGACGCGATGTGGCTGTTCAGGGCGGCCAGCATCGCCGTCAACTGCTGACCGGTAGCTTGCGGATGCAGCAGGATGAAACGATGGCCGGCCGAACCGGCCGGCCGGCAGGCGGCGACACTGCACGCCTGACCGTCGTCGGTGACGAGCGCCAGCGACGCTGCGCGCTCCGTATCGCTCAGCTGGCGGCTGATCAGCCCGTGCTGCGGGCCGCCGACGATGATGCATTCGATGAGCTGTTTCATGGCGGTTTCTCAAGTGTCTTGAGGGGAGACTTGCGAGAGGTTGTGCAAGCGCCGGGCCAGCGGTCGCCGGCAATTGCGACTTCCATCACGCTTTTCGACATTGACCGGGACAGGCGACAGAACAAGACCGCTACGTCCGCCGCATCGGCCTGATGTGATTGGCAGCGTTACAATCGCACCGCGCGATCCCGCCAGGCCCATTCCCCCGTCTTCCACATGCGCAATCCCCTGCAGGAACAATTGCTCAAGGCCGGCCTGGTCAAGAAGGCCAAGGTGGCGCAGGTGGTGCGTGAGCAGAACAAGCAGCGCCACGGCAAGGCGCCGGTGGCGCCCGACGTCGAGCAGGCGGCGGCGCAGCGGCTGCTGGCCGAGCGAGCCGAACGCGATCGCCAGCTCTCCGCCGAGCGCAATGCGCAGGCGCGCGCCAACGAGCAGCGCGCGCAGATCCGCCAGATCGTCGAGAGCCACAAGGTGAAGCGTGCAGGCGAGATCGCCTACCGCTTCACCGACGGCGACCGGATCGCCAGTGTGCTGGTCGACGCGTCGCTGCGCGCACAGCTGGCCGGCGGCACCCTGGTGATCGTTCGCCACGGCCAGGGCTACGAGCTGCTGCCCCGCGCGGCCGCCGACAAGGTCTACGCCCGCGACGCGGCGATGATCGTGCTCGACCACGGCCGCGCCGCCAGCGCCAGCGACCCTGCCGACGACGACGATTACTACCGGCGGTTCCAGGTCCCGGACGATCTCATCTGGTAGCCGCTGCCTGGGCGCAGGCGTCGTGCCGGAAACATCCGGCCAGGTGGTCATTGACCATCCCGGTCGCCTGCAGCAGCGCGTAGCAGATCGTGCTGCCGACGAAGCGGAAGCCGCGCTGCTTCAGCGCCTTGCTCATGCGATCGGACAGCGGCGTGGTGGCCGGCACGTCGGCCTTGTCGCGCCAGCGGTTCTGGATCGGCCGGCCATCGACGAACGACCACAGATAGCGGTCCAGACTGCCGAATTCCTCGATCACGTGGAGAGCGGCGAGCGCATTGTCGCGGGTCGCCGACAGCTTCAGGCGGTTGCGGATGATGCCCGGGTCGAGCAGCAGCCTTTCCAGTTCGCGATCCCGCATGGCGGCGACGCGGGCGATCTCGAAGCGATGGAACAGCTCGCGGTAACGCTCGCGCTTGGCCAGCACGGTGCGCCACGACAAACCCGCCTGCGCGCCTTCCAGGCACAGGAACTCGAACAGCGCGCGGTCATCGTGCAGCGGTACGCCCCACTCGGTGTCGTGGTAGTCGCGCAGAAGTTCGTCGCTGGTGGCCCAGGGGCAGCGTTGCATGGCTGATCCTCGATCTGGCGGTTGGCCCTGCGCAATGTAGCGCAAGGCCCAGCTCGGCAACCGGGTCGCGTGCGGCAAAGCCGGCTAGACTCGCCCTTCCCCAGGCACGACAACCCGCATGTCCCCATCAGCCACTTCGCGGCGCTGGCGGTGCGGGGGCTGCTGTGCATCATCGAGCCCTGGCGCGGGCTGGGCAGTGGCCAGAGCACGGTCCTAGCGATCGGTGGCGATATGGCGTGGGCGGCCGGAACGGTGCTGAGCAAGCGGGTGTTCCGGCGCCATGCGCCGTCAGCGCTCAACCTCACGGCATGGCAGATGCTGGCCGGCGCAGTGGCGTGCGGCTGCGCCGGGGCATGCCGCCGGCCCGACCGGAGGATCAGCACGTGATCCGTCTGGCCCGCTATCCGGCAATGCCGACAGTGCAGCGACGCAGCCGTGTCCAGCCGTTTGAAATAATCGGGAAAGATGCCCCGCGCAAGCTGGCTCCCTGACTGATTTCCATACCCCGCCCGATCACCATCATGCCCGACCTTTCCCAACTGTGGCCTCACCTGATCGCCTGGCTCAGCGGCCATGCAGTGATTCCTTTTCTGACCGTGCTGCACATCAACGGTCTGGCCGGCAATCCGGACGACATCTCCGCCTCACTGCTGATCGCCGCCCTGCAGGTGGCCATCATCGGCTTGATTTTCCGGCCGCTGGAAAGCTGGTTTCCGGCCGAACGATGGACTGACCGCCGGCTGACCCTGGTCGATCGCAATTACACGCTGCTGATGCTGCTGGGCATCTTTCCGCTGTTCACCTATCTGGTGCTGACCCCGTTCAGCCATCTGTTCGGCGGCACCGACACCAGCAGCAGCACCGGCTCACCGCTGGCGATCAGCCAGCTGATGCCCTGGTTCGACCATCACCCGCTGCTGCTGTTCCTGTTCTATTACGTGATCTACGACTTCGTCTATTACTGGATGCACCGCACCCAGCATGCGCTGCCGTGGTGGTGGGCGCTGCACAGCATGCACCACAGCCAGCGCCAGCTGAGCTGCTGGACCAACGACCGCGGCAGCCTGGTGGACGGTTTCATCCAGTCGATGATCCTTGCCGTGGTCGGCCTGGTGATCGGCGTGCAGCCGGACGAGTTCGCCTGGCTGATGTTGCTGGGCGAGCTGGTGCAGAACTTCTCGCACACCAACACGCGGATCGGTTTCGGTCGGGTGTTCGAGCGGCTGTTCGTCGATCCGAAGTTCCACCGCCTGCACCACATGCTGGTCGATCCCGAGCGGCCGAAGCTGCACAACTGCAACTACGGGCAGGTGTTCTCGGTGTGGGACGTGTTGTTCGGCACCGCCCTGTACGGCGAGGCGCCGCGCCCAACCGGCGTCGGCGATCCGGTCGTCGACGCCGACAACGACTACGGCCTGATCGGCCTGCACTGGGTCACCCTGAAGCGCTTCTGGGGGGCGGTACGCCGAGCGGAGGGTTGGCGGCCGGGTGAAGTGGCGTTCGGCGAGGACTACCGGCCGATTCCCGTCAGCCAGCTGGATCTGCATGCGTTCGCGCATGCACCGCGTACCGAGGCCAGCGTCGAGTCGCCCGGCGGCACCACGTCCGTGGAGGGCGCACTGGGCTAGGAGCCTGCGCGCTGCCAGGGCAGCACGCGCAGATCCACGTTGCCGCCGGTCAGCACCACGCCGATGCGGCGACCGGCAAACCGCGTGCGCTGCTGCAGCAACGCCGCCAGCACGGTGGCGCTGGACACTTCCACCAGCAGTTTCAGCTCCGACCACAGCAGCTGCATCGCGGCGATCGTTTCGGCGTCGCTGACCGTGATCAGTTCGACCCGATGGCGGCGCAGCGCATCAAGGTTGGACTCGCCGACCAGCGCGCGCAGGCCGTCGCAAAGGGTATCCGGCACCACCGTGGTCACCCGCGCGCCGCGCGCCAGCGACTGCGCGGCATCGTCGGCACCTTGCGGTTCGGCACCGAACAGCGCCAATCCCGGGTCGATCGCGTGCGCGGCGATCGCCACGCCGCTGGCCAGGCCGCCGCCGCCGACCGGGGTGATCAGCGCATCCAGTCCCGCCGCCTGCTGCAGCAACTCCAGCGCGATCGTGCCCTGACCCGCCATGACCCGCGGGTCGGCATACGGATGCACCAGCAGTGCACCGGTGGCGCGCTGCACGGCAGCGGCGGCTTGCTCGCGCGCGGCCTGGGTCGGCGCGCAGCGGTGCAGGATCGCCCCGGCACGCGCGATCGCATCAACCTTCGCCTGCACCGCACCGTCCGGCACCACGACGTGTGCGGCGATGCCGCGGGTGGCCGCGGCCAGTGCCAGCGCGGTGCCGTGATTGCCGGAGGAATGCGTCACCACGCCGTGGGCAGCCTGCGCCTCGGTCAGTGCCCATACGGCATTGCACGCACCGCGGAACTTGAACGCGCCTCCGCGCTGCAGGTTTTCGCATTTGAAATGCAGCTCGGCACCGACCAGTGCATCCAGCGCGGCACTGCGCAGTACCGGCGTCACCCGGGCGTGGGGCGCGATGCGTGCCGCGGCGTCGCGGATCTGCTCGATGTCGGGCAATGCCGCCGTTGCCGCAGAAGTACTCATGGCAGTTCAACCTCGATGCCGCAGCGGAAGCGGCGTTCGGCACCCGGCAAAAGACGGATCGCCTCGGCGCAGTCGGCGCGGTTGAAGGCATCGGCCATGCATTCCATCGGCTCCAGCGCGACCGCGCGGCGCGCATCCCGGCTCACCGTGTCGGCAGTGAACGCGTGCATCACGCCGCGCTCCTGCCACACCGCGAGGCCCAGCCCGCTGGCCGGATCGCGCAGGCGGGTGCGGATGCGCCCGTCCCGATCGGCGGCCAGATCGGTATAGCCCTGGTCGAGGATGCTGTCGCCGATCGGCCGCGGCTCGCGGAAATCCAGCGCCGGGGCGTCGTCCAGCGCCACGTATGCCGCCGCGCCGGGCAGCGGGATCAGGTTCGCGTCGGTGCGGATCAGCGTCTGCGCGGGAATCTGCAGTTGCCAGCCGGCGATGCGGCTGTTGGTCGACCCGCTCGCCGACAGCCGGAAATACGGATGCCAGCCGAAGAAGCATGGCGCCACGCTGGCGCCGACATTGCGCATCATCGCCTCCAGCGTGACGCCGCCGGCGTCCAGCGTGAACGTCACGCCGAGGTCGATCGCGTGCGGGTAGCCCGGCTGCGGACGAATCGCCGACGAGGTCAGGGTCACGCTGGCATGCCGCTCGTCGGCGGTCAACGCGGCGATGGCGAAATCCGCATCGCGCACGAAGCCGTGCCGACTGGCCCGTTCGGCACCGGCGACGCCGGGCTGCAGATCCTGCGCACGACCGTCGAAGGCATAGCGCGCATCGTTGATGCGGCCGGCAAACGGCGCCATGATCGCAAAACGCGAACCCGGCCGCGTGTCCACCTCGACGGCATCGCGATAGCCATCGGCGAGATCGTGCTCGACGCCGTTCGCCCGCACCTCGAAGCCGAGCAGCACGGCGCCATGCCGCGCGATGCGCAATCGCCGCTGATCGTGGCGATCGGTCAAGATCAGGATGTCCTGCTCACCCAGCCGGGCCTGCTCCGCGGCGTAGCGCATCGTCGTATTTCCCTGTCATTAAAGTGTCCCATGGTATCGTGATCGATCCCTTCCTGACCCCACGTCGGTCTTCGGCATGAATGCACTCCAGGAGCAAGCTCCCGCACCGATCCGGCTCAGCGATTACCGTGCACCCGCCTGGCGGGTCGAAACGGTCGAGCTGGATTTCGACCTCGGCATCGACACCAGCGAAGTCGTCGCCCGGCTGCGGCTGCGCCGTGACCCTGCGCAACAGCAACCGTTGCGGCTGGACGGCGAAAACCTCGAACTGCTGTCGATCGCACTGGACGGCAAGCCATTGCCCGCCACGGCCTGGCGCTATGACAACCGCGTGCTGGAGGTCGACGGCGCCGCCGATGGCAGCCTGCTGGAAACCCGCGTGCGCCTGCGCCCGTCGGCCAATACCGCGCTGGAAGGCCTGTACCTTTCCGGATCGCACGATGCCGGTTTTCTGCTGACCCAGTGCGAGGCCGAGGGCTTTCGCCACATCACGTTCTTCCCCGACCGGCCCGATGTGCAGTCCCGCTACAGCGTCACCCTGCGTGCCGATCGGGGGCGCTTTCCGGTGCTGCTGGCCGGCGGCAATGCCGATGGTTGCGGCGAGCTGGCCGACGGACGGCACTGGGCGCGCTTCGTCGATCCGTACCCCAAGCCAAGCTACCTGTTCGCCCTGGTTGCCGGCCGGCTGGAAAGGATCGAGCGCGATTACGTGACCGCCGACGGCCGCGCGGTCACGCTGAAGATCTGGGCCGAAGCCGACGTGATCGACCGCTGCCACTACGCGATGGATGCACTGGAGCGCGCGATGCGCTGGGACGAGCGGACCTATGGCCGCAACTACGACCTGGACACGTTCCACATCGTGGCCACCCAGGATTTCAACATGGGCGCGATGGAGAACAAGGGCCTCAACATCTTCAACGCCAAGTACCTGCTGGCCGACCCGGACAGCACCACCGACGACGAATATCGCCACATCGAGGCGGTGGTCGCGCACGAGTATTTCCACAACTGGAGCGGCAACCGCGTCACCTGCCGCGACTGGTTCCAGCTTTCGCTGAAGGAAGGGCTCACGGTATTCCGCGAGCAGAGCTTCTCGGCCGACATGAATTCCGCGCCGCTGAAGCGCATCGAGGACGTGGCCTTGCTGCGCCGTGCACAGTTCCCCGAGGACGCCGGCCCACTGGCGCATCCGGTGCGCCCTGCGCTGTACAGCGAGATCAACAATTTCTATACCGCCACCGTGTACGAAAAAGGCGCCGAGCTGGTGCGCATGCTGGCAGGCAGCCTGGGCAAGGACGGCTTCCGGCGCGGCATGGACCTGTACTTCGAGCGCCATGACGGTTGCGCCGCCACGCTGGAGGATTTCCTCGGCGCGCTGGGCGACGCCAGCCAGCTCGACCTGAGCCCGTACCTGCGCTGGTATGCGCAGGCCGGCACGCCGCGACTGCGCGCACGCGGTCATTTCGATGCGGCGCGGCGCGAATACACCCTCACGCTGAGCCAGCACAGCACCACCCACGCCGAGCACGAACCCAAACCGCCGCTGCCGATCCCGGTCAAACTGGCGTTGTTTTCGCGCGGCGGCGCCATGCTGCCGTTGCGTCTGGACGGCCAGACATCCCCGCCGACGGACGAACCTGGCACTTCAGACGAACCCGGCAGCACGCACGAGCGCATCGTCGTGCTGACGCACGCCGAGCAGAGCTTCGTGTTCAGCGGCATCGCCGCCGCACCGGTACCTTCGCTGCTGCGCGGATTTTCCGCACCGGTGATCCTGGAATGCGATTACACGCCGATCGAACTGGCGCTGTTGCTGCGCCACGATGTCGACGGGTTCAACCGCTGGGAGGCAGGCCAGCAACTCGCTGCGCAGGCCTACGAGAACCTGCGCGATGGCATTGCAACCGACGCCTTGCTGGCCTGGTGCGACACGCTGGCTTCACTGTTCAACGGCCAGGCCGTCGACGATGCGCTGCTGGCCGATCTGCTGACCCCGCCGGGCGAGATCGAACTGGCCGAGCGGGAGAACACGGTCGATCCGCAGCGCATCCATGCGCTGCGCCAGGATCTGCAGCAGCGGCTGGCCGCATGCATCGGCCCGGCCGCCCTCCATCAGCGCTATCGGTCGCTGGCTGCGCAGACGAATGCGGCGATCGATGCCACCAGCCAGGCGCGCCGCCGGCTCAAGTGCCGCGTACTGGAATTGCTGGATCTGGTCGACAGTGCAGGCACCCGGCCTCTGGCCTGGACCCAATACCGGGAGGCCCCCGGCATGACCGATCGGCTTGCCGCACTCGGCATGCTGGTGCGTGGCAATGCCGCGCAGGCCGCACCGGCATTGCTCGAGTACCGCGAGCGCTATGCCGGCAACGCGCTGGCGCTGAACAAGTGGTTTGCCGTGCAGGCGCAATTGCCGGGCGAAGCCGCGCTGGATCGCGTGCTGACGCTGGAACACGACGCTGCATTCACCATGAAGAACCCGAACCGGGTGCATGCGCTGCTGGGCACCTTCGTGCGCAGCAACCCCAGCGGTTTTCATCGTACCGATGGTGCCGGCTACCGATTCCTGGCCCGGCGGCTGGTCGCGCTGGATGCGCTCAATCCGCAGGTGGCGGCGCGCCTGGCCACCGCGTTCAACGGCTGGCAGCGGCTGGAGCCGCTACGTCGCGAAGCCGCCCATGCGGCGATTGGCGAACTGGCACGGCACGGTGGGCTGTCCCGCAACATGACCGAAATCATCGATGGCGTGTTGAATCACTGACCAGCGACGTGATTGGCTCGCTGCACAGGGCGGGTAGTACCCGCCCCACCAAGGCCGCTTGATGAAACTCGGCCGCGCTTCAGACGGCCAAATGGTTCAGCGCCTCGAGCAAGCTGCTCATGCGCGACTCGAGCCGCGGCTGCAGCATGAGACGTTGCTTCTCATCGCGCTCGCTCAGGCGGTCCATTGCCATTTCAACCTGACCAAGCTCGATCAGCAGATCGTGGTGCGGGTAGACCGGTTCGAAATCGAAGCTCATGTCCATGACGTATCCCCCCTTTGTTGTCGATAACCAGAGGGAAGCAACCGGCATGCCAACGAGCGCTCGACTGCGAACTCCGCGAGACAATCGCCGCTGTACGTCAACGACGGTCGCGGACGAGATACGAATTTCAATTTCAGTCACGGCCTGTTCACGCGCGGCGGGTAAATATCGGGGCGTATGTATGGTGGTCGAGGCGTCCCACCGCCGATATTCCGGTTTCTGGCGCCCGGCAATACGGTCATCCTGGATTCCCCCTGTTCCTGAGACCGCCGGGCGCCAGATCTTTCAAGCAAGGGCCCCGCGGCCACAAAATCGCGGGGCCTTTGCGTTTGCGGCCGCGCAAAAGACGACGGCACCCAGGGGGTGCCGTCTTGCTTCCTTTCCCGGTGCACGATCGAACCCCTGTCCGCTCGATCTCGGCGCGCATGGTGTGCAGCGCCTACCCGTGAAAGTGCAGGAGGCTTGAAGCAGGTTGCGTGCCAGCCCCTGCAAAGCAGGTTTGCCAGCGATCGGAGCGCTACCATAGCGCCCTGTTTTGTCACTTTTTGCACCGTCAGGGCAGTTCCATGCATCATCCGACCCATTACGACGTCATCGTGATCGGCGGCGGCCACGCCGGCACCGAGGCGGCGCTGGCGGCCGCACGCTGCGGCGTGCGCACGCTGCTGCTCAGCCACAACATCGAGACGATCGGCCAGATGAGCTGCAACCCGGCGATCGGCGGCATCGGCAAGGGCCATCTGGTCAAGGAGATCGACGCACTGGGCGGCGCCATGGCACGCGCTGCCGACCGGGCCGGCATCCACTGGCGCACATTGAACGCGTCGAAGGGTCCCGCCGTGCGCGCCACCCGCTGCCAGGCCGATCGCGCGCTGTACAAGGCGGCGATTCGCCAGATCGTGGAATCCCAGCCGAACCTGCAATGGTTCCAGCAGGCGGTGGATGACCTGATCATCGAGAACGGCCGCGTCACCGGTGTCGTCACGCAGATGGGGTTGTCGTTCCGTGCCCGAACCGTGGTGCTCACTGCCGGCACCTTCCTTGCCGGCCGGATCCATATCGGTCCTGCACAATACGCCGGTGGCCGCGCCGGCGACCCGCCGGCGAGCGCGCTGGCTGCGCGGCTGCGCGAGCTGCCGCTGGCGGCCGACCGGCTGAAGACCGGCACGCCGCCGCGCATCGACCGGCGCAGCATCGATTTCAGCGATCTGGAAGAACAGCCCGGCGACGCGCCGCCAGCGGTGTTTTCCTACCTCGGCACGCGCGATGAACATCCGCGCCAGGTCAGTTGCTGGATCACCCACACCAGCGAGCGCACGCACGAACTGATCCGCGGTGCGCTGGATCGCTCGCCGCTGTACACCGGGCAGATCGAAGGGGTCGGCCCGCGCTACTGCCCATCGATCGAGGACAAGGTGGTGCGTTTCGCGGAGAAGTCCTCGCACCAGATCTTCATCGAACCGGAAGGGCTGGATACCTTCGAGATCTATCCGAACGGCATCTCCACCTCGCTGCCGTACGACGTGCAGCTGGGGTTGGTGCACTCGATCAAGGGCTTCGAGAACGCGCATGTCACCCGCCCCGGCTACGCGATCGAATACGACTATTTCGACCCTCGCGGCCTGCAGCCGTGGCTGGAAACCAAGGCGATTTCCGGCCTGTACTTCGCCGGCCAGATCAACGGCACCACCGGCTACGAGGAAGCCGCCGCGCAGGGGCTGATCGCGGGCCTGAACGCCGCGCTCGCCGTGCAGGGCAAGGCACCGTGGTATCCGCGCCGCGACGAGGCCTACATCGGCGTGCTGATCGACGACCTCACCAGCAACGGCACCATCGAGCCGTATCGCATGTTCACCTCGCGCGCCGAATACCGGCTGCATCTGCGCGAGGACAACGCCGACCTGCGCCTCACCGAGATCGGCCATCGACTGGGCGTGGTACCGCAGGCGCGCCAGGATGCCTTGCAGCTCAAGCGCGAAACGGTCGAACGCGAAATGCAGCGCCTGCGTGCGCTGTGGGCGACGCCAGGCAACGCGCTGGGCGCCGCGATCGAGCGCCAGCTCGGCATCGCGGTGAGCCGCGAGACCCGCGTGCTGGACCTGCTGCGCCGGCCGGAGCTGGACTACGCCACGCTCACCGCCGTCGCCGAACTCGGCCCCGCCGTGGCACGCGAGGATGTCGCGGCGCAGGTCGAGGTGCAGGTCAAATACGCCGGCTACCTGGAGCGCCAGCGCGAGGAAGTCGAACGCCAGCGCCGCCACGAACACACCGCGATCCCCGCCGGTTTCGATTACGACAAGGTGCGCGGGCTTTCCGCCGAAGTGCTGCTCAAGCTCAAGCGCACGCTGCCGGCCACGCTGGGCCAGGCCGCGCGCGTCAGCGGCGTCACGCCGGCCGCGATCTCGCTGCTGCTGGTGCATCTGAAGCGCCGCGATGCGGCCTGATGCCCGGATGCGGGTCGGCTCATGGCATCATGCGCACTTCGAGCAGCCCGGGGAGCCCGCATGATGGAAATATGGATTGGCCGCGACGGTGAACGACACGGTCCCTACCCGGAAGATGACGTGCGGCAATGGCTGCAGAGCGGCCGGCTGAGCCGCGACGATCTGGCCTGGTACGAAGGCCTCGCCGACTGGCAGCCCTTGGCGGTGCTGTTTCCCGATGCCGCCGGCAGCACGCCGGCACCGGCAGTCCCGCCGCTGCCGCAGACCACCACGGCCGCACTGGAGGATTACGCCGGTTTCTGGAAGCGCGTGGCAGCCTATATCCTCGACGCCATCGTCCTGTATTTCCCCAGCCTGCTCATCCAGAAAATGATGGGCGGCGCGGCGGCCGAAGCGGCGCTGCAAAAGGCGCAGCTGGCTTCGCCCGGCGACCCCCATGCGATGCTGGCGGCGTTCAGCCAGTACTACACGGCAATGATGCCGGCCATGCTGGCGATCGCCTTCCTCACATGGATGTACTTCGCGGTGAGCGAAAGCTCCGCCTGGCAAGCCACCATCGGCAAGCTGGCGCTGGGCATCCGGGTCACCGACCTGCATGGCGCACGGATCAGCTTCCCGCGTGCACTGGGTCGCTACCCGGCGAAGTATCTGAGCGCGATCATTTTCGGGATCGGCTTCCTGATGGTCGCCTGGACCCGGCGCAAGCAGGGCCTGCATGACATGATCGCGGGCACGCTGGTGCTGAACGGACGCGCCAGCGCATTCGGCGACGCCAAGCCGGAATCTTCCGCCAGCAGCGGATCGTTCCACGCCTGAGCCT
>SCRF01000132.1 GCA_004322005.1 Rhodanobacter sp. | reverse complement strand
CGCCCCCACGCTGAACCAGGACGTCAATTTCCTTGACGGGATCAGCGGCTGGACTGGAAAGCTGCACTGCGATCGAGTGTTTGCCCGGCTCGGCACCGGTGATCGCATGAGATTCAAACTGAAGGATAAGCCTGTCTCGCCCGGCCTGTTCAACTGTGTCTTGAGCCGGGAAAACTTCGACATCGTCTCCGCGATTCAGCGGTTCTGGAAGAGCCAGTTGGCACGGCATCGCCGGGCAGTTTGCAGGCGGTTGGGCGACGCCGTTGACCAGGACAACATACGAGCCCGGCTGCGCGTTGTCCAAAACCACATATTGCTGGCCGGGGCGGGCGCTCTCCAAATGCGGCGCAGGAACATCGCCGGCCCACGCGACACTCATGCCCAACATCAATACGGAAAAACGACATCTCGAAACCAGAGCCTTACGACAATCCGTCGACATAGCTCTACCTCCTACCGTTTTCCCTGAAGCCAACACTCGAGTGAAACATGCCACATCTAATGGGTCTACTTCCGGCAACGCGTGCGCAGGTGGCGCAGAAATTGCCAGACAGTCTATCGCAAACGGGTTCTGTTGAATAGATTTTACGAACACACCGCCTTACAGCCTGGCTCAGGCGGGTATCGTAAAGTCCGGCTGCGCATGTAAGAAGAAAAGCGCATGCACTGGCCAGAAGCCGAATAGGATCCCAATCATCGCGCCTCTGTAGATAAAACAGTTCTTTCGGTAGAACAGACTCTCCTTTGCCGACGGCACTTTATGGGCCACTGCCTGAAAGATACCGAGAGAACCGGGACAGCCTGGCCTGCCTCTACCATCCGATCCGGCGCCTGACGTTCCGCCTCGTCCCTGGGGCTTGCACCACTCTCGCGACCGGCTTGACATCGTACCCAGACCTCTATATAAAGACATCTAGGTATGGCAAAAACAGATGCTCTGCAAGGTTCGCTCGATTTGCTCGTGCTTAAGATTTTGTCACGACGCACGCGGCTACACGGCTACGCCATCATGGCGGCTATCGCCGATGCCTCCGGCGAAGTGCTGCGCGCGGAGGAGGGGTCGCTCTACCCGGCGCTGCACCGGATGGAAGAGGCGGGTTGGATTCGGGCGGAGTGGATCAAGAAGGATTCTGGCCGGCGGGTCCGGATTTACGAATTGACCGCCGCCGGCAAGAAGCAACTCGGCGTGGAAGAGTCGCGCTGGCAGGCGGTCAGCCTGGCCATCAACCGGGTTCTGCGGGAGGCGTGATATGTCTGTGTGGTCGCGTATCTCGAATGCCGTGCGCGGCGAGCGCCTGAATCGCGAAATTGACGAAGAGTTGCAGTCACACATTGAAGAAGCCATCGCCTCGGGACGCGATCCCAAAGAAGCGCACCGCGCCTTCGGCTCCACGCTGCGTGCCCGCGAGGCGAGCCGCGGCATTCGTGCGGCCGGATGGCTGGAGTCGCTTCTCGCCGATGCGCGTTTCGGCTGGCGGCAGATCTGCCGCAACAAGGTCGCGTCGGTGGCTGCGGTGCTTTCCCTCGCCCTCGGCATCGGCTCCTGTATCGGCGCCTTTCGCCTGATGGACGCGCTGTTCTGGCGCCCGCTGCCCATCGCCCATGCCAGCAGCCTCTCCATCCTCTCCCGCACGTTGACCGGCCTCAACGGCAAGCCGATGGTGGACGGCCACTGGGCCACGCCGGAGTTCAACCTCATGCGCGATGCCGTCAAGGACCAGGCCGACCTCATCGCCATCAGCGACGCCGACCGCACCGACATCACCTGGTCCACCGACGATGCCATGGAAAAGGCTCATGTCGTGTATGCCTCCGGCAACATGTTCCCGGTCTTCGGCCTGAAGCCATCGCTCGGCCGCCTGCTCGCTCCCGCCGATGACCGCGGAGCCAACGCCAGCCCGTATGCAGTGCTCTCCTGGGACTACTGGAATCGCCGCTTCGGCCGCGATCCCCGCGTCCTCGGCCGCTCGCTCCACATCGACGACCAGACCTTCGAAGTCATCGGCGTCGGCCCC
>SCRF01000026.1 GCA_004322005.1 Rhodanobacter sp. | reverse complement strand
CGCGATGCTCTAGGATGCGCAGAGTGCGAAGAGCATCGCGCGCGAGCGCGCTCCTACGCTTGCCGGCGATCTCAGCCACCAAGGGCCACCGCCTTGACCTGCGCCCACACTTCGCTGCCAGGTTCGAGCTCCAGCGCCTGCCACGAACGGCGCGTGATGCGCGCCAGCAATGCGCTGCCGCCCGCATCGAGCTTGACCAGGCACTGCGAAGGATGCTCCGCCGCGGCCATCGCGACCACCCGCGAGCGGATCTGGTTGAGTGCGCTGCTGGCGTGCTGGCGCTCGCATGTCAGCACCACGTCGCGGGCACTGATGCGGCAACGCAGCATGCTCCCCACGGCGTCGCCGCGGCGCGGCACGAACAGCGTGCCCCCGGCGAACGCCAGTTCGGTGAGGTGGTCATCGGCATCGTGGCCGACCACGATGCCCTCGAGCACGGCGCCCACCGCCCCGGACAGCGCCGGCGGCAGATCCAGCCGGGTCAATGTCGCCTGCAACGGCCCCTGCGCCACCACGCGGCCGGCATCGAGCAGCACCAGATGATCCGCCAGCCGGGCGACCTCGTCGATGGCATGGCTGACGTAGATCATCGGCACCGCCAGCGAGGCGTGCAGGGTTTCCAGACAACCCAGCAGATCGTCCCGGGCCGCGGCATCGAGCGCCGACAGCGGCTCGTCGAACAGCAGCAGGGCTGGATCGGACAACAGCGCCCGCACGATCGCCACGCGCTGGCGTTCGCCGCCGGACAACATGTCGACCCGCCGGGCCAGCAGCGGGCGCACGCCGAACTGGTCGACCAGTGCCGCACGGTCCAGATGTGCCGGCTGCCCGGCGCGCCGATAGCCGTAATCGAGATTGCCGGCCACCGAGCAGTGAGTGAACAGGCTCGCTTCCTGGAACACGTAACCGAGCCGGCGCCGGTGCGGCGGCACGAAGACACCTCGCCCACTGTCCTGCCACAACTCGCCGGCGAAGCGCACGATGCCCTCGCTGCCGCGCTCCAATCCGGCGATCGCGCGCAGGCAGCTGGTCTTGCCGGCGCCGGAAGGACCGAACAAGGCGGTGATCCCGCGCGGCGGCAGCGCGATGTCGATATCCAGCGCGAGCGCATCGCGGCGCCACTGCAGTCTGGCGTGGAGTCCGCCGGATTCAGTCACGTTGACGCCTCCGCGGACGCAGCAGCGACATCGCCAGCAGCGCGCTGAACGAGAACACCAGCAGACACAGCGACAACATGTGCGCCTGATGGTATTGGCCGGCTTCGACATGGTCGTAGATGCGCAGCGACAGCACCCGCGTCCGGCCCGGGATGTTGCCGCCGATCATCAGCACCACGCCGAATTCGCCGACGGTGTGCGCGAAACCCAGCACCGCCGCGGTCACGAAGCCAGGTACGGCCAGCGGCAGCGCCACCGAGAAAAAGCGGTCGAACGGGCCGGCACGCAGGCAGGCAGCAGCTTCCAACGGCCGTGCACCGATTGCCCCGAAGGCGTTATGCAGCGGCTGTACCACGAACGGCAGCGAATACAGCATCGAGGCCACCACCAGTCCGGCAAACGTGAACGGCAGTGCGGACAGCCCCAGCGCGACCATCAGCCGCCCCACCACACTGTCCGGACCGAGCAACAGCAGCAGGTAGAAGCCGAGCACGGTCGGCGGCAACACCAGCGGCAGCGCCACCACTGCAGCCACCGGCCGCTGCCAGCGCGAACCGGTACGCGCCAGCCACCATGCCAGCGGCGTGCCCAGCAGCAGCAACAACACGGTCACCGTAGCGGCCAGCCGCAAGGTCAGCCCGAATGCCTGCAGATCCTGGGGCGACAGCAACGGCATCGGGTTCAGTCAGCCTCCTGCGGCATCAGGCAGATGGAAACCGTAGCGCAGCAGGATGCCGCGTGCGTGCGCACCCTGCATGTAGCGCGCGAAATCCCGCGCCAGCGGGTTGCCGGCACCGCGCCTGGTCAACACGAAACTTTGCCGCAGCGGCTCGTAGGCCGCAGCCGGCACCTCCACATAGCTGCCCCCGGCCATCACCGGATCCAGCATCAATGACTGAGCGACGATGCCGACCCCGGCGTTGCCGCTCTGCGCGAACTGGGCGGTCTGCGCGATGTTCTCGCCATACACCAGCCGCGGCTGCAGCCGGTCCCAGATACCGGCGGCACGCAGCGCCTGCTCGGCCCGTTTGCCGTACGGCGCGTGCTGCGGATTGGCGATCGCGATGCGGCCGAAGCGCGGCTGCAGCAGATCGCCGACCTGCACCTTGCGCATGTCGATGCTCGCGCTCCACAGCACGAGGCCGCCGAGCGCATAGGGCACGGGCTGCCCGCCCGCCTGACCATCTGCGACCAGTTGTTTCGGGTAACCGCTGTCGGCCGAGAAAAACAGCTCGAACGGCGCACCCTGCTCGATCTGCGTCAGCAGCTTGCCGGAGGAGCCGTAGACCACATCGATGGCATCCCGGGGATGCTCCTGACGGTACGAGGCAACGATGGCATCCATCGCGAAACGCAGGTCCGCCGCAGCAGCGATCGTGATGTGCCGACCGTCTCCCGCGCGCGCGGGCAGCGGTGCGATCAATACGCCCAGGGCCATCAGGCAACGGAAAAGCATGCGCATCGTGTGTGTTCCCAACCTGTGCGTTGCAGTGCACTGCAGCAAAGAAAATCGGCGTCCGCTCATGATGGCATCCAGACCCGGCGAGCGCACGCGATCCGTCGATGCATACGACTTTGGTCGAGTGGTATCGATTTCCGACAGCCATTAAATGTAGCGGCGACGTCCGGCGCCGGGGCCGGGTAAACCAGGGGTACCAGTTTATGGCTGAGATATCAGGGGCTACGGGTTCATCAACGGCGACACGGGGTACGCCGGGTTTCTTCGCCAGGGAACGCACCATCGCCAGTCCGCGCTTCAACCGCTGGCTGGTCCCACCTGCGGCACTCGCGATCCATCTGTCGATCGGCATGGCCTACGGCTTTTCGGTGTTCTGGCTGCCGATGAGCAAGCTGTTGACCAATACTGACCCGCTGGTCTGCGCCAAGCTGGGTTTCTTCGCGGCGTTGACCAGCACCAGCTGCAACTGGACGGTGCCGCAGGTCACCCACATCTTTGAAACCTTCATCGCCATGCTCGGCATTTCCGCCTTCATCTGGGGCGGCTGGCTGGAACATGCAGGCCCGCGCAAGGCCGGCTTCATCGCCGCACTGAGCTGGGGCGGCGGCCTGGTGCTTGGCGGCATCGGGGTGATGGTGCATCAGTTGTGGCTGGTCTATCTGGGCGCCGGCTTCCTCGGCGGCATCGGTCAGGGCCTGGGTTACATCTCCCCGGTGTCGTCGCTGATCAAGTGGTTCCCCGATCGCCGCGGCATGGCCACCGGTTTCGCCATCATGGGTTACGGCGGCGGCGCGATGATCGGAGCCCCGCTGGCGGTGGCGCTGATGAAGCACTTCTCCGCGCCTGGCGTGCAGGGCGTGGCCTCCACCCTGATGGTGATGGGCGTGATCTATTTTCTGGCGATGTCAGCGGGCGCGATTGGTTTCCGCGTACCGCCCAACGGCTGGCATCCGACCGGCTGGACGCCGCCGGCAGGCAGCCACGCCAGCGAGATGATCACCCACCGCCACGTGCATGTGGAGCAATCCTGGAAGACCCCGCAGTTCTGGCTGATCTGGGGCGTGCTGTTCCTCAATGTGACGGCCGGTATCGCGGTGATCTCGATGGCCAGCCCAATGCTGCAGGATGTATTCGGCAGCAAGCTGGTGGGGGTGACCGAGGCGGCTGCGGCACTTACCGCCGCGCAGAAGGCCGCGGTGGTGGCCGCTGCGGCGGGTCTGGTCGGCCTGATCAGCCTGTTCAACAGCCTCGGACGCATCTTCTGGGCCTCGCTGTCGGACATGCTCGGGCGCAAGAACACCTACTACACGTTCTTCGTGCTGGGCATCATCGTGTACAGCCTGTTGCCCACCTGGGGCCATCTCGGGCTGGCGTCGATGTTCGTGGTGTCGATCTGCATCATCCTGAGCATGTATGGCGGCGGCTTTTCGACGGTGCCCGCCTATCTGGCCGACATCTTCGGCACGCAGATGGTCGGCGCCATCCACGGCAAGCTGCTGACCGCCTGGTCGGCTGCCGGCGTGGTGGGTCCGTTCGTGATCGCCGCCATCCGCCAGGCCCAGCTCGACGCCGGCGTGGCGAAAAACCTGGTGTACGACCGTACGCTCTACCTGATGGCGTTTCTGCTGCTGTGCGGGCTGATCTGCAATGCGCTGGTGAAGCCAGTGAAGGCGTCGCACTTCATGACCGACGAGGAACTGGCCCGCGAGCATTCGCTGCAACATGACGACCGCATCTTCGCCAGTGCCGAGACGGCGGCACGCGGGGCCTTTGGCATCACGGGTATTTTGGCCTGGCTGGCCGTGGGTGTACCTTTCCTTGTCGGTCTGTATATCGCGATCGCCAAGGCCGCTGCGCTGTTCTGAAAGGCAACTTAATGAAACGTGCTGCAAATGCTGCGTCGCTGCCGGATATGCCGGAGAATGTCCGCACAGCGGTACTGAAGGTCACCGCCCGGCTGAAGGATCAGCCGGGCGCCCTGCTCCCGGTGCTGCACGGGGTCCAGGCGGCACTGGGTTACATACCTGAAGCGTCCGTACCTCTGATCGCCCGCGAGATGAATCTCTCGCGGGCCGACGTGCACGGCGTGATCAGCTTCTACCACTACTTTCGCAGCCAACCGGCCGGGCGCCGCGTGATCTACCTGTGCCGCGCCGAATCGTGCCAGGCGATGGGCGCCGTCACGTTGGAAAAACATATCAGGCAACGCCTGGGCGTAGACTTTCACGAGACCACCGCCGACGGCGCGTTCACGCTGGAGCCGGTCTATTGTCTGGGCAACTGCGCGTGCTCGCCGGCAATGATGGTCGACGACGAACTGAAAGGCCGGCTGACCCCTGCGGGGTTCGATGCGTGGCTGGCGGCTGAAAAGATGGACGCGGAGACGACATGAGCATCACGGTTTACGTCCCGTGCGATGCCGGTGCGTTGTCGCTGGGCGCCGAGGCGGTAGCCACGGCCATCGCTGCCGAGGCCCGGCAACGCGAGGTCGAAGTGCGGGTCGTGCGCAACGGCTCGCGCGGCCTTTACTGGCTGGAGCCGATGGTGGAAGTCGCCACGGCCGACGGCCGCGTTGCCTACGGCCCGGTGCAGCGCGAAGACGTGCCGTCGCTGTTCGAGGCGGATTTCCTGCATGGCGGCAGCCACACGCTGGCGCTGGGACCGACGGACGCCATCGCGTACCTGAAGAGTCAGCAACGACTGACTTTCGCCCGGGTTGGCATCATCGATCCGCGCAGCCTGGACGACTACCGCGCGCATGGCGGCTACCGCGGCCTTGAAGCGGCGCTCGGCATGGACGGGACGGCGATCGTGCAGGCCGTCACCGACGCGGGCCTGCGCGGACGCGGCGGTGCGGCATTCCCGGCCGGCATCAAGTGGAAAACCTGCCTGGACGCCCCGGCCGACCGCAAGTACATCGTCTGCAATGCCGACGAAGGCGACTCGGGTACGTTCGCCGACCGCATGATCATGGAAGGCGATCCGTTCGTGCTGATCGAGGGCATGACCATCGCCGGTCTGGCCGTGGGCGCAAGCCACGGCTACATTTATCTGCGTTGCGAGTACCCGCATGCGCAGCGCGCGCTGGAGGCCGCGATCGCCAGCGCCGAAGCGGACGGCTATCTCGGCGACGACGTGCGCGGCAGCGGCAAGCCGTTCCGGCTGGAAGTGCGCATGGCGGCCGGCGCCTACATCTGCGGCGAGGAAACCTCGTTGCTGGAGTCGCTGGAAGGCAAGCGCGGCCAGGTCCGCTTCAAGCCGCCGCTGCCGGCGATCGAGGGCCTGTTCGGCAAGCCCACGGTGATCAACAACGTGGTTACGCTGGCTTCGGTGCCGATCATCCTGGACAAGGGCGCGGCGTACTACCGCGACTACGGCAGCGGCCGTTCGCGCGGCACCCTGCCGCTGCAGCTGGCCGGCAACCTGAAACGGCCAGGTCTGGTCGAACGCGCGTTCGGCCTGACCCTGCGCGAGCTGATCGAGGACTACGGCGGCGGCACCGCCAGCGGCCGGCCGGTGCGTGCGGTACAGGTCGGCGGTCCGCTGGGCGCCTATATCCCCGCATCGCAGCTGGACACGCCGATCGACTATGAAGCCTTCGTGGCGATCGGTGGCATGCTCGGTCACGGCGGCATCGTGGTGTTCGACGACAGCGTCGACATGGCGGCGCAGGCGCGCTATGCGATGGAATTCTGCGCAATCGAATCGTGCGGCAAGTGCACGCCGTGCCGCATCGGCTCGACCCGTGGCGTGGAGGTGATCGACCGGATCGTCGCCGGCAACGCCGCCGAGCGCGAGCGCAACGAGGTGCTGCTGCGCGACCTGTGCCAGACCATGCTGGCCGGCTCGCTGTGCGCACTGGGCGGCATGGCGCCGTTCCCGGTGCTCAGCGCATTGGACCATTTCCCCGAAGATTTTGCAGGCGCCGCCGACAAGAAGGCGTCCTGAGGAGGTAACGCGTCATGTTGTCCATCGTCGAGATCGATTACGGCACGCCCAAGGCAAAGTCGCAAACCATGGTCGCGCTGCAGATCGACGGCAAGACCGTGCGCGTACCGGAGGGCACCTCGATCATGCGTGCCGCGGCGCAGGCCGGCATCAACATCCCCCGTCTGTGCGCCAGCGAGATGCTCGAACCGTTCGGTTCATGCCGGTTGTGCCTGGTCGAGGTCGAAGGCCGCAAGGGCTACCCGGCGTCGTGCACCACGCCGGTCGCCGCCGGCATGTCGGTCAGCACGCAGACGCCGAAGCTGGCCGACATCCGCCGCGGCGTGATGGAACTGTACATCTCCGACCATCCGCTGGACTGCCTGACCTGCCCCGCCAACGGCCACTGCGAACTGCAGGACATGGCCGGGGTAGTCGGCCTGCGCGAAGTGCGCTACGGCTATGACGGTGAAAATCATGTTTATGCCAAGAAGTCCGACGGCTCCGCGAATCCGCTATTTGTGCCGAAGGACGAATCCAACCCCTATTTCACCTTCGACCCGTCCAAATGCATCGCCTGCTCGCGCTGCGTGCGCGCCTGCGACGAGGTGCAGGGCACGTTCGCGCTGACCATCCAGGGCCGTGGCTTCGAATCCAAGGTGGCGGCCAGCCAGGACAACCGTTTCCTCGATTCCGAGTGCGTGTCCTGCGGTGCCTGCGTGCAGGCCTGCCCCACTGCCACGCTGTCGGAAAAGTCCCTGATCGACAAGGGCCAGGCCGAGCACAGCGTAATCACCACCTGCGCCTACTGCGGCGTCGGCTGCAGCTTCCGTGCCGAGATGAAGGGCGAGGAAATCGTGCGCATGGTGCCGAACAAGGATGGCCAGGCCAACCATGGTCACTCCTGCGTCAAGGGCCGCTTCGCGATCGGTTATGCGACGCATCCGGACCGCATCACCACGCCGATGATCCGGGCGAAGATCTCCGATCCATGGAAGGTGGTGAGCTGGGAGCAGGCGTTCGCCCATGTCGCCAGCGAGTTCAAGCGGCTGCAGGCCAGCTACGGCAAGCATTCGATCGGCGGCATCACCTCCTCGCGCTGCACCAACGAGGAAACCTATCTGGTGCAGAAACTGGTGCGCGCCGGTTTCGGCAACAACAACGTCGATACCTGTGCCCGCGTCTGCCATTCGCCGACCGGTTACGGTCTCAAGGCCACCTTGGGCGAATCGGCCGGGACCCAGGATTTCGACTCGATCGAGCAGACCGACGTCGTGCTGGTGATCGGCGCCAACCCCACCGACGCCCATCCGGTATTCGGCTCACAGATGAAGCGGCGCCTGCGCGCCGGCGCAAAACTCATCGTGATCGACCCGCGCCGGATCGATCTGGTGCGCACCCCGCACATCCGTGCCGACTACCACCTCAAGCTGAAGCCCGGCACCAATGTCGCCGTGCTCAACACGCTGGCGCATGTGATCGTCACCGAAGGGCTGGTCGACCGGGATTTCGTGGCCCAGCGCTGCGAACCGGAGGCGTTTGAAAAGTGGCGCGCCTTCGTGGCCCAGGACAAGTACAGCCCGGAGACGATGGAAGCCGAAACCGGTGTCCCTGCCGCACTGGTACGCGGTGCGGCAAGACTGTATGCCAGCGGCGGCAACGGCGCGATCTACTACGGGCTGGGCGTCACCGAGCACGCACAGGGCTCGACCGCGGTGATGGCCATCGCCAACCTGGCCATGGCCACCGGCAACATCGGTCGCGAGGGCGTGGGCGTGAATCCGCTGCGCGGCCAGAACAACGTGCAGGGTTCGTGCGACATGGGTTCGTTCCCGCACGAATTCCCCGGCTACCGGCACGTGGGCGACGCCGCCACCCGCGCACTGTTCGAAAAGGACTGGGGCGTGCCGCTGCTGGGCGAGCCCGGGCTGCGCATCCCCAACATGTTCGAGGCGGCGCTGGACGGCAGCTTCCGCGGTCTGTACATCGAAGGCGAGGACATTGCCCAGTCCGATCCGGATACCCAGCACGTCACCGCGGCGTTGAGCGCGATGGAATGCATCGTGGTGCAGGACCTGTTCCTCAACGAGACGGCCAAATACGCCCACGTGTTCCTGCCCGGCAGTTCGTTCCTGGAAAAGGACGGCACCTTCACCAACGCCGAGCGGCGCGTGTCGCGCGTGCGCAAGGTGATGGCGCCCAAGGCCGGCTACGCCGACTGGGAGATCACCCAGAAACTGGCGCAGGCGATGGGCTATCCGATGAACTACAGCCACGCATCGGAAATCATGGACGAGATCGCGCGCCTGACCCCCACCTTCCATGGCATGAGCTTCGACAAGATCGACCGGCTCGGCTCGGTCCAGTGGCCGTGCAACGAAGATCATCCCGACGGCACGCCGGTAATGCACGTGGGTGAATTCGTGCGCGGCAAAGGGCGCTTCATGCTCACCGAGTACGTACCCACCTCGGAGAAGGTCGACGCCGAACATCCGCTGATCCTCACTACCGGTCGCATTCTCAGCCAGTACAACGTCGGCGCGCAGACACGGCGTACCGCCAACGTGATGTGGCACGACGAGGACCGCCTGGAAATCCACCCGCACGATGCCGAGGAGCGCGGCATCGCCGATGGCGACTGGGTCGGCATCCGCAGCCGCTCGGGCGATACCGTGCTGCACGCGATGATTTCCGAACGCATGCAGCCCGGCGTGGTCTACACCACCTTCCACTTCCCCGGCTCCGGCGCCAACGTCATCACCACCGAGAACTCCGACTGGGCCACCAACTGCCCCGAGTACAAGGTCACTGCGGTCCAGGTCACCCGCGTCAGCCAGCCCTCGGATTGGCAAAAGCGTTTCCATGCATTTTCGGACCAGCAGCAGGCATTGCTGGATCAGGCCCAGCCGGCGGATACGCTTGGCCAGTCCCCGGCATGACATGCCCGACACCGATGCCGATGCCGTACCCCATGCCGGATTCGTCACGCGCCCGGTCGACCGCTGGCGGCATGGCCAGTCGGTGCACGCGAACGACTGCGTCGCCGAGGAGGTCCCGCTGGCGATGGTCTACAACGGCACATCGTTTGCCGTGATGATGGCGACACCGCATGACCTGGAGGATTTCGCGCTGGGGTTCTCGCTCAGCGAGGGCCTGATCGATACCCCGGCACAACTGCTGCAAGTGCAGGTCCGCACCCTGCTCGAAGGCATCGAGTTGGCGATACGCGTCGCCGAGGATACCCCGGTCGCGCAACCCGGTCGCGCACGCGAACGCCTGCTGCCGGGCCGCAGCGGCTGCGGCATCTGCGGTACGCGCGATCTGGAGCAGGCCGTGCGCCAGCCGGCCGCGGTCGACGCTGGCCGTACCTTCGCGCCGGACGCGCTGGAACAGGCACTGGCCCAGTTGCAGACCCGGCAGCCGATGAATGCCGCCACCGGCGCCGTGCACGCCGCCGCTTGGGCCGACCACAGCGGACAGATCGTGCTGGTACGCGAGGATGTCGGACGCCACAACGCGTTGGACAAACTGATCGGCGCCATGCGCCACCGCGACATCGACCCGAACGACGGCATGGCGCTGGTGACCAGTCGCGCCAGTTACGAAATGGTCACCAAGGCCGCCAGTGCCGGCGTCACGCTGCTTGCAGCGATCTCCGCACCCACCGCGCTGGCGATCGAACTGGCACGCAGCGCCGGCGTCACCCTGATCGGTTTCGCGCGACCCGGCACCCACAATGTCTACACCCATCCCCACCGCCTGCTTTCCGCGACCAGGCAGGAGCTGACATGAACATCGAACGACTCATCGGCATGGCCAACGACATTGCGGCCTATTTCGCGGTCGAACCGGATCATGCCACTGCCGTGCACGGTGTGCGCGATCACCTGACCCGATTCTGGGATCCGGTGATGCGCCGTGAACTGAAGACCCACCTGATGCAGGGTGGCGAGGGCCTGCTGCCACTCGCCAGGGAAGCGGTCGACGGATTGAGCATGCCACCAGCCAGCACCGGTTGAGCGGAGGCAAGTCCCGCTCAACTGTCAGCCAGGAAGACGCCTACATCAGATTCTTGTTGACCTTGATTTCGGTCTTTGCCTTCAGCCATTCAACCAATTCGCGCGTGGCCTCGGAGCCGTAAGCCTGCGCCATCTGCTGCTGCAGTGCCTTGCGTTGTTGTGGCGTGACCTTGGACAGATCGCCGCCTTGCACTTTGTCCACAGCCAGCAAGGCGTAATTGCCTGCCGTCATGTCCACCACGGCGAACTGTGGTCTGCCTTTCACCGGGTGCGGCAGCAGGAAAGCTTCCTTGAGCAGCGGGGCCGGCGTAGCGGACTGCCCGCGAACCACCCCGCTCTCGCTCTTGAGGCTGGCCCCCAACGATGCCGCAACAGTCGCCATCGACTCGCCCTTGCGCAGGCGCTCAAGCGCATCGTCCGCCTGTTTTCTGGCCGCCGCGGCAACGCGCTGGTCCAGAATCCGTTTCTCCACATCGGCACGCACCTCGGCCAGCGGACGCGCCGCTGCTGCAACATGCTTGTCGACGCGGATCACCACCGAATGGTCGTTGCCCAGGTCGATCAATCCGGAATTGTTGCCCTGCACCAGAACGTCGTCGGAAAACGCCGCGGCGACCACCTTGGGGTTGGCCGCCAGGCCAACGCCGCCCTTGCGTGAAAACAGTGGAGTGCTCTTGATCGGAAGGCCCAGGGCCGTGGCAGCCGGCTCCAGCGACGACGGATTCTGATAGGTATTGTCGGACAGCTTGCCGGCGACTTCGTTGTACTTGCGATCACGCTCTGCCGCTGAAGCTTCCTTGACCAATTGGTCACGCACTTCGGCGAATGGCTTGGATTCGCCACTGCGGATATCCCGCAGCCAGATGATGTGATAGCCATCGGGCGACAGGATCGGCTTGGAAATCTCGCCTTTCTTCAACGCGAACATGGCCGCTTCGAACGCCGGATTCGTCACGCCCTTTTCCAGCCAGCCCAGATCGCCGCCCTGGCGTCGCGAGCCCAGATCCTGGGAATCGCGTTCGGCCAGCTTCGCGAAGTCGCCAGGGTTCGCTTCGGCCGCAATTTTCTCGGCCTTGGCCAATGCTGCCTTCTGCTGACCGGGCGTGGCGTTGGCCGGCACATTGATCAGGATATGCGAAACGAGTCGCTGCTCAGGCTGCACAAAACGCTGCTTCTCGTCAGCGTAGCGTTTCTTCAGATCATCCTCGCTCGGTACAGCATCCAGCTTCAGTTGGGCGCCATCGACCTCGATGTATTTCACCGAGACCTGTTCGGGATTCATGTAGTCGGCCAGATGCGCCTTGTAAAACGTCTGGACTTCGGCATCGGTGATCCTGCTGTTGGCCAACGTTGGCCGCGGCAACACGAAGTAGCGCAGATCCCGCCGCTGGTAGATCAGGCTGAAGAACTGGTCAACCTGTGTATCGCTGGCAAAGGTGCTGTCGTTGATTGCGTCGGGCAACAGCTCGGGAGCCAACATCGTACGCACTTCGTCCTCGAACATCTCCGGCGTCTTGCGCTGACTGGCCAGCCAGGCCCGGTAGGAGGCCGGGTCGAACTGACCGTTCAACTGAAGTGCCGGGATGCCGGCGATGTAATCACGCACGGACTGGTCGGCTACCCGCAGGCCCCAGTCATCGTTGGCCTTCAGCAGCAGCTGCTGGTCGATGAGGCCATCCAGCACACGCTGCTTGATTTCGGGCTTTTCGAAGATGCTTGGGTCGAATTTATCCCCTTCACGGGCACTTTCCTGCTGCCGCAACTGGTTCATGCGATCCTGAAAGGCGCGCTGATCGATTTCATGCTTGCCGACCTTCGCCACGAACGTTTCATTGCGCGACGTGAAGTAGCTCTGCATGCCGAACAGCGACATGGCCAGAACAGCGATACCGAGAACGATGACGGACGGCCATCCATGCATCTTGTTACGTATTGCCTGCAGCATCGAAATCTTCCTGCAATCTGGATTGTGGCGAATCCGGGAGCCTGTCGCGCATTGTAAGCAACAAGTCGCCAAGCCGACGCACATCGCCCAAACGCCAAGGGCGCCACCGGGGCGCCCTTGCGAACTGTGGCGGAGCGGACGGGACTCGAACCCGCGACCTCCGGCGTGACAGGCCAGCATTCTAACCAGCTGAACTACCGCTCCGCACTAACTGGTGGGTGCTGTAGGGATCGAACCTACGACCACCGCCTTGTAAGGGCGACGCTCTACCGCTGAGCTAAGCACCCCGAAACCAAGCGAACAGCCGCTTAGTTTAGGGCATCCTTGAGGGTCTTGCCAGCCTTGAAAGCCGGCACCTTGGAAGCCTTGATCTTGATCGCTTCATTGGTACGTGGATTGCGGCCGACGCGGGCAGCCCGCTTGCGCACGGTGAACGTACCGAAACCCACCACCGACACATCATCCCCCTTCTTCAACGTCTTCTGCACAGTCTCGAAAAAAGCCTCGAGCGCGCGACCAGCATCAGCCTTGGTGAGCTCGGCCTTCTCGGCGATGGCATTGATCAGATCAGTTTTATTCATTGAAAAACTCCCTTCTTCGGATTTCGACCAACGTGCAAGTCTGAAACGAGACAACGTCGGCATGGATGGTTGGCCTGCCAGGTACCTTATACGCGACCCCGCATCGCTGCGCTCACAAGTAGCCGCCGGGACTGCGGTATCACCTTTATACCAGTGCCTTGCTGGTATCCGCAACACAAGCTGCATCAACGGTTGTGGCGAATCCGGGTCGAACGAAATCGCTTGCAAAACGGACGCCGGAAGACTAAACACGACCCCTGTCGCACCGAGCCCCTGAATCGGCGGAAGAAGGCCCCGCCTGTGCGGGGCTTTGCGTGTCTCTTGGGCGGGTCGATCAGTGCGTTCGCGAATGCACTTCCGGCGCATCTTCCACGGGCACCGCGGCAGCCTCGTCGTTCACCGGGTTCGGATGCAATGGACGTTCCAGTGCAATATCAAGCACTTCGTCAATCCAGCGCACCGGATGGATCTCCAGCGAGGAGGTGATGTTGGCCGGCATGTCGGCCAGGTCCTTCTTGTTCTCGTCGGGAATGATCACCGTGGTGATACCGCCACGATGCGCCGCCAGCAATTTTTCCTTCAGGCCACCGATGGGCAATACACGCCCGCGCAAGGTGATCTCGCCGGTCATGGCCACTTCGGAACGAACGGGTACCTTGGTCAACGCGGAAACCAGCGCCGTGCACATCGCGACACCCGCGCTGGGACCGTCTTTCGGCGTGGCGCCTTCGGGTACGTGGATATGCACATCGAGTTTCTGGTGAAACTCCGGGTCGATTCCCCATCGATCGGCACGCGCACGCACCACCGACAGCGCGGCCTGGATCGACTCCTTCATGACGTCGCCAAGCTGTCCGGTGTGCACCAGCCTGCCCTTGCCGGCAACGACCGAGCCTTCGATGCTGAGCAATTCGCCACCGACCTGCGTCCAGGCAAGTCCGGTGACCAGGCCGACCTCGTTCTGCAACTCCTTGCGCCCGAAATCGAAGCGCCGAACGCCCAGGTAATGGCCGAGATTGCCCGAACCGACCTTGACCCGGCCGACGACAGACTTCGACTTGGGCTTTGCCTCTGTGCTCGCTGCGGTGGAACGCCCCGCCTTGGCCTTCTTGACCTCACCCAGCGTTAGCTCCTTGACCACCTTGCGGCAGATCTTGGAAATTTCGCGCTCCAGGTTGCGCACGCCTGCTTCGCGCGTGTAGTAACGCACGATGTCACGCAATGCCTCCTCGTCGACATTGAGCTCCTCGGACTTGAGGCCATTGGCCTTGAGCTGCTTGGGCAGCAGGTATTTCCGTGCGATGCCAAGCTTTTCGTCTTCGGTGTAACCGGGAATGCGGATGACCTCCATGCGGTCCAGCAGTGGCCCGGGGATGTTCAAGGTGTTGGCGGTGGCGATCCACATCACCTCGGACAGGTCCAGGTCGACCTCCAGGTAATGATCGTTGAAGGCATGGTTCTGCTCGGGGTCGAGTACCTCGAGCAGCGCCGACGACGGGTCGCCGCGGAAATCCATCGACATCTTGTCGATCTCGTCGAGTACGAACAGCGGGTTTCTGGCACCCGCCTTGCTGATGTTCTGCACGATTCGACCAGGCAGCGAACCGATGTAGGTCCGCCGATGCCCGCGTATCTCGGCCTCGTCACGCACGCCGCCCAGGCTCATGCGCACGAACTTCCGGTTGGTGGCCTTGGCGATCGATTGCCCCAGTGAGGTCTTGCCCACGCCGGGCGGCCCGACCAGGCACAGGATCGGCCCCTTCATCACGCTTACCCGCTGTTGCACGGCCAGGTATTCGAGGATGCGCTCCTTGACCTTTTCCAGCCCGAAGTGATCGGTATCGAGTACTTCCTGCGCCATCTGCAGATCCTTGCGCACCTTGCTGCGCTTGTTCCACGGCACGCCGACCAGCCAGTCGAGATAATTGCGCACCACGGTCGCTTCGGCCGACATCGGCGACATCTGCTTGAGCTTGCTGAATTCCTGCCGAGCCTTGCCGAGTACTGCCTTGGGCATGCCGGATGACTCGATCTTCTTCTGCAGCTCATCGAGTTCGTTGGTGCCGTCCTCGTTGTCGCCAAGCTCCTTCTGGATCGCCTTCATCTGCTCGTTGAGGTAATACTCGCGCTGGCTCTTCTCCATCTGCGATTTCACCCGCCCGCGGATGCGCTTTTCAACCAGCTGCAAATCCATCTCGCTGTCGACCAATCCGATCAGCAGTTCCAGTCGCTGACCCACATCGGCTGTTTCCAGCACTTTCTGCTTGTCGTCCATGCGTACGGAGAGATGTGCGGCAATGGAATCGGCGACACGCGAGGGATCGTCGATCCCCGACAGGCTGGCCAGTACTTCCGGCGGCAATTTGCGGCTCTGCTTGACCAGTTGCTCGAACAGCGAAATCAACGTGTTCGACACCACATCAAGCTCGCGATCCTTGGCGTTGTAGACAGGCTCGATCACGTGGAAACCGGCGGTGAGCATGCCACCCGTTTCCTGGTAATTCTCGATGCTGACCCGCGACTGCCCCTCGACCAGCACCTTGACGGTACCATCGGGCAATTTGAGCAGTTGCAGCACACCGGCCAGCGTGCCGATCCCGTGCAGGTCGGCGATCTGCGGATCGTCGATGTCCGGACTTTTCTGCGCCACCAGCAGGATCTGTCGTTCGCCTTCCATGGCACGTTCGAGGGCACGCATGGACTTGTCGCGACCGACAAACAGGGGGATGACCATGTGCGGATAAACCACCACGTCGCGCAATGGCAGCACCGGCAGGGCATCCGCAGCTGGAGGAAGGGAAGTGTTCTTGGCCATTGAAGAGGGTCCCTTCAGGAAATCGGATCAAGGTTCATCCCGACACTGCGCCGGGTCTATCTGCACGTCAAGTGGAGGCGGCCGAGCGACCAGTCAAGGTGCGCCTGCGCCTGAAAAAGATGACGGCTCCGGTGAAATCACCGGAGCCGTCATCTTTGCAACCACCCTCCGGCGATCAGGCAGCGCCGGCGCCGTCGCTGGCAATGCGCTGCTGCAGGTTGCCGCGGTAAATCAGGTAGGGCTCGGCCTGACCATCGATCACCGCATCATCCACCACCACTTTGCTGACGTGCTCGAGTGAGGGCAACTCGTACATGGTATCGAGCAGCACCTGTTCAAGGATGGTACGCAGGCCGCGGGCACCCGTCTTGCGCTTGAGTGCCTTGCGGGCAATGGCCTGCAATGCCTCGGGCCGGAACTCCAGCTCCGCCTCTTCCATTTCGAACAGCTTCTTGAACTGCTTGGTGACGGCATTCTTCGGTTCGGTGAGTATCTTGACCAAGGCATCCTCGTCCAGCTCATCGAGTGTGGCGACCACCGGCAGACGCCCCACGAACTCAGGAATCAGGCCGAAACGCACCAGGTCGGCCGGCTCCACGTCGGCCAACACCTTGCCCAGATTCTCCGTACGCTCCTTGCTGCGCACTTCGGCGGAGAACCCGATACTGGTGTTCTCGGAGCGCTGCTGGATCACCTTTTCGAGACCCGCGAACGCACCGCCGCAGATGAACAGTATGTTCTTCGTGTCGACCTGCAGGAACTCCTGCTGCGGGTGCTTGCGCCCGCCCTGTGGCGGTACCGAAGCAAGCGTGCCTTCGATCAGCTTCAGCAATGCCTGCTGCACGCCTTCGCCGGACACGTCACGGGTGATCGAGGGGTTCTCGCTCTTGCGCGAGATCTTGTCGATCTCGTCGATGTAGACGATGCCCGACTGCGCCTTTTCGACGTCGTAGTCGCACTTCTGCAACAGCTTCTGGATGATGTTTTCGACATCCTCACCCACGTAGCCCGCTTCCGTCAACGTGGTGGCGTCGGCAATGGTGAACGGCACATTGAGCAGCCGCGCCAGCGTTTCGGCCAGCAAGGTCTTGCCCGAACCGGTCGGGCCGATCAGCAGAATGTTGGATTTGGCCAGTTCGATGTCATCGCTTTTCTGGCGTGACTCGATCCGCTTGTAGTGGTTGTACACCGCCACCGCCAATGCTTTCTTGGCCCGGGTCTGACCCACCACGTACTGATCAAGCGATTCGCGGATTTCGCGTGGCTTGGGCAACTGGGTGCGCCCGGAAGCGGCTTTTTCTTCCAGCTCTTCGCGAATGATGTCGTTGCACAGTTCCACGCACTCGTCGCAGATGAACACGGACGGACCCGCGATCAGCTTGCGCACTTCATGCTGGCTCTTGCCACAGAAGGAGCAATAGAGAATCTTGCCGCTGTCGCTGGAACGCCCCTGCCGGTCGTCGCTCATACTTTCGATCCCACTGGTAAATCTGAATGCGTCGCGAGAATACCACAGCGCCCCGCTTCTGCCTGCAGACGCGCGATTGCCCCGGCGACTCTCGGGATAAGGTGTGGATGGCACTTAACGTAAGCGCGAAATCCTGTTTTTCGTCATTCCCGCGAGAGCGGGGATGACAGCGCTACTGAGGAAGTGCCATTCGGGCAAGGTTTGAGAATCAGGCCGATTTGACGGACTCGCCGGCGCGCTTGTTCAGCACTTCATCGATCAGGCCGTAAACCTTGGCATCGGCCGGGTTCATGAAGCGATCGCGCTCCATGTCCAGCTCGATCTTCTCGATCGGCTGCCCCGTATGATCGACGTAGATCTGATTAAGACGTTGACGCATATACAGAATTTCTCGCGCCTGAATCTCGATGTCGGTCGCCTGGCCCTGGGTTCCACCGGAGGGCTGATGGATCATGATGCGTGAATTGGGCAACGAGAACCGTTTACCCTTGGCACCGGCCATCAGCAGCAGCGAACCCATGCTGCACGCCTGGCCGATGCACATCGTGCTGACGTCCGGCTTGATGAACTGCATGGTGTCGTAAATCGCCAGGCCGGCGGTCACTGCGCCACCGGGGCTGTTGATGTAGAAGTGAATGTCCTTGTCCGGATTTTCCGACTCCAGAAAAAGCAGCTGCGCGACCAAGAGGTTGGCCACCTGGTCGTTGACCTCGCCCACCAGGAAGATCACCCGCTCCTTCAGCAGACGCGAATAAATGTCATAGGAGCGCTCGCCGCGAGCGGTCTGCTCGACGACCATCGGCACCAAATTGAGGTTCTGGATCGGATCCATGGCCATGTTTGCAGCTCTCCGGTTGATGGACGCCTGACACAACGGCTCAGGCGTTGGCTGGGCGCATCACGTCGTCAAAGCTCAGATCCTGCAAGGTGGTTCTGGCGTGTTCGGCCACCCACTCCGCCACCTGATCTTCCATGACTCGATTCTGCAACCCTGACATCAGTTGGGGGTCGCTGTTGTAGAGTTCAATGACTTTCTCCGGTTCCTCGTAGGTCGACGCGATCGCGGCGAGCTGTTCGGCAACGCGCTTGCGGTCGACCACCATCGACTGCTTGCGCGCGATCTCGCCCATCAACAGGCCGGCGATCACCCGCTTGCGCGCGATCGGCAGGGCAGACTCGATCAGCTGGGGCGGTGGCTCCTGGCCCTGCGGCATATTGCCGGCAGCCAGGCTCTTCGCCTCGGACTGGACCATCAGCCTGGGCACGTCCAGTTCGGCGTGCGCATCGGCCAGCTTCTGCGCAACCTCGGATTTCAGACGCGCCATCAGCGCAGCCTTCAGCTCCCGCTCGAGATTCGCGCGAACCTCCTGCCTGAAGGTATCCAGGTTGCCGTCGTCGATGCCGAAGAGCTTGGCAAATTCCGCATCGACCTCGGGCAGCTTCGGCTCCTGCACCTTGATGATGTTGAAGCTCACGCTGGCGGTCTTGCCGGCCAGTTGCTCGTTGCGGAAATCTTCCGGGAAGATGACTTCGACGGTGAAGCTGTCATCGGCCTTGCGGCCGACCAGCGCCTCGTCCAGCGCCTTGAACAACGTGCCCGAACCAAGCACGCTGCCCGCACGCTCCAGGCCCTCGTTCGGAAAACGGTAGTCCCCCGCCATGGCAGCGTATTCGAACATCACGAAATCGCCATCGGCTGAAGCGCGATCGACCTCATTGAAACTGCGGCGCTGCTGACGCAGGGTTTCCAGCATCTTGTCGATATCCGCGTCGGTCACCACCGCCATCGGCCGGCTGATCTCGAGTGCAGCCACGTCGACGTCGGGGAACTCCGGCATGACCTCGAAAGTGGCGGTATACGCGATTTCGCCGTTTTCCGGCTTGCCCGTGGTGTTGATCGCCGGGCTGGCAATCGGCTGCAGCCTCTCCAGTTCCACCGCCTCACGCAGCGTGCTGCCGATCAGGTCGGACAACACCTCGCCACGCACCTGTTCGCCAAAGCGCTGCCGGATCACCGTGACGGGCACCTTGCCCGGACGAAAACCCTTCAGACGAACCGTACGGCCCATTTCCGCGATGCGTGCGCTGACCTGCGTCTCGAAGCGCTCCGCGGGAAACTTTACCGTGAGCTTGCGCTCGAGCGTGCCGATGTTCTCAACCGAAACCTGCATGACGTCTCCTGGTACTACCTGATGTTATGGGCCAGCTGCAGGCACCATGGCGGCTGTGCCGCCTGCAAAAAATGAAAATCATGGGCATGGTGCGAAAGGGGGGACTCGAACCCCCACGGGGTTAACCGCCAGAACCTAAATCTGGTGCGTCTACCAATTCCGCCACTCTCGCATGCCGCCATCACCAGACGCGCCCAACCGCAGGATCCAGAAACGGATGCAGTCGGCAGGGCTCGCCCGACTCCCCCTTCCAGCCGGCATTTGCCACGCCCGCCTAAGTCGATGATTCCCTTGTACGAAAGCAGAACATTTTACGGTTGCACAAGCGCACAGCACAAGCGCGTTGAGAGCGACGGCAGCTTTTGTCTTGCGGCAACGAGCATCGGCGGGCTTTCCAGCGCGTAGACAGGCATCCGGCCACGAGCCGCCTTGCGCGCCCTCAACCGGATTCCGGTCAGAATAACGCAGGACGCCGATCGCAAGCGATCGGCGTCCTGGCTTGATTGGTGGGCCGTGAAGGATTCGAACCTTCGACCAATTGATTAAGAGTCAACTGCTCTACCAACTGAGCTAACGGCCCATGAACTGATTTGCAGCTCGTGGCTGGAGCTGAAACTGGGGTGGGTGATGGGATTCGAACCCACGACAACCGGAATCACAATCCGGGACTCTAACCAACTGAGCTACACCCACCATAAATCCTCAAACTGGTGCGCCCGACAGGACTCGAACCTGCAACCCTCGGCTTAGAAGGCCGATGCTCTATCCGGTTGAGCTACAGGCGCAGTCAACGCCGGCAAAGCGCATCGCTGGTCGGGGTAGAGGGATTCGAACCCCCGACTTTTGCGTCCCAAACGCAACGCTCTACCAGACTGAGCTATACCCCGCAACAAACCTTCAAACACTTCAAGTCATCGAAGCCCTCGAATGTTACGGGTGACTCCGCACTCAGTCAATCCGCATCGAAGCACACCGTGATTCCGAATCACCTGCTTTCGCAGAGATCGTGCGTCCTCGCAAGTTCTCCGTGAAAACAAAACGGGGCGCAAGCACCCCGCCTCACCGAATAAAAATGGTGCGCCCGGAGAGATTCGAACTCCCGACCACCTAGTTCGTAGCCAGGTACTCTATCCAACTGAGCTACGGGCGCACTGCAAAACCCGCTTCGCCATCGCGATGCATGAGCATCGGTTCGGTGAAGCAAGAGACGGAATTATTCAGACTCCGCCCTCATGCGTCAACTCTTTTCGTCAAAAAAATCCCAGCGACGCTGTTGCACGGCGCAAACACGGTGTGGCAAGTGACTTCGTCGTGGATGCGCGAGCGGCAGCACGCAGCAAAGCCGGATCGAACAGGAAAACATGCGGTCTCATCAGCAGCCTGTCGGATCCTTGCGCTGCCACACGATATAGCCAGCCACACCTAGCAGCCTGTCGGTCCATTGCGACTCTGCGCGGCCGGCCCACCGACTTTCCCCACCGTCGATCCGGCGTCGCCCTTCGGCGGCGGCGGTGGCGGGCTCGCGCCCGTCGCGGCACTCTTTGTCCATTCTGCCGGAGGCCCGGGTATGCGCCCGGCCATGATATCGTCGATCTGGTGTGCATCGATCGTCTCGTACTGCAGCAATGCGTCGGCCATCGCATGCAGCTTGTCGAGATTGGCGGTCAGCAGCTCCCTGCTGCGCGCAAAGGCACGGTCAAGAATGCCACGCACTACCTCATCGATCTTGCTCGCGGTCTCGTTGGAGATGCTCTTGTGCTGGGTCACCGAGCGCCCCAGGAACACCTCATCCTCGTCCTCGCCATAGGTGATCGGCCCGAGTTCGTCGGACAGGCCCCATTTGGTCGCCATGTTGCGCGCCATCTTGGTGGCGCGCTCGATATCGTTGGAGGCGCCCGTGGTGACCTTGTCGGCACCGAAAATCAGTTCTTCGGCCACCCGGCCACCATACAGCGAACACAATTGCGACTGGATCGCCACGCGATTGATGCTGTATTTGTCGCCTTCGGGCAGATACATGGTGACGCCCAGCGCACGACCGCGCGGAATGATCGTCACCTTGTAGACCGGATCATGCTCGGGCACCAGTCGACCCACGATGGCGTGGCCCGCCTCGTGATAAGCCGTGAGCTTCTTCTCGTCCTCGCTCATCGCCATTGAGCGACGTTCGGTACCCATCAGAATCTTGTCGCGCGCATTGTCCAGGTGGCTCATGCGAACTTCGCGGGCATTCTCGCGCGCGGCGAACAGCGCCGCCTCGTTGACCAGGTTGGCCAGGTCGGCACCGGAGAATCCGGGCGTGCCGCGCGCAATCGTCATCGCGTTCACATCGCTGGCGGTCGGCACCTTGCGCATGTGCACCTTGAGTATCTGCTCGCGGCCGCGCACATCGGGCAAGCCCACCACGACCTGGCGATCGAACCGACCCGGCCGCAGCAGTGCCGGATCCAGCACGTCGGGACGGTTGGTCGCGGCGATCACGATGACCCCTTCGGTGCCCTCGAAACCGTCCATCTCGACCAGCAGCTGATTGAGCGTCTGCTCGCGTTCGTCGTGACCACCGCCCAATCCGGCGCCGCGATGACGGCCGACCGCATCGATCTCGTCGATGAAGATGATGCACGGCGCGTGTTTCTTGGCCTGCTCGAACATGTCGCGCACGCGGCTGGCGCCCACGCCGACGAACATTTCGACGAAGTCGGAACCGGAGATGGAGAAAAACGGCACCTTCGCTTCGCCGGCGATCGCCTTCGCCAGCAGGGTCTTGCCGGTACCGGGCGGACCGACCATCAGCACGCCGCGCGGAATCTTGCCGCCGAGTTTCTGGAAGCGGCCCGGGTCGCGCAGGAACTCGACCAGCTCGCCGACTTCCTCCTTGGCCTCGTCGCAGCCGGCAACATCGCTGAAATTGACCTTGACCTGATCCTCACCCTGCAGCTTGGCGCGCGAACGGCCGAAACTCATCGCGCCGCGGCCGCCACCGCCGGACTGCATCTGGCGCATGAACCAGATGAACACGCCGACAATCAGCAGAACCGGCAGCCAGCTCACCAGCAACCCAATCAGCGAGAAGCCCTCGGATGGATCCTGGCGAACCTCGACCCCCTTTTCCTGCATCTGATTGACCACCGCGTTGGTGGAAAAACCGAGCATGGGCGCCACCGTGCGGAACACGCTGCCATCCTTCAGCTTGCCGCTGATGGTGGCCGGCTGATCGGCACTGATCGTGGCAGTGGCCACGTTGCCGCTGTCCACGCTCTGCACGAACGTGCTGTACGGCAGGTCCGAAGACGCCGCCCCCCGCGGATTGAAGCTCTGGAAGACGGTGAACAGAACCACTGCGATGATCACCCAGAGCAACACATTTTTCGCTGTTTCATTCATGCACGGTTCTCGCCCGGTTGCGCTGCGGAGGGCTTGAGCCCGACCGCCAGCGCGTATACCTCACGCGAACGGGCGCGAGAGGCCTTAGGTTTACGCATCGTCACGCGGGTGAACTCCACGCGCAAGCTGCGCAAGTATTGGTCAAAACCGACGCCCTGAAACAACTTGATCAGGAACGACCCGCCTGGCTTGAGCCACTGTCGGCTGAAATCAAGAGCCAGATCGGCCAGGTCCATTGCCCGGATCTGGTCGGCCAGCGCCACACCACTCATATTGGGGGCCAGATCCGACAGTACAAGATCCAGCTTTTGTCCGTTCAAGCGGGCCTCCAGCTCACGCAGCACCGACTCCTCGCGGAAATCGCCCTGCAGGAAATCCACCCCGGCAATGCTCTGCATCGGCAGGATATCCAGCGCAAATACCTTGCCGGTATCGCCCAGACGGTTGCGCACCAGTTGCGACCAGCTGCCCGGCGCGGCGCCGAGGTCGACCACGTTCATGCCCGGTTTGAGCAGGCGGTCATGCGCGATCAGTTCCTCCAGTTTGTAGACCGCACGCGAACGCAGGCCCTCGGCCTGGGCCTTCTTGACGTATGCGTCGTTGAAATGTTCGCGCAGCCATACTGCACTGCTTTTGCTACGGGCCATGTCGTCTTCGGTCACGGATTGGGCAGAGGTACGTTGCATGATACCCTTACCCGTTCATTTACCGCGAATCGAGCACTGTCGCATGGCCCTTTCCTCCTCGCAGAACCGCTACCTGCGCAGCCTCGCCCATGACTTGAGCCCGGTTGTCCTGCTCGGCAACAAGGGTGCCACCGCGGCCGTGGTGAAGGAACTGAACCTGGCGCTGGACATTCACGAGCTGGTCAAGGTGAAACTGTCCGGCGGCGACAAGGACGAGCGGCAGGCGCAGGTCGACTTCCTGACCGAAGGTACCCGGGCGGAAAAAATCCATCAGATCGGTCACGTGGTCGTGCTGTTCCGCCGCAACGCCGACGAACCGAAAATTGCCCTGCCACGCTAGAGTTGCGGCGTTGAGGAGGCCCTGATGGATCTGTCGCTCAACCGTCCCGAAGGCTACCTGTTCGTGCGCCGGGTGAGTGCCGGCAGCGTCACCTTGAGCGACCGCGAACTCGGCCACAGTTTCCTGCTCGCGCCGGACCAGGTGATCGAACACTGGCGCGTCGACAACGCTCATGCGCTCGATGCCAGCCATGTCGAAAACCTGCTGGCGCTTCAGCCGGAGTTGGTGATCCTGGGTACGGGACAGCAACAGGTCTTTCCGATGGCGGCATTCCTGGCCGGCTTCCTGCGCAAGGGCATCGGCATCGAAGTGATGGACAACGCCGCTGCGGCACGTACCTACAACCTGCTGGCCAGCGAAGGCCGCAAGGTTGTCGCCGGATTCATTCTGCCGGGCTGATCCGGTCGCAGGCGCGCACCTGGAACCGCGACCGGGTCCGGTCAGGGCATCGATCAACCAGGCCGCAATCCGGTCGCGGCCCTCAGCGCGACGGCAGATAGGTGAGCGGATCGACCGGATTGCCATCCTTGCGAATCTGGAATTCCAGCTCGTTGCGCGAGGCGCCCGTGGAACCCATCTCGGCAATTTCCTGGCCGGCAGTGACCCGCTCGCCCTCCTTGACCAGTCGTTTGCGGTTGTGGCCGTAGGCCGACAGGAAACTGTCACTGTGCTTGATGATCACCAGCTCGCCGTAGCCGACCAGCCCGTTGCCGCTGTAGACCACCACACCGTCAGCCGCCGCCCGCACCGGATCACCCGACTTGCCGGCGATTTCGATGCCGGGGATCGCATCGCCGCTCTGGAATCGCGTAATCACGCTGCCTTCGGCCGGCCAACGCCAGGTCACCCCGCTGACGGCCCGTGAGGCGCTGCTGACAACCGGCCGCGCAGCAGCATCCGGCCGCTGCGCGTGGGCAACAGCCGCCGTTGCACTGGTGACAGGCGTTGCAGGCTTCGCCTTTGCGGCGACATGCCGTTCCGGCGCTGTCGCAGTGCTGGATGCCGGAGACGCAGTCCGCACCGGCACGAACACCGGTGCGGGATGGGCGGGCCCGCTGACATCGTGCGCAATGCCTGCGTTGCGCGAGGGCGACAGCCTCAGTCGCTGTCCCGGCCAGATCGTGTATGGCGCGGCAATCGCGTTCCACTGCGCCAGATCGCGAAAATCCACTCCGTTGCGGAAGGCAATCGAATACAACGTGTCTCCCCGCACCACGACGTAGTAGCCACCAGGAATGGGGGTACGGGCGGCCGGCATCACTGCGCCGCCTGCACGGCTGTAGGCACCACCATCCACGGGTTCAACCGAGACCGTATTCGGCATGGTGCCGCAAGCGGCGAGCAGCAGGATGACGGCAACCATCGCCAGTTGTTGAAGATAACGATCCATGCTCGCCAGCATACCGAGGCGTATCGGCTTTTTCATGCGACGGCGCCGGTTGGCGTTCGATGCCACCAGAACCACCACACCCGCAGCGGATCCGGCTGATCCCTCCAATGGTGTTTGTGCAACAACCGGTCGGTAAGTTCGCCAAACAACCGCATCAGCCGATTCCACCCAGCAACGGCACGAAACTGACCGCCCCCAGTTCTTCCTGGACAAAATCACCCTGCCCGTCGCCACGCATCCGGATCAGCGTCTGCCGGCTCGGTGAACCCACCGGCGCCACCAGCACGCCGGTCGGACCGAGTTGGTCGAGGATCCGGGTGGGAACGGTGTCGCCGGCAGCGGTGAGGATGATCGCATCGAACGGCGCTTCGTCCGGCCAGCCGAGTTTGCCGTCGTCGTGACGGGTGCGTACGTTGCCCAGGCCGAGCTGCCGAAAACGACGGCGTGCCTGACGCAACAACTCCTCGATCCGTTCGACGGTGAACAACTGCGGCACCAGCGCGGCCAGTACCGCCGCCTGGTAACCCGAGCCGGTACCGATCTCCAGCACTTTCTGCGGCAAGCCCTGTTGCCCGTCGAACGGCTCCAGCAACGCCTCGGTCATGCGCGCCACCACCCACGGCTGCGAAATGGTCTGGCCGTGGCCGATCGGCAATGCGGTATTTTCGTAGGCACGCGAATGCAGCGCCTGGTCGATGAAGTGATGGCGTGGAATGTTGCGGATCACGTCGATCACTCTCAGGTCCCGAATGCCACCCTCTTTCAGGGTACTCACGAGGCGATCGCGCGCGCGCTGCGAGGTCATTCCCTCTCCCTTGAGTGCGGCCGCCGGCAGCGGATAGACAGTCATCGCTCAGGCGGCCTCATGGTTGGCAATCTCGTCGCCGGCACTGCGGCTGGCCGCCATGTCGTCGCTCAACACCTGCATCCAGCTGCTGACTTTCTCCAGCGCCTGGAACCGGGTCAGGTCGACGTGGATCGGCGTCACCGAGACAAACCCGCGATGCACCGCGTTGAAATCGGTGCCCGGGCCGGCATCGTCCACCTCGCCCGCCGGTCCGATCCACCAGATCGGCCGGCCGCGCGGATCGGTTTGTGCAATCGATGGTGCGGAACGATGGCGTCGACCGAGTCGGGTCACTTCGAAGCCTGCGATGTCGGCCCAGGGCCGATCCGGCACGTTCACGTTGAGAATCGTGTCGGCAGGCAGCGGATCGACCAGCAAACGCTGCATCAGCAGCAGCACCGCGTTGGCGGCCGACTCGTAATGCAGGCCCTTGTGATCCTGGGTGACCAGCGACACCGCGATCGCCGGCAATCCCAGGAATCGTCCTTCCATGGCGGCCGAAACCGTGCCCGAATAGATCACGTCGTCGCCGAGGTTGGCCGAATTGTTGATGCCGGAAACCACGATGTCCGGCTCCTCGTCGAGCAGCCCGGCGAGCGCCAGATGCACGCAATCGGTCGGGGTGCCAGCCACGCGAAAATAGCCGTTGTCCATCGGAAAAACCCGCAACGGCGCATCGAGGGTGAGCGAATTGCTGGCCCCGGAGCGATCGCGGTCCGGCGCCACCACGGTAACCTTGCCGACCGCGCTCAGGCGCTCGGCGAGCACGCGGATACCAGGTGCATCCACACCATCGTCGTTACTTACCAGAACTCGCATGATGCTCCGTTGAAGGCTGATTCCGGACATCCCGGCCATGAACTCGTGGCGGATGTCCCATCCCCGAAGTCTACCCGAGCGCACCGGGGGTTTCACACGCCCCTATGCGCCTGTCGAACTTTGGTTAGCATGACGACATGAAGAGAAGATCGCCTGCCCGGATCACCGACGACGACAGCCGTCTGTTTCGCGAGGCAATCGGCGAAGTACGCCAGCTCGATCCGGTGCTGCCGCCGCCAACGGCGGCGAAACCGGCGCCGCACCCGCACATGCTTGAAGCGGACGAGGCTGCGGTGCCCGGCGATCTGCTGGACATGGCGTTCGACCCGGCCTTGCTCGAGGTCGGCGAGGAACTCGGTTACCTGCGCGACGGTTATCCGCCGAAGCTACTGCGCCAGCTCAAGCGTGGTCAGTTCAGCGTGCAGGATGACCTGGATCTGCACCAGATGAATGCTGCTGCCGCACAGGCCAGCATCGTGGCGTTTCTGGCCGAGGCGAAGCAGCGCGGACTGCGCTGTATCCGCATCGTGCACGGCAAGGGGCTGCGCTCGCGTGCCGCCGGGCCGGTACTGAAAGGCCTCACCGACCGCCTGCTGCGCCGACGCGACGACGTGATCGCGTTTGCCTCGGCACGGCCGGCCCTGGGTGGTACCGGTGCGGTGGTGGTGCTGTTGAAGGGGTGACGGTAGGAGCGCGCTTGCGCGCGATGCTCTTGCTGCGCGTACAGCAAAAGCATCGCGCGCAAGCGCGCTCCTACAAAAGCCGCTACAGCGCCAGTTCGCGCACGACCACGGTGGCATAGGCGCCGGCCGGCAGCTCGAACACCAGCTCCAATGCGTCGCCGTCCAGCCAGTGCCAGGTCAGGTCCTGCGGGATCAGGCGCAATGGGCGGCGTTCCTGATCCATCCGCGCCGCCACCAGGCCATCGGCCAGATCCTGGCAGGCCGCGGCAACCGCGCGTTCCAGCGCCCCGGCCTCGGCCTGGCTGGGCGGCTCGCCCTGCCCCCACAAGGGGCCGGACGGATGAATGTCGGCACGCGCCAGTCGCTCGGCCAATGCCTCGGTAAACGGCTCCGGTCCGAACCACGAACGCGAGCCGGCCAGCGACCAGATTTCGCCAGCCAGCGGCGTATCCCAGGCGCCCCGCTCGACCCGGGCGGCCAGCACGTTGTTGAAGATCTGCGAACGGGCGGCCGACAGCAGGAACGAACGCTTGTCGCGCTCGACCCGGCGCCCGGCGAACATCGCCCTGGCCTGCGCCACGTTGCCGCCTTCGCGACCGAAACGCTGTTCGCCGAAATAGTTCGGTACGCCGCGCAAGGCAATCTGGCCAAGCACCCGCTCGGCTGCCTCCCGATCGCCCTGCACGTCACGCAGGACCAGCATGAAACGGTTGCCACGCAATGCACCGCGCTTGAGCTTGCGCGAATGTCGTGTCGCGGCCAGTATCTTGACTTCGGCATGCGGAAAGGTCGACCAATCCAGATCCGGCTTGCCGGCCATCTGCACGGAAAACGTCTGCCGGGTGACCGCGTGGCGATCCTTCATCCCGGCAAAGCCCACCGCCACCGGCGGAACACCGGCAAACCTGGCCAGCTCGCGCGCCACCCAGTCGGTATTGGCGCCGCGCTTTTCCACCCAGAGCAACACGTGTTCGCCCTGGCCGTCGGCGTCGTAACCAAGGATTTCCTCGACCCGGAAATCCTCCGGGACACTGCGCAGCCGCGCCCGCAACGGCGGACCATCGTAGGCCCAGGGAAGCGGGGCATGGGCAAGTTCGGATTCGGTCATGACACTCCGCCGGTCGCACCGGCATTCAGATCCATTGGGGCCCGCGTCGCGGTGACCGGCATGCTGTCGCTTACGCGCGTTCCAGCAGCACGCAGGCTTGCGCGGCGATTCCCTCGCGCCGCCCGGCAAACCCGAGTCGCTCGGTGGTGGTGGCCTTGATGCTGATGCGGCCGATATCGCACTCCAGGTCGGCCGCGAGGTGCTCGCGCATCGCCTGCGCATGCGGACCGACTTTCGGCGCTTCGCAGATCACGGTGATGTCCGCATTGCCCAGCGCGAAACCGCGCTGGGCCATCAGCAACGCCGCGTGGCGCAGGAACTGGCGACTGTCGGCGTTGCGCCAGCGTTCGTCGGTGGGCGGGAAATGCGTGCCGATATCGCCCAACGCAAGCGCGCCGAAAATCGCGTCGCACAGCGCATGGATCACCACGTCGCCGTCCGAATGCGCGAGCACGCCTTGCTCGTGCGGTATGCGCACGCCACCGAGCACGATGTGGTCGCCCGCACCGAACGCATGTACGTCGAAACCTTGACCTATCCGCATGATCCGGCCGTCCTGATGAGCAGAAATTCGGCCAGCGCGAAATCGGCGGCCGTGGTGACCTTGATGTTGTCCTCCGCACCTTCGACCAGCAACGGCGCGAAACCGGCCAGCTCCATCGCCATCGCCTCGTCGCTGACCGCCAGCTTGCGCCGCGACACGTCGCGCAAGGCGGATGTCAGCTCCGCGCGCCGAAACATCTGCGGTGTGAATGCCCGCCAGCGCCCGTCGCGCGGCTCGGTGGCAAGACTGCGCGCGGCGCTATCGGCGCGTTTGAGCGTGTCGCGCAGCGGTGCGCCCAGCAACCCGCCACCGGCGGCAGTGGCCTGTTCGATCAACTTGCCGATGTCCGCCTGCCGCACGCACGGACGGGCGGCGTCGTGCACCAGCACAAAATCGCCGGCGGCGACGCCAGCCGGCAAGGCATCGAGCCCGGCCAGTACCGAATCGCTGCGTTCGGCGCCGCCGATGGCGGTGAGTACCGGCTTGCCGTTGAGCGTGGCGACGCCCGGCCAGTGCGTATCCGCCGCGCCCAGGACCACCATCAAACCGGCGATCCGCGGGTGCGCGGCCAGCCGTTCCAGCGTGTGCTCGATCAGCGGCCGCCCGGCCAGCGGCAGGTATTGCTTGGGACAATCGCCGCCAACCCGCGTACCGCGTCCCGCTGCCGGCACCACGCACCACAGCAGGGGTGCGCTCATGGCGATCCGGCGGATGCGGCCGCCGCCGGCAGCGGCGTGCTGCCGGCATGGCCCGGCTGATCGACCACCTGATAGAAGGTCTCACCCGGCTTGATCAACCCAAGCTCGGTACGCGCGCGGGCCTCGACGGCCTGTTCACCGTGCTTGAGATCGAGCACATCGGCACCCAATGCCTGGTTGCGTTTCACCAGCCGGTCGTTCTCGTCAGCCTGTTTCTTCACCGACGCACGCAACGCATCGACCTCGCGCATGCTGCCGTTGCCGGACCACAGCTTGATCTGCAGTCCGATCAGCAGCAGGAGCAGCACCAGGGCGATCCAGCGCAACATGGGTGGCCGATGGTTCCGCTCAGCCCGGCAGGCGGGTCAGGTTGGGGAACGCCTGGCGGCCCGCGTAACGCGCCGCGGAACCCAGCTGCTCCTCGATGCGCAGCAGCTGGTTGTATTTCGCGACGCGGTCGCTGCGGCACAGCGAGCCGGTCTTGATCTGGGTCGCGGTGGTGGCCACCGCGATGTCGGCGATGGTGGTGTCCTCGGTCTCGCCGGAACGGTGCGAGATCACCGCCGAATACTTCGCCGCATCGGCCATGGCAATCGCCTCCAGCGTCTCGGACAGCGTGCCGATCTGGTTCACCTTGATCAGGATCGAGTTGGCGATGTGCTTCTCGATGCCCTCGCGGAAGATCGCCGGGTTGGTCACGAACAGGTCGTCGCCGACCACCTGGATGCGCTCGCCGATGGCGTCGGTCAGCAGCTTCCAGCCGTCCCAGTCGCCTTCGGCCATGCCGTCCTCGACCGACACGATCGGATACTGCTTCGTCCAGCTGGCCAGCAGCTCGACGAACTGCGCGGAGCTGTACTGCCGGCCTTCGCCAGCCAGATCGTACTTGCCGTTCTTGTAGAACTCCGAACTGGCCGCGTCCAGGCCAAGCAGGATCTCGCTGCCGATCTTATAGCCGGTCTTGTTGACCGCTTCGAGAATGGTGTCGAGTGCCTCGACGTTGGAACGCAGGTTCGGCGCGAAGCCGCCCTCGTCGCCCACCGAGGTGCTGAGTCCGCGCCCTTTCAGCACGCTCTTCAGGGCGTGGAAGATTTCCGCACCGGCGCGCAGCGCCTCGGCGAAATTCGACAGGCCGACCGGCAGTATCATGAACTCCTGCACATCCACGTTGTTGTCGGCATGCGCGCCGCCGTTGATGATGTTCATCATCGGCACCGGCAGCGCGCCCGGCTTGCCCTGCGAGAGGTAGTTCCACAGCGGCTCGCCGCGCGAATTGGCGACAGCATGGGCGGCGGCCATGGAAACGCCGAGCAGCGCGTTCGCGCCCAGCCTGCCCTTGTTCGGCGTGCCGTCCAGCGCAATCAGCCTGGCGTCCAGCCCCTTCTGCCCGGTGGCATCGAAACCCTTCAGCGCATCGGCAATCGTGGTGTTGACGTTCGCCACCGCGTTCTTCACGCCCTTGCCGCCGTAGCGCGACTTGTCGCCGTCGCGCAGCTCGACCGCCTCGCGCGAACCGGTCGAGGCACCGCTCGGCACCGCGGCCCGGCCGAAGCCGCCGCCCGCCAGGGTAACTTCGGCTTCCAGCGTGGGGTTGCCGCGTGAATCGAGGATTTCACGGGCGTGAATGCGGGTGATTTGTGTGCTCATGGTCGTCCGTCGTTGGAGTGATTGGCATCGATGCTGTTGCTGTCGTCGTAGGAGCCCGCTCGCGGGCGATGCTCTTTCGATTCCCGATTCCCGATTCCCGAACGGAAAGCATCGCCCGCGAGCGGGCTCCTACGACACGGGTTACAGGTCATGTTCGAGGAATCCGTGCCGCTTGGTCACCGCATCCAGCTCCAGCAGGGTTTCCAGCAGCGCTTCCATCTTGTCCAGCGGCCAGGCGTTCGGGCCGTCGCTGAGCGCCTGGCCCGGATCCGGGTGCGTCTCGGCAAACAGGCCGGCGATGCCTACCGCCACCGCGGCGCGCGCCAGCACCGGCACGAACTCGCGCTGACCGCCGGAGCTGGTGCCTTGCCCGCCCGGCAACTGCACCGAGTGGGTGGCGTCGAACACCACCGGGCAATCGGTTTCGCGCATCACGCTGAGCGAGCGCATGTCCGACACCAGGTTGTTGTAGCCGAAGCTGGCACCGCGCTCGCACACCATGATGTCGTCGTTGCCGACGGCCCTGGCCTTCGCCACCACGTGCTGCATGTCCCACGGCGCCAGGAACTGGCCCTTCTTGATGTTCACCGGCTTGCCGGCACGCGCGACCTTCTGGATGAAGTCGGTCTGCCGGCACAGGAAGGCCGGCGTCTGCAGCACGTCGACCACCGAGGCCACCTCGCCCATCGGCGTGTATTCGTGCACGTCGGTGAGCACCGGCACGCCGATCTGCCGTTTCACTTCGGCCAGGATGCGCAGCCCTTCTTCCATCCCCGGACCTCGAAAGCTCTCGCCCGAGGAGCGGTTCGCCTTGTCGAAGCTGGACTTGAAGATGAAGTTCATGCCGAGCCGTGCGGTGATTTCCCTGAGCGTGCCGGCGGTTTCCAGTTGCAACTGCTCGGACTCGACCACGCAGGGACCGGCGATCAGGAACAGCGGCCGATCCAGCCCGATCTCGAAGCCGCACAGCTTCATGCGACGGACTCCTTCACGGCGAGCCGCTCGCCCTCGCGCACCGCCTTGTATTCACTCGCGGCACGCACGAAACCGCTGAATAGCGGATGCCCGTCGCGTGGCGTGGAGGTGAATTCGGGGTGCGCCTGGCAGGCCAGGAACCAGGGATGCTGCTGCTGCGGCAGTTCGATCATCTCCACCAGCAGGTCGTCCATCGACTTGCCCGAGATCACCAGCCCGAGATCCTCGAACGCTTGACGATAACGGTTGTTGAACTCGTAGCGGTGGCGATGGCGCTCGCGCACCACGTCCATGCCATAGAGCTGGCGCGCCAGCGTGCCGGCCTTCAGTCGGCACTCCTGCGAACCCAGGCGCATCGTGCCGCCCATGTCCGAGCGATCGCTGCGCTGCTCGACATCGCCGCTGGCGGTGGTCCACTCGGTGATCAGGCCGATCACCGGGTTCGCGCTGTTGCGGTCGTTCTCGCTCGAATCGGCATCGCCGAGCCCCGCCACATGACGGGCGAAATCCACCACCGCGGCATGCATGCCGTAGCAGATACCGAAATACGGCACGCGATGTTCCCGCGCGTACCGGGCCGCAAGCACCTTGCCCTCGAAACCGCGCTTGCCGAACCCGCCGGGGACCAGGATCGCATCAACGTCGGCCAATGCCTTGGCAGCGCCATCCGCCTCGACCTGCTCCGAATCGATCCACAGCAGGTTGACCTGACGCTCCTGTTTGATGCCACCGTGGCGCAAGGCCTCGCCCAGCGACTTGTAGGCATCCTTGTGCTCGACGTATTTGCCCACGATGGCAACGGTGACTTCGCCCTTCGGATGCTCCATCGCATCGACCGTGCGCTGCCAGCTGGACAGGTCGGCCGGACCGGCGTCCAGGCCCAGGCGCTTGACCACGATGTCGTCCAGGCCCTGCTTGTGCAGCCACAACGGTTGCTTGTAGATGATGTCCACGTCGGTGGCGCTGATCACCGCCTGCTCCGGCACGTTGGTGAACAGCGCGATCTTGCGCCGCTCGCCTTCCGGCAGCGGCTGCTCGCAACGGCACAGCAGGATGTCCGGCTGGATACCGATCGAGCGCAGTTCCTTGACGGAATGCTGGGTCGGTTTGGTCTTGATCTCGCCGGCGGCCTTGATGTACGGCACCAGGGTCAGGTGCATGAACACCACCTTCTCCGGGCCATGCTCGATGCGCAACTGGCGGATCGCCTCCAGGAACGGCAGCGATTCGATGTCGCCCACCGTGCCGCCGATCTCCACCAGCGCCACATCGAAGCCGCGGGTGGCCTCGTGGATGCAGTGCTTGATCTCGTCGGTGATGTGCGGAATCACCTGCACGGTGGCGCCGAGATAGTCGCCGCGACGCTCCTTGCGGATCACGCTCTCGTAGATCTTGCCGGTGGTGATCGAGTTCTTGCCGGCCAGGCGGGTATGCACGAAGCGCTCGTAGTGACCGAGGTCGAGGTCGGTCTCCGCGCCGTCGTCGGTCACGTAGACCTCGCCATGCTGGAACGGACTCATGGTGCCCGGATCCACATTGATGTAGGGATCGAGCTTCATCATGGTGACCGAGAGTCCGCGCGCTTCGAGGATGGAAGCGAGCGACGCCGCAGCAATGCCCTTGCCAAGCGAGGACACCACACCGCCGGTGACGAAAATCAGGGGGGTCATGGAAAGCAGCCGTGCTGGAAATTAGGCATTTTAACGGCAGAAGCGTCTCTCTGCGAGATGCCGCCGGAGAATTTCCTGTTTTGGTTCATTTCCAGGCTGTGCGGAATGGTCCGGCGGTCGCTGGAGCGCACCTGCAGACAGGCCGGACAGGCCGCGATACCCGCTGCGTTGTTCTCGTCGCCGTTGCCGGCGGCTGGCACCCCTGACCTTTGACACTGTTTGCCCCATGACGTTTGACCTAGCTTGACCCGGCATGGCTGCGCCCAGGCTCCTGGCAGCCTGTGAACATCGCCCATGACCCGCCGCACCGGCAAAAACACACAGAGGGAAACCCATGTCCAAGCCATTCCTGAAGCCACTGGCCCTGGCCGTTAGCCTGGCCTTGTCGCTCGCCGCCTGCGGCAAGCAGGAGTCCGCGGCTCCGGCAAGCACCCCGGCACCCAGCGCCAGCGCGGCCCCGGCCGCCGCCGGCACGACTGCCGCCGTCGATGCCGGCAAGAGCATCTTCGATGTCAGCGAACTGGACAAGAACATCAATGCCTGTCAGGACTTCAACGGCTTCGTCAACGACAAGTGGGTTGCCGCCAATCCGATCCCGCCCGACCGCAGCCGCTGGGGCGCCTTCGACAAGCTCGCCGAAGACAGCCTCAATACCCAGCACAAGATCGTCGAGGATGCCGCCAGGAACGCCGCGCAGGCCAAGCCCGGCTCGATCGAGCAGAAAATCGGCTGGCTGTACCAGTCCGGCATGAACCAGGATGCCATCGAAAAGGCCGGCTTCGACCCGATCAAGCCCAAGCTGGATGCCATCAACGGGCTGAAGAACAACAAGCAGGTCGTCGACTACCTAGACAAGAGTTTTGCCCACGGCGACATGCAGGTATTCAGCTTCGGCTCCGGCGCCGACTTCAAGCATGCCGACCGGCAGATCGGTTACACCTTCCAGAGCGGACTGGGCCTGCCGACCCGGGATTACTATCTGGATCCGAAATACAAGGACATCCGCAACGCCTATCTCGGCTACATTGCCAAGGCGCTGGAATTGACCGGGGTGACCACTGCCGACGCCAGGAAACAGGCCGATCAGGTGCTGGCCTTCGAGACCGAGCTGGCCAAGGCTTCGCTGGCTCCGGTCGACCTGCGCAAGCCCGACAACCAGTACCACTTCGTCAGCGTCAAGCAAGCCGACAAGGTCACCCCGCACTTCGGCTGGGAGAAATTCTTCGCGGCACAAGGCGTAACCATCGACAAGGGCTTTTCGCTGTCGCAGCCGAAGTTCTTCGCCGAGTTCGACCATCTGCTGGCGCGGGCGCCGGTCGCGCAATGGCAGGCCTATCTGCGCTTTCACACCATCGACGACGCTTCGCCCTACCTGAGCAAGGCCTTCCAGGACAACAAGTTCGCGTTCTACGGCAAGACCCTGTCCGGCACCCCTGAGCAGAAGCCGGTCTGGAAGCGCGTGCTGCGGGCGGTCAACGACTCCATGGGCATGGCGCTGGGCGAGCTCTACGTGGCCAGGGAATTCACCCCGGAAGCCAAGACACGGGCACTGGAGCTGGTCAACAACGTGCGTGACGCGCTCAAGGCGCGCATCGAGAACCTCGCCTGGATGAGCCCCGAAACCAAGGCCAAGGCGATCGACAAATGGAACAAGTTCCTGCCCAAGATCGGCTATCCGGACAAGTGGCGCGACTGGTCGGGCCTCACGATCACGCCCGACAACTATTACGCCAACCTCGAGGCCGCCGCGAAGTTCAACTACGACTACGACATCGCCAAGATCGGCAAGCCGACCGACCGCAAGGAATGGGGCATGACCCCGCAGACGGTCAACGCGTACTACAACCCGAGCGACAACACGATCAACTTCCCGGCCGCGATCCTGCAGCCGCCGTTCTTCAACGCGAAAGCCGACGATGCGATCAACTACGGCGGCATCGGCGCGGTGATCGGCCATGAGTCCAGCCATGGCTTCGACGACGAAGGCAGCCAGTTCGACGGCGACGGCAATCAGGTCAACTGGTGGACCAAGGCCGATCGCGAGAAGTTCGACGCGCGCACCGCGAAACTGGTGCAGCAATTCGACGCCTACACGCCGATCAAGGACAAGCCGGACGCGCATGTCAACGGCAAGCTGACCCTTGGCGAGAACATCGCCGATCTGGGCGGCCTCAACGTGGGCTACGACGCGCTCCAGGCGGCACTGAAGAAGAATCCCGAGGAAGCCGGCAAGAAGATCGACGGTTACACCGAAGACCAGCGCTTCTTCCTGAACTGGGCTCGCGTCTGGCGCGGCAGCATCCGCGAGAAGCAGGCACTGCTGCAGCTCAACACCGATCCGCACGCCCCAGCCTCGCTGCGGGCGATCGGCGCGCCGTCCAACATGCCGGCATTCGCCGCAGCGTTCCAGTGCAAGCCGGGCGATGCGATGGTGCGGCCGGCCGACAAGCAGGTGAATATCTGGTAAGCCGCTGGCAGCTTGTCGTATGCCTTGTCGAATAACCCGAACTGTGTAGGAGCCCGCTCGCGGGCGATTGCTCTTGTCTTCGATGAACACCGGAACAAAGAGTATCGCCCGCGAGCGGGCTCCTACGGGACGGGTCCTGACTGATAGGGTGCGGTTCCCACCGGACGCCGTGGGGCGGATAATTGGCGACCCTTGAAGCAATACGGCTGCGCAATGTTCGTACCTGGTCAACGCTGGATCTCCTCCGCCGAGCCCGAGCTTGGTCTTGGCACCGTGCTGCGCGTCGAAGGGCGCGGGGTACAGGTGCTGTTCGCCAAGGCCGGTGTGCTGCGTCCCTACGCCATCGACTCCGCTCCGCTGCTGCGCGCGGAGTTCCGCGCCGGCCAGCGCGTGGCCGGCAAGGGCCTGGCGTTTCTGGTCGAACGAGTGGAGGTGCGCGACAATCTGCTGGTCTACCGCGGCGAAGGCCGGGAACTGGAAGAAGGCCAGCTCGACGACGAACAGAGCGTGAGCCAGGCCGATGACCGGCTGATCGGTGGACGTACCGATTCGGTGGCGCAGTTCGAGCTGCGTCTCGAAGGCATGCAGCGGCGTGCGCAGGCGCGCCGCTCGCCGTCATGGGGATTGGCTGCCGCGCGCATCGGCCTGGTGCCGCACCAGTTGCGCGTCGCCGGCATCGCCGCGGCTCGGCGCCCGCCACGGGTACTGCTGGCCGACGAAGTCGGCCTGGGCAAGACCATCGAAGCCGGCATGATCATCGCCCGCCAGCTCGCCACCGGGCGCGCCTCGCGCGTGCTGCTGCTGCTGCCCGACACCCTGGTCTACCAGTGGTTCGTCGAACTGCTGCGCCGTTTCAACCTCAGCTTCGCGATCTACGACGAGGAGCGCTGCGAAGCACTGACCCAATCCAACAATGAATCCGCCAGCAAGGAAGCGGCCGACGAGGAAACGGCCGGCGACGGCAGCAACCCGTTCGAGGACGAGCAGCTGGTGATCGCCGACTTCGGCTTTCTCGAGAATTCGCCCAGGTACGCGCAGCAACTGCTGCAGGCGCCATGGGATCTGCTGGTGGTCGACGAGGCACATCACCTGGCATGGTCGCCGGAGGCGGTCAGCCCTCGGTATGCGATGGTCGAGCGGCTGGCCGAGGCCATTCCCGGCGTGATCCTGCTGACCGCCACGCCCGAACAGCTCGGTCGCAGCGGCCACTTCGCCCGCCTGCGCCTGCTGGACCCACAGCGCTATCACGACCTGGACGGCTACCTGGCCGAAGCCGACCGCTTTCAGGCACTGTCCGGCATCGCCGACCGGCTGCTCGATGCCAAGCCGCTGGACGATGCCCAGCGCGCCGCCCTGGCCGAGGCATTCCAGGGTGACAAGACACTCGCCGCGCAGTTGGCCGAATCAGACAAGCCGGACAACGCGCGTGCATTGCTGGCGGCCCTGATCGACCGCCATGGCACCGGCCGGGCGATGTTCCGCAACCGCCGTGCGAGCATCGGCGGTTTCCCCCAGCGTGCCCCCGCATGGCACCTGCTGGATGCCGATGCGCTCGCGGAGAGCACCCGCCAGTCGCTGCTGGCCGAATTCCACGCCGACATCCAGCAGCCACCGGCCCTGATCGAGGTCGACTACACCACCGACCCGCGCGTCGACGCCCTGCTCGGCCTGCTCGAACGTCACCCGCAAGATAAATTCCTGCTGATCTGCCGCAGCCAGGCCAAGGTGCTGGCGCTCGAAGAGGTGCTGCGCGCCCGCAGCGGCGTCGGTGTGGCGCGTTTCCACGAAGGCCTCGGCATCGTCCAGCGCGATCGCAACGCGGCCTGGTTCGCCCAGCCTGATGGCGCGCGCCTGCTGCTGTGCTCGGAGATCGGCTCCGAAGGGCGCAACTTCCAGTTCGCGCACCGCCTGATCCTGTGGGATCTGCCGCTCGACCCGGACCTGCTCGAACAGCGCATCGGCCGGCTCGACCGCATCGGCCAGCAGCACGACATCAGCATCCACATCCTCGCCGTGGCCGACAGCGCGCAACACGTGCTGGCGCGCTGGTACGACGAAGGCGTCGATGCGTTCCGCAGCAGCCCGGCGGACGGCCGCGAACTGCTGCGCCGCTTTGGCGAGCCGCTGACCCGGCTGGCCGACGAGCATGCCCGCGGCGAAGACAACCGCGACCAGGAACTCGACGTGCTGCTCGCCGAGACCCGCGCCAGCCACGAGCAGATGGCCGAACTGATCCGCGCCGGCCGCGACCACCTGCTGGAGCTGGCCGCCAGCCGCGACCCGCACGCCGACGAACTGCAGCAGGCGTTTGCCCACGACGATCAAGACCCCGGCCGCGATGCCTTCGTGCAGCGCCTGCTGGAGGCGTTCGGCATCCACGCCGAGGATCTCGGCAACCAGGTGTTGCTGCTCGATCCGCAATACCTGGCCACCGATGCCCTGCCCGGCTTTGCCGAAGGTCCGCAGTCGGTCACGTTTGCCCGCGACGTGGCGCTGGCGCGCGAGGAGCTGCCGCTGCTGCGGCTGGACCATCCGCTGGTTGCCGGCGCACTGGATCTGGCGCTGTCCGGCGAGCAGGGCAATGCCGCGTTCATGGTGGACGACGAACTGCCGCCGCGCACCGCGCTGCTGCAGGCGGTGCACGTGCTCGAATGCGTGGCCGACCGCCGGCTGGATGTCGAGCGCTTCCTGCCGCCCATGCCGATCGTCGTCACCGTCGACACCCGGCTGGCCGAGCACGTCGACTTCCATCCCTCCGAAACCGCGTTGCGTCGGGCCGCCGCCCGCACCATCGAAGTGGCACGCTACCGAAAATTTCTCGGCAAGCTGGTACCGCCGATGTTGCAGCGGGCCGAGGCGCTCGCCGGTGCGCGCGGACAGGCCAGCATCAACGAGGCGCTGACCCTGGCCACTGAAACACTGGATAGCGAGCTGTCGCGCCTGCTCGCGCTGCGTGCGGTGAACCCCTCGATCAGCGAAACGGAAATCGCCGCCATCAGCCATGAGCGATCCGAGCTGCTGGCGGCTCTACCGCAATCGCGCCTGCGGCTGGATGCCGTGCGTTTCGTGGTCAGCGCCGATTTCCTCGCACTGCGCTGAACCCTCCGCACGTCCGCTCGCACTGCGGTAGGAGCGCACCCTGTGCGCGAATGCTTCTTGGCAGGTCCTCGCAAAGAGCCTTCGCGCACAGGGTGCGCTCCTACCGTTTCCGGGTCAGCGCAGCAGGCGCCGTTTCGGCTTCAGCGGCAGCCGACCGCGCCAGTATTCGATCAGCACGTAGCCGCCCAGCATGCCGCCCAGATGGGCGAAGTGGGCCACGCCAGCCTCGGTACCGGTCACGCCCATCACCAGTTCCACTACGGCATAGCCGGTGACAAACAGCCATGCCGGCATCGGCACCGGCAGGAAGATCAGCATGACCTTCTCGTACGGATACAGCATGCCGAATGCCAGCAGCAGACCGAAGATCGCACCCGAGGCCCCGAGGGTGGGATAGAAACCGTGAGTGAACCACTGCACCACGATCAGCTGGGCCACGGCGGCCACGATCGCGCAGACAAAATAGTAGATGGTGAAGTTGCGCGCGCCGAACGTGCGCTCGATCGTCCCGCCAAACATGTACAGCGCAAACATGTTGAACAGGATGTGGGTCCATCCGCCATGCAGGAATGCATAGGTGACCACCTGCCACGGCCGGAAGCCGATCGATATCACGCCCTGGCTCGCCTGGAATATCTGGTCCGGCCCCCACGGCCACAATGCGAAATACTGCAGCATGGTGTTGCCCAGCACTTGTTGCAGCAGAAACACGGCAAAGTTCGCAATCAGCAGGTTGCGCGTCACAGGTGGCAGATTGAAAGGCATCAGGCTGTTTCCGGAGTACGGGCGGCAAGCGTAACGATTGTGATCCGCCCCCGCCATCGGCCGGGGGCGGTCGGCGCGATCATCGAACATGATGGTTGCTGCAGCGGCGATGGCCGTACGCTGACCATGACCGCAAAGAATCGTTCATCCGCCACCTGTATGGCAGATGCAACATGCCGCGCAAGGCGAACCCCGTCCACCAAAAAGCCGCCTGCCGGCGGCTTTCGAATACCACCGCATGAGTTGCTTGCCTCAGCCGTCGCGCGCAACCAGCGCCAGGGCTTCCGGTCGCTTGGCACCCACGAAGTGCCTGGCCCAGTAGGCATCGTCAAGATTGGAAATCTCCACCGACTTGCCGGTCGCTGGCGAATGGATGAAACGGCCATCGGAGATGTAGATCCCCACATGCGAAATGCGCCGTCTGCCATGGGTATGGAAGAACACCAGATCACCTGGTTTCATGTCCGCTCGCTTGATCTTGAGGCCGGCCAGAAACTGTGCGGCGGAATTGGCCGGCAGCTGCATGCCCACGGCATGGGCAAACACATAGCGCACGAAACCGCTGCAGTCGAAGCCGGTGGAAGGGTCATGCCCACCGCGCACATAACGGATATCGCGCAGCTGCATCGCCAGCGCGATCAACGCCTTGCGCAGATCGGTGATGTTGCCGACGGCCGGGGCTTGCACGTCTCCGGCGACTTGCGCGCTGGCGCTGGCACCGTCGCTCGTCGCATCGGCCACGACAGCCTTTGAATTGCCGGTGGTCAACACGCTGAAATGCCCGGCAACGGCCGCCTGCGCAAACATCGGCGAAGGATTGAAAACCGGCAGCTGACTCAGCGGTTGCGGCGCAGCCTTCGCGATCAACGGAAAATCGACGAACTTGCCGGTTCCGGCGTACAGCGGCCCGGATACGAGCAGCATCATGAAAAAACCGGCTGGTGCAGTCAGTCGCTTGATTGGCATGCGGGGGAATCCCAGGGTTCACAGGGTTGGTCGCCTGCAGAGCCGACAACGTGACCGAGGGGTGAAGGTAACAAGAAGGTGCCCCACGTATGTTCGATTGAAGTTAACTGAACTGTGTCGTTTCCAAAACCGAGGGCAGACGCCAGGAAATACCGCTCTAGCCGGACAAGCAGTTGAGCCGGCGCACAAACACCACGGCGCCGCCTGATTCGTCCCGAGCCCTGCGGCAAGCTCGTGACAGGCGCAGCGAAGCGAAGCCGAAGAACAGCCGGGCGCGCTTGTTTGCGGACCGGATCGGCCGGCCTGGACAGGCCCATGTATTCGTCGCAAGAGTCTGGCTATGCGCGTGCGCCAAAAATCGCCGATCCGATACGCACTTCGGTGGCGCCTTCGGCGATCGCCAGCGGAAAATCGTCGCTCATGCCCATCGAGAGCCTTGGCAGGGTATGCCCCTGCGCCACCGCCTGGTCACGCAATGCCCGCAGCAGACGAAAGCAGCCACGCACTTCGGCGGCCTCGGTGGAGTGAGTCGCCAGCGTCATCAGGCCGTGCACGCGCAAGGTGTCGTACTCGCGCAGCGCGTCGAGAAACGACGGCAGCTGCGCGGGCGGCAGACCGGACTTGGACGGTTCGCTCGAGGTCTTGACCTGCACCAGCACATCGATCGCGCGACCAGCGTGCTGCAGCTGCCGGTGCAGCGCCGCGGCCAGCTCCAGCCGGTCCAGCGATTGCACCTCGCTGGCCAGCCGCGCCACGTCGCGTGCCTTGTTGGTCTGCAGATGGCCGATCATCACCCAGTCGATGCCGTCATCGGCCAATGCCGCGGATTTTTCGCGAATCTCCTGCACCTTGTTCTCGCCGAAACGGTGCAGCCCCAGGGCAACCGCGGCACGGATCAGCGGTGGGCCAAACGTCTTGCTGACCGGCAGGATGGTCACCTCTGCCGGCGCACGACCGGCCTCGCGGCAGGCGTCGTCGACGCGCCGGCGGATCTGTGCCCACCGCGCAGCGAGATCGTCGGTTCCGGTATTCATCCGAAAATCACCGGATCCAGGCCCCGGTGCCTTGCTGGTGATGGCGTGCCACGACCTCGGCCACCACCATGCTGACTTTCTTGCCGGTCGGAATGTGCAGGAACTCGTTCGGGCCGTGCGCATTGGAATGCGGTCCCAGCACGCCAGTGATCAGGAACTGGGCCTGCGGAAATTTTTCGCCGAGCATGCCCATGAACGGGATGCTGCCGCCTTCGCCCATGAAGGTGGCCGGCGCACCGAAGTAATGCTGCGATGCCTCGTCCACTGCCTGCGCCAGCCAGGGCGACAGTGCCGGCGCATTCCAGCCGCTGCCGTCCTTTTCCGTCGCAAAAGTGACCCTGGCGCCGTACGGCGGATCCTTTTCCAGCAACTGCTTGAGGAAACCGCTTGCCGCAACGCCATCGAGCGTGGGCGGTATGCGCAGGCTGAGTTTCACTGCCGTCTGCGGCCGCAACACGTTGCCGGCGCTGTCCAGCGACGGCATGCCGCCGACGCCGGTCACCGCCAGTTGCGGACGCCAGGTGCGATTGAGCACCAGTTCGGCCAGATCCGTGCTGACCGGCCGCATGCCCGCAACCCACGGAAACTTGTCGTAGATTGCCGTACCCAGCACTTCGGCCGAATGCTTCGCCTGCTCGATGCGTTCGGCCGGGATGTCGACGTACAACTCCTTCGGCTTGATCTGGCCGGTAGCCGGATCTTCCAGCCGCGACAGCAGCTCGCGCAGGATACGGAAACTCGACGGCACCACGCCGGAGGCATCGCCCGAATGCACGCCCTCTTCCAGCACCTGTACAGTAAGGTTGCCGCCGGTCATGCCGCGCAACGAGGTGGTCAGCCACAACTGGTCGTAGTTGCCGCAGCCCGAATCCAGGCACACCACCAGCGACGGGCTGCCGATGCGCGCGGCCAGGTGGTCGACGTAATACGGCAGGTCGTGGCTGCCCGACTCCTCGCAGGCCTCGATCAGGATCACGCAGCGCGCGTGCGGCACGCCCTGGTCGTGCAGCGCCAGCAGCGCGGCCAGCGACCCGAAGATCGCGTAGCCGTCGTCGGCGCCCCCGCGACCATACAGCTTGTCGCCCTTGATCACCGGCGTCCACGGACCAAGCCCGTCGGCCCAGCCGGTCATCTCCGGCTGCTTGTCCAGATGGCCGTACAGCATCACCGTATCGGCACCGTGTCCCGCCGTGGAGGCCTTGGCATCCGCGCCATGGACAGGCACTTCCGGCACTTCGATATAGATCAGCGGCGTACGTCCCTCAAGACGAACCACTTCCAGCGTGGCACCCGGCAGCCCCGGGAGCTTGGAACGCGCCCAGTTCTCCATCAGCGCGACGGCCGCATCCATGTAACCGTGTTCGACCCACTGCGCGTCGAACATCGGCGACTTGTTGGGTATCCGGATGTACTCGACCAGCTGCGGCACGATTTCGTCGTCCCACAGGCCGCTGACGAAGCGGGAAAGGCGGGCAGTATCCATGGTCGAACTCCGGCAGTCAGATCAAACGTCGATTGTAACAGCGCGCTCCGGCGACGCTTCCGCTTGCATCAGGGAAAGCCCACAGCCGCCCGCGACGGTCACGCACGCCATCCTTGCGGCGGCACCGACTGCATGATCGATCGCCTCGGCGCACAGTGAGTCTGCGGCAGCCGAATGCCGCCACCACATTTCAAGGAGGAAGGTCATGTCCCGCCAACTTGCCGCACTCGCGACTGCACTGATTCTCGGTATGCCGGGATGGTTGTTCGCCGCCACGCCGGTCAACGTCAATACGGCCGACGCCGCCACCATCGCCCGGTCCCTCGATGGCATCGGCCAGTCCCGGGCACTGGCCATCGTGGCCTGGCGCGAGGTCCATGGGCCGTTCAAGAAAGTCGCCGATCTGGCCCGGATCAAGGGCCTCGGCAAGGGGACGCTCGAACGCAATCGCGCCGCCATCCTGCTTGCCGACGATGCCGCCGCCAAAACGCCGGCACCTGCCGGCACGAGCAAGCACCTGCGCCACAAGGCCGTCAGCGGGGAGTAATCGGGCGAAACACCCCGTCACGGAGGCAAACAGGCGGCGCGACCAAGCGGCACGCTCCGGACAGGTCGCGCCGCTTGCGTTACACTCGCGCGCCCGTCATGCCGCCACGACACCATGATCCTTCCGCGCTACCACGTTGCCGCTTCCGCCATCCGTGGCGCAGGCAAGGGCCTGTTCCTCGATGAAGACGTGCCGGCAGGACGCGTCATCACGGCGCCCGACGGCATCGACCGCACGTTCGGCCTTGCCGAAATCACCGGCTCGACGGAACTCAGCGCCCAGTTCCATGCCAGTGCACGCTGGTTCGAGGATCGCTATACATTGTCGCCCGACTGGCCGGACGAGTGCTACATCAACCACAGCTTCACGCCGAACGGGCTATGGCATCTCGGCTTCGTGTTCGCCCTGGCCAAACTGCCTGCCGGCACCGAAATCACGGTGGATTACCGCCACCTGCTGCCACCGGGTGAGGCCGAGGATTTTGTCGATTCGGTCACAGGTGAGACAATCATCGGACTAACCTGGTTCGAGAGCCTTGCCGGCAGCACCCGTGCCCTGGCCAGCTTGCTGGATGCCACCCAACGCTGATTGTGATGTTTGATATCCCAACCCTTGAAACGGCGCGTCTGCGCCTTACCGCACTCACCGAAAAGCATTTCGACGACTACGCTGCGATGCTGGCCGACCCGGGAAGCACCCGCTGGATCGGCGACGGCCAGCCCCTGGACCGCACCAACGCCTGGCGTTCGCTGGCGATGCTGCTGGGGCATTGGCAACTGCGCGGTTTCGGCATGTGGGCACTGGAGCTGAAGGCCAGCGGCGAATTCATCGGCCGCGCCGGCCTGATGTACCCGGACGGCTGGCCCGATCTGGAACTGGGCTGGATGCTCAAGCCGGAACATCGCCACCACGGTTATGCAACCGAAGCCGGCACGGCGGTGCTCGACTTCGCATGGAGCAGGCTGCATGCACCGCGCGTGATCAGTCTGGTACGTATCGGCAACGAGGCTTCCGATCGCGTTGCCGAGCGGCTCGGTGGTGAACACATCGAAAACATGGATTTCTTCGGCAGCCACAGCCACGTGTTTGCGTATTACCCCCCGCATCGCGAACGACGTACCGCCTGGGCATGAGCTTGAGATGCGGCACATCGCCAAGCTTTCACATCAACGACTTGCACAACACTCCCGATCATCCATCGAAGATCTTCGCGGCAACCCGGGCCTGGCATTCCAGCGCATCGCGGGAATTTCCGGTGGCGGCACGATGCCGATTCGCCGTGACGACACGAACGCGTGCGCGCTTTACCTGGTTTGAGCGGCCCAGCCGTTAAACTGCGCTCCACCCGTCATCCGGAATCCACCATGCGCATCCTGCTTGCCGAGGACGATCCATCGATTGCCGAAGGCATCTGCGCCTCGCTTCGACATGGCGGCCATGCCGTGGATCATGTGTCCAGCGGCAACCTGGCCGACGCGGCCTTGCGCGATCACAGCTACGACCTGCTGGTGCTGGATCTGGGCCTGCCCGCGCTCGATGGCAGCGAAGTATTGCGGCGCCTGCGCAGCCGCGGCGCCGGTCTGCCGGTGCTGGTGGTGACCGCACGCGACGGCTTGCCCGAGCGTATCCGGGTACTCGACCTCGGCGCCGACGATTATCTGGTCAAGCCGTTCGCACTGTCGGAGTTCGAGGCACGCGTGCGCGCCCTGCTGCGGCGGGCAAGCAGCAAGGGAATGCCGGAGTTGCAACTGGGCCGGCTGCGGCTGGACTTGCCCGGCCACCGTGCCTGGGTCGACAGCACGCCACTGGAGCTCACCGCACGCGAATTCGGTCTGCTCGAAGCACTGGCGCTGCGTGCCGAGCGCGTCACCAGCCGTGCGCAGTTGATCGAAGCATTGTGTGACTGGGACCAGGACTTGACCGACAACGGGCTGGACATCGCGATCCACCGCCTGCGCCGCAAACTGCAAGGCAGCGGCACTGGCGTACGCACGATCCGTGGCCTGGGATACCTGCTGGAAGAAGCCGGCGACTCCGGGGCGGATCCGACATGAGCCCGTCGCGTCTGCGCCACCTGCGCCCCAGCCTGCGCCGCCGCCTGCTGATTTTTCTGTTGTTGCCGATGGCCTCGCTGCTGCTGCTCGACGCGCTGCTGACCTATGGCGTGGCGCTGAACTACGCCAACCGGGTGCATGACCACGACTTGAGCGGCGATGCGCTGACCTTGGCAAAAATGCTCAGCAACAGCAAGTTCGGCAGTCGGCTGTCGCCACAAGCCCGGTTTCTGCTCGAATACACCCCGGATGGCCGCAGCTACTTCACGGTGACCAGTGCCAAACGCGGACTGCTGGCCGGCAATGGTCAGTTGCCGCAGCTGTCGCATGCACCGAAGCTCGGTGGCATGCCGACGCTGTACGATGCCCAGCTGAACAAGCAGAACCTGCGTGCGGCAACGGTCCAGCTTGCTCCGCAGGACGATTCCGGCGACCCCTTGACGGTCACCGTTGCCGAAACCCTGCATGACCGTCATCGGCAGGCCCGGCAGATCCTGCTGCTGGCGACCCTCATGCAGGCTCTGCTGATCGTCTGCGTGTTGTCGCTGGTCTGGTTCGGTGTCAACCACGGCCTGCGTGTGCTCGATCCGCTGACCCGCCGGCTGGCGGCACGCACGCACGAGCTGACTCCGATCGGCGCTCCCGACGTGCCGCAGGAAATCCTGCCGCTGACCCGCACCATCGATGCGCTGTTCGAGCGCGTGCGCGGCATGCTGGCACTGCATGACCGATTCATCGCCGATGCCGCACATCAGCTGCGCACGCCGCTGGCCGGCTTGAGTCTGCACGTCGACCGTGCCATGGCCGACCCCCGGCCGGAGACGGTGGCCGACGCGCTCTCGCACATCCACCGCCTGACCCGGCGCGCAGCGCGCACCACGTCGCAGTTGCTGGCGTTGACCCGCGCCCAGGCAACACCCGCGGACACCGTCGATCGCACCTTGCTGGATCTGGCGCGGCTGGTTCCCGACGCGGTCTCGATGCGGGTGCACGAGGCACTGCGCGCCGGTGTGGATCTGGGTTACCAGGGGCCTAAGCAACCGCTATGCATTCTCGGCGATGCTTCCTCGGTGCAGGATCTGCTGGACAACCTGATCGACAACAGTCTGCGCTATGCCGGCCGTGGCAGCACTGTCACCGTCGGCCTGACGGAACGCGACGACCGCGGCGCCAGCCTCAGTGTCGAGGACAACGGCCCGGGCGTGCCGCCGGAACTGCTGCCGCGCCTGAGCGAACGCTTTTTCCGTGCGCCCGGCACCAGCGAAGAAGGCAGCGGACTGGGCCTGGCGATCGTCCAGCGCATCGCCGAACGGCACCATGCCGAAGTGACCTACCGGCTTGGCGAGGAACACGGACTGATTGTCGATGTCCATTTCCCGCCGGTGGCACTGCCGACATGAGATCAAGCGGCGACATCTCGATGCAACCTGCCTGTACCCTTGATCGACTAAAATGTCCCGTTGCCGCCCTGCGCCTTCAACGTTCAAGGGCACATCACTCCGCCGCGGAAACGACCTGACGATGGCCACCGCAGATAACGACCAGGCGCATCTGCGCCGAATCATCGCCATGGGAAAATGCACGCCGTGCCATTTCGCATCTTGAACGTGACGAATCGCGGCAAACCGCTGCACGGCTGCCTGTTCGGCATTCTGATCGGCGCACTGGCCGGCTGTGCCGCACCGCTGCCCAGACTGGCACCGCCGCTGCCCGCACAGTGGCAGCACGCCACAGCTGCCGGAGCAGCCAAACCGACCGACCTGCACGGCTGGTGGCATGCCTTCGGCGACCCCCAACTCGATGCCCTGATCGACCGCGCGCTGGCTGCCAATCTCGACGTGGCCCAGGCGGTCGAGCGGCTGCGCGCGGAACGCACGCTGCAAAGTCATGCCCACGCGCGTTACCTGCCGGCACTGAGCGCACGGACCGACAATCCGATCGACCCGGACGCCACGGCTTCCTTCTTTGTTGCCGGCTTCGACGCCACCTGGGAACTGGGGCTGTTTGGCCGTGCCGAAGGCACCCGGCGCGAAGCGCAGGGCGCTCTGGACGCCAGTGTGGCCGACCTGCGTGCCGCGCAGGTGTCGCTGGTGGCGGAGGTCGTGCGTGAATGGATCGCACTGCGCACTGCGCAGCAGCAGGAGCAGTTGGTGACAAAAATCAGCCAGGCCCGCCAGCAGCAGTGGCAACTGCTGAAAGTGCGCCAGCGACTGCAGCTGGTTTCGCCCGACGCGGTCGATCGGGCGCGGGCGGCCTATGCGCAGTCCGAGGCATCGCTTGCCGCCCCGCGGCAGGCGATCGATGCCAGTACCCGGAAACTGGCGGTGCTGCTCGGCCAGAACCACCCCGATCCCGCCTGGCTGAAGGTCGGCAGGCAGCCTGAACTGGGGACATGGCAGCTCGCCGGCACCCCGGCCGAACTGCTGCGCACGCGCCCCGAAATCGCCCGGGCCGAGGCTGATGTGTTGCGCATCGCCGGCGAACTGGCGATCGCCCATGCCGACATGTACCCCAGCATCGGGCTGGGCACATCGTATGTCTGGTCCGCCGAGGTCATCAACAACCGCAAGATTTCGCGCACCCCCAACGGAATCGGTTCGTTCGGGCCCGTGATCAATATCCCGCTGTTCGACTGGGGCATGCGGCGGGCCGCGAAAAACGCCAAGGGACACGAACTGCAGGCCGCCCTGCTGGCCTATCGGCAAGCCGTGCTGCAAGGCGTGGCCGAGGTCGAAACCGCCCTGGGCAGCCTGCAGCAACAGGAGCAGCGCGAGCAGCAGAGCATGCTCGCCTGGCAAGCCCTGCAGCATGCCGACCGGGCCGTGCAGACCCGGGTGAGACTGCAGCTGAGCAGCCCGCTCGATCTTGCCGAAAGCCGGATCGCGGCCGACCAGGCAGCGATCGAACTCGCCGACGCCCGCGCCGCCCACAGCCTGGCCTACGCGGCACTGTTCAAGGCCCTGGGCGGAGCCCCGTTGCCGCTGGCGGAAGCGCCCAAGGCAACGCCGGCGGGAACCGCGGCAGCGGCAGCGGCACCGTCAACCGCATCCGCGGAAACCTCCACTGCGCACAATGAGGCAAACCACTGATGGTTGCCCTCGCGCGCAAGACCCTGATCTACGAATGGCGGCGCTTTCTGCCGGCAATGCTGGCGGTGGGTTTTGCCGGCCTGCTGCAGTTGCTCCAGCTCGCCTTGGTGCTCGGCATCTTCGGCAGCACCAGCGTCTACATCACCGGCTCATCGGCCGATGTATGGGTGGGCTATCCCGGCACCCAGAACGTGGGCTCGGGGCGAACGATCAACCCCGACGTGGAATCGCGGGTCCTGATGGATCCGGCCGTGCAGCGTGTGGAACCGTACATCTGGGTCGACGGCGACTGGCGCGGACCACATGAAACCGGCGGTATCTCGGTGTTCGTTTCCGGCATCGACCCCAGCCCCGAAGGCCTGATGTTCTCCAAGGCCTTGTTGCCTTCCCTGCGCGAACGACTGGCGGAACCGGATGCGGTCATCGTCGACCGCTCGGTACTGGACCAGCTGGGCGTCAACATCGGCGAGACTGCCACCATCAACGGCCATCAGGTCACCGTGGTCGGCATCAGCAGCGGCCTGCGTGCGCTGGGCGGAGTCAACGTACTGACGTCCCTGAGCACCGCACGCGAACTGGATGGCGATCCAACCGATGTCGGCCCGACCTATCTGGTCGCCAAGCTGCGCGACCCGAAGCAGGCCGATGCCGTCGCCGCACGCCTGCGCGGCGACACCGCGTTCGGTCCCTATACGACGTGGAGCGCCAGGGATTTTGCCCGTATTTCGGTGCGCTACTGGATGTTCGACACCGGTGCCGGTGCCGGCGTGCTGTTTCTGGCAGGCATCGTGTTCCTGGTCGGAGCGGTGATCACCAGTCAGACGCTGATTGCCGCCGTCAATGGCTCGATGCGCGAGTACGCCACCCTCAATGCCCTGGGCGTGGGGGTGGCGGCACTGCGCCGGGTGGTGCTGGAACAGGCATTCTGGGTCGGTGCGCTGGGCCTGCTCGGCGCCGGCGTACTGGGTATCGTGCTGATGCTGCTGGCACACAGCCAGGACGTGCCGGTGGTCCTGAATGTTCCCGCCGCGCTGGCCTGCATCGCGCTGGTGATGGGCCTGGCCGCGGTCTCCGGGCTGGCTGCGATGCGCAGTCTGCGCCGCGCCGATCCCGCCAGCTTGTTGAGGTAGCCACGATGACCCATCCTGCCACGGCCAGCCAGCCCACCACCCCTCCTGCCTTGCAAGCGATCGGCATCAGCAAGGCCTTTGTCTCCGGAAAACTGCACACGCAGGTGCTGGAGAATTTTTCGTTGCGCATCGAAGCCGGCGAGCTGACCCTGATCTCCGGCCCCTCCGGTTGCGGCAAGAGCACGCTGCTGGCGATTCTCAGCGGCCTGCAGAAGGTCGACGGCGGCCGGGTACTGGCACTGGGCAGCGAGCTGGGCCAGCTGGACTTGCGCGCGCTGGAACGCTTCCGCCTGCAACATACCGGTTTCGTGTTCCAGGGTTTCAACCTGTTCCCTGCGCTGAGCGCCTTCGAACAGGTCGAGTTGCCGTTGAACCACATGGGCCTGTCGCGCGACGAGGCGCGCGCGCGCGCGCGGCGTTCACTGGAGGAAGTCGGCATGGCGCCACGCATGAAACTGCGGCCGTCCGAACTGTCCGGTGGCGAGAAGCAGCGCGTGGCGATCGCCCGTGCGCTGGCCAAGGAACCGGAACTGCTGTTTGCCGATGAACCGACCAGCGCGCTGGACGCCGCCAATGGCCAGATGATCATCGACATCCTGCACCGGATCGCCCATGCGCACGGCACCACGGTGCTGTGTGTCAGCCACGACCCCCGTGTCGTGGTTCACGCCGACCGCGTCCTGGCGATGGAAGATGGCCGTATTCTCAGCGACCGGCGCACCCATGCGCCGACCAACGACAGCAAGGGAACCTAAGTCATGACGCCGCCCGTTTTCCCCACGCCACTCCATTCGCGTGCCGCCATGCCGGATCGACTGACCCGCCTCATCCGCCTTGGCTGCTTCGCGCTCTCGGTGTCGTGGCTGTTGGCCGCCTGTTCCAAACCCGCCGAGGCACCGGCCGGCAAGACGGCCGCTCCCGCCTCGCCGTATGTCGCCGTGGCGCGCGGAAGGGTCGATATCGAAGGAGGGTTGCTGACCCTGTCGATGCCGCGCGAAGGCACCCTCGCCAAGGTCGCCGTGCATGAGGGCGATCGCGTCAGGCAGGGCCAGCTGCTGGCCGCGCTGGACGTCGAGCCGGCCAGGCTGGCGGTGGATGCCGCCCAGGCACAGCAGGCGCAGGCGCAGGCACAGTTGAAGCTGCTTCAGATCAAGCAGGCTGCGGCGAAGCAGCGCGCGCAACGGCTTGCCGCCGCCGTCGCCGCCGGTGCCGGCGATGGGCAGAGCGCCGACGACGCCCGGGAGGCCGCCGCGCAACTCGATGCCGAACACGAATCCGCCCGCGCGACGCTGGACATGGCCAGCCAGAAACTGGCCGAAGCCCGCTACGAATTGAAGCAGCGCAGCCTGCTCGCGCCGTTCGACGCCTACGTGGTACATGTCTCGGCGCAGCCGGGCGCCAGCGTCTCGCCCTCGTCCGGTCCGCTGTTCACCCTGCTGCCGCAAAAGCCGCGGATCGTGCGTGCCGAACTCAACGAGAGTTTTGCCGGAGCGATCCAGCCGGGCATGCATGCCGAGGTAGTCGCCAACAGCGACCGCGAGGCGCAACACTGGAGCGCGCACGTACTGCGGATCGGCCGGGTGTACGGGCCGTCCACGCTGGAAAACGACCCGCAGATCCGCGCCAATGCCCGCTCGGTGGAATGCGTCCTCGCATTCGACCAGCCACAGGACTTGCGCATCGGCCAGCGCGTGACGGTACGTTTTTTCGCTGCCAAGGCCCCGAAAGACTGAAGAAACCGCGATCTGCGAACCTGCGACTCATCAAGAACCGCGGTAAATCGATCCACCGCGGCCCACCCATGTACAGGGCCGACACGTGATCCAGCAGACTGACTTTTTCTTCGAGGGTGGCCGCAGCGGCGTATTGCTGATCCACGGCCTGACCGGCACGCCGATGGAAATGCGGCTGCTCGGCAAGGGCCTGAACCGCGCCGGCTTCACCGTGCACGGCATGCAGTTGGCCGGCCACTGCGGCAATGCCGAAGATCTGCTCGCCACCGGCTGGCGCGACTGGTATGCCAGCGTCGAACAAGCCGCCGACGAAATGCTCGACAAGGTCGACCACCTGTTCGTCGGCGGCCTGTCGATGGGCGCCCTGCTGGCGCTCAAGCTGGCCGCCGAGCAGCCGGACCGGATTGCCGGCGTCGGCGTGTACGGCGCCACCTTCCGTTACGACGGCTGGAGCATTCCGTGGTTGGCGCGCCTGTCGTTCATGCTGCCGCTGCTGAAAAAGCTCGGCATCGGCCGCAACCGCAGCTTCATGGAACAACCCCCCTACGGCATCCGCGACGAGCGCCTGCGCGCGCAGGTCAGCACGGCGATGCTCGGTGGCGACAGCGCCGCCGCCGGCCTGCCCGGCAACCCGTGGCATTCGCTGGCCGAAATGTATGAGCTGGCGGCGGACGTCCGCCGCCAACTGCCGCAAGTGACCGCGCCGTGCCTGGTCGCCCATGCCAGCGAGGACGATGTCGCCAGTCTGAAGAATGCCGAACTGGTGATGCGCGAAGTCAGTGCGCCGACCGAGCTGCTGCTGCTCGAGGACAGCTATCACATGATCACCATCGACAAGGAGCGGCGCACCCTGATCGACCGGTCGGCCGCGTTCTTCGACAACATCGCCGCGGCCCGTCCCCAGCAACGCATCGCCGCCTGATGCTGCCGGCAGCAGGTTCCATTTCCAGCCTGGTCGCCGGTCTGTGGCTGTTGAACATCGTGCTCGATACCAGTGGCCAGCTGGCGTTCAAGGCCGCCGCCGGCAATCCGCTCGCCGGTGACGGCCTGGCCCGCTGGAAACACATGGCCGCACGGCCGTGGCTGTGGCTCGGCATCGCCTGCTATGTGATCGAATTCCTGGTCTGGATCGCCTTCCTGTCGCTGATCCCGCTGTCCGAAGGCGTGTTGCTGGGCTCGATCAACATCGTGGCGATCATGGTCGCCGGCCGCTTCCTGTTCGGCGAAAAACTGACCCGCCTGCGGGTGATCGGGATCCTGCTGGTGACGCTCGGCGTGACCATCGTGGGAGTCGCCGGATGAGGCGCTTCTATCTGTTCGGCTTCCTGTTGCTGATGGGCTTCGACACGCTGTCGCAGATCAGCTTCAAGTACGCCGGCACGCAGGCGCTGCCGGTGGCCGCGAGCGTGGCATGGCTGCTGCGCGTGTTCGGTCAGCCATGGGTGTACGGCGCGATCGTCGGTTACGTGGGCGCGTTCTTCACCTGGATGAGCCTGCTCAAGCATGCGCCGATCGGCCCGGCGTTCGCCGCCTCGCATCTGGAGGTGGTGTCGGTGATGCTGCTGTCGGTGTGGCTGTTCGACGAACACCTCACCGTCCCCCGCGTGCTGGGAGCGATCGCGATCATCGCCGGCATCGTCTGCCTGGGCCTGGCCGAGAGCCGCGAGCACACGCCGGAACCGGCTGCCTGAGCACCGGACAAACTGCTCGCATGCTGCCCCGCCGCCATCACGAACTGCCTCCCACCGCCGGGCTGCCGCTGCGGCTCGGCGACCTGCTGTCCGGTGCTGCGACCCTCGCCGCGCAGGTCGCCGCGCAACTGGGCACGCCGCCGCTGCAACTGGAATGCTCCGGCACGGCCAGCCTGCTGATCGCGCTGACCGCGCTGCACGAACTGCAACCGCTGCGCCACCAGGTGGTGATCCCCGCCTTCACCTGCCCGCTGGTCGCGATCGCGGTGCACCAGGCCGGGCTCGAGGTGAAGCTGTGCGATCTGCGCGCCGGCCATTACGACATGGACCCGGTCGCACTGCAGGCCGCCTGCAACGAGCAGACGCTGGCGATCGTCCCGACCCATCTGGGCGGCCGCGTCGCCAATGTCGATGCCGCGCTGGCCGCCGCACGCGCGGTCGGCGCCTATGTGATCGAGGATGCCGCGCAGGCGCTGGGTGCGCGCCACGACGGCCGCAGCGTGGGCCTGCTCGGCGATGTCGGTTTTTTCAGCCTGGCCGCCGGCAAGGGTTTGTCGATCTACGAAGGCGGCCTGTTGCTGGCGCGCGATCCGCTGCTGCGCGATCGACTCGCACGCACCGCCGCGCGCATCGTGCCGCGCAGCATCGGCTGGGAATGCCGCCGCAGCCTGGAACTGCTCGGCTACGCCGCGCTGTATCGCCCGCGCGGTTTGCGGCTGGCTTACGGCAACCCGCTGCGCCGCGCGCTGCGCCGCGGCGATCCGATCAGCGCGGTGGGCGACGATTTCCCGCTCACCGTGCCGCTGCATCGGGTCGGCCGCTGGCGCCAAGCCGTCGGCGCGCATGCCGCGGCCCGCCTGCCGGCGTTTCTCGACCAGTTGTCGGCGCAGACGCAGCGACGCCTGCCGCGGCTGCGCCGGATCGACGGCATCGAGGTGCAGGACGATCCGCCCGGCGCCCACGGCAGCTGGCCGTTCCTGCTGCTGCTGCTGCCCGACCAGCAACGCCGCGACGCCGCACTGGCGCAGCTGTGGCAAGCCGGCCTGGGCGTCAGCCGCCTGTACATCCACGCCCTGCCCGACTACGCCTATCTCGCCGACGTGGTGCCGGCACAGCACGTGCCCCATGCCCGCGACTTCGCCGCCCGCAGCCTCAGCATCAGCAACAGCCCGTGGGTGACCGACGAGGATTTCGAGGCGATCTGCGGGGCGCTGGAAGCGTTTGGCTGAAGCTCGCCTGGTTTCCGATAAAACAGACGAGACCGAACGCCCTAAACGACCCGCACCCCACGTGGATTTAACTTTGAGTTACCCCAGAATGCGTCGTTCCGGAAACGTGCGAACAGATCTGGCGGCAGAATTGTCATTCGTTCGGAAGCGCCCACTTTGGGGCGAACCCTGTGTAACCCAGGTGTGCCCACACGATTATCGAACTCGCTATTGTCCAGGCTGACATGTTCGAAATCGTGCTCGTAATGTGGCTCACCGATAAAATCATACACCGCGGCGAGGGCGAAGGCAGGCTCACTTACTAACGTCTCGTACTGCAGTAGAAGCAGATTGGCGGTATCCTCGCCGTAATAGGCTTCCTTGATAGCATTGTAGGCGAAACCCACCAGACCATCACCGCCGAAAAGGCTTTCTACACGTGAGTACACCGTGCCGCCGGAGTTGTAATTAAAAATGGATGACGGCTGCAATGCGTTGTGGCGGATCAGACGCTCGATGCTATCAAGCACCCACGGAAGCTGACGCACACAGGCGATGATGCGGCTATCGGGAAACATTTTTTTCAGTACACCAAGCTTGTTGCACCACCAACGACTGGTGTCGAACACTACCTCGGCATCGACTTGTCCGTCGTAATAGCTGGAAAAGAGTCCCCGCAAAATATGCTGACGCTGGGTGTCGTTAATAAACACCGAGAACTCGTTGCGGCCGCTCATCTCGCCAAGTAGGGTGTTACACATGCCAGCGATGGGCCCACTCATATTAGCGTGAAAACGTGGATTCTGGCGTAGTAGAGCAGCAAACAAACTCGAACCGGACCTGGGTAGGCCCGAGATGAAGTGGATTGGCCGATACATCATTTTTCTTCCCTATTAGTTTAGTACCGTCACCACGTTTCAATAGTCATTTTCAGGGATCTATCGATCTCCATACTTTAACAAATCGTAATCTAAAACGACCATTTTTTCTTTCGTATACCTTGAACTTACCTCGCCTGACAAAAGCCACCTTCTCACTATCTTTAACCAATTTAAAAATAAGCGATGAAAGCTTTTGGCCATGTGGTCTAGCATGCATTAATACGTCAATGATGATTTTTATATTGCCTTCGTTCCACTCATAATTATACTGCGGGAAATCGTCTACCCTGCACATTCGAAGCAACGATTCCGTATTCACATCTGCCCACGCGGCATAGCCTCTTGGCAATCCATTAATGTCGTTATAGATAGCATACTTATCTTGAAGCACCGAAATCTTTAGCCTTCTAAGCGTTTCTGAAGCCAGTTGCGATGGCCTCGATGCGCGAAGATCACAAAGGAGCGAAAAATCGTCTGGAAGTTTTTTATACATTCTAAACCTTTCGGCTGATGCAGCCGACATTTTTGAGATCACCCATACCCTCCAGAACCGATAATAGTCGCAGGAGATCTTGTTTAAAGTCATAGTTGTTTATGCAGAACAACGCAATACCTTGACCTTGAAGCCATATTCGCAATTCTTTCACCGACAAATATTTTAGTAAGGCAGCTTGACTCAACTTCACAAGAAATTCTGCTTCGTGCCGATCATAACTTATTATAACATTTGGAGAATCGAATAATACAATAATATTGTTAGACTTGTCTTGAAAAATCCATTTTGCAACAGCAATATAGCTATTTATATAACCATCACAAAAC
>SCRF01000128.1 GCA_004322005.1 Rhodanobacter sp. | reverse complement strand
GCTGCCGTGAACGCTACTTGAAATTTTTCAGTAAATAATCTTCAGCCTCCACGCTCCACAGTCCGTTATGCCTTGCGCAGATCTTAGCTAACCCACCGAATACGGGATTGGATTCTCCGGCTTTTTCCAGCTCGGAAATGGGCGTGAGCGGGAATTCCAGGTGGGTATAAATTAGTTTTTTCCCGCCAGGTATATGAGGCAGGTTCAACGTCGCTTCGGGCACGGCATTCAGTCCGCCGATATGCGTAACCAGACCTGCCGGGTCAAGCCCCTTTGACATTAGCTCCAGGGCTTCTACCATATCCTCGTTGTTACCACCACTGGTCCCCACCACATGCGTAAACCCGTAATGGACATTATAGAAATTAAACATTGCGCTGAAATTGGGATCACTGGGGCCGGCAAAGAAATTCAGGCAACCGTCAAACGACAGGATAGCATCAGCCTGCTCAACCACGGGTTTGACAGGTGCAAATACGAATACGTCATTAAACCCTTCGCCTCCTGATATTGCCCGTAGGGTTTCTACCGGGTTTTCCAGTTCTTTGGTATTGATATATTTCAAATCGATACCAAACTTTGCTGCTTCCTCCACCGTATAAAGGCTCGCTGCGCGGTCAAGCCTGGCCTGATCCATATCCGTCACAACTAGCAAAGAGGGTCGGCGGTCCGGTCTGTGGATGGCGTAATTGATCGCTGCGAGTCCCATGGGACCTACACCCGCAAGGATAGCCATTTTGCCTTTGTCCACGATCTCCATCTGGTGGACATAACTGCCCGGACGGGTATGGTAATTCGCATGCATCGCACCGATTACGCAGGAAAGCGGCTCTGAAAGGGAAGCCGGGAAAAATCCCTCACCTTCGTAAGACAACAGGCAGTTCTGCTCCATTACCTCGTTCGGCATGATCACGTAAGTGGCATCGCCACCCACGAAACGGTAACTGTAACCGGGTGCACTCAGGATTCCAACCGGTCCGTTTTCAAAATTCAGCGCGGGCTGAATCGAAAACTTTTGGCCAACTTTGAACCTGGAGGCCCATTTAGGTCCTACCTCCACGATCTCTCCGGCAAACTCATGACCGATGATTACTGGATATTCAGCCACGTCATCGGGAATTCGCTTATGATCAGTTCCCTGGGTAGCTGCTTTGTACGACGACATACACAGGCTGTCTGTAACTACCTTTGCCAGGATTTCGTCTTCCCCGATTGGAGGCAAATCAAATTCCTCCAGCCTGAGGTCTTTTTTACCATAAAGTCTAACTGCCTTTGTGCGCATAACAGATAATTTATTTTTTAAATAGAACAGTTTTGTTGATTAAAAGTTATAAAGCGATCCGCTTGGTATTCAAGGGATCCCCATTTCCCGAAAATTAAACCACACAAACATTTGCTTGTCTGTGTCAGGATAGCATCACCTGCCCGCCTGTAACCGGCAGGGCCTGACCTGTCTCGCCCGTCTGATCCATCAGGTAGATCACACCCTTTCCGACATCTTCGGGCGTACAACCTTTGTGCATCGGCACCTGTGCCAGGTAGAAATTCTTCACGTCTTCCACTGTCTTAGCTCCCGGAACTTTTCCGGCATTCAGGTATTGTACAAAAAGCCCATTTTCCGGATCGCTCCAAAGTGGTCCCTCATAATAGTTGCCCGGGCAAACGGCGTTTACCTTGATCCGATGGGGAGCCAGTTCCAGCGCGAATGATTGCATCAGCCCAATGCCTCCGAATTTACCACCGGCGTAAGCGAAATTTGCTTTGCTGCCCCGCAGTCCCGATTTCGAATTGATCTGGATAATATCGGCGAAATAACCTGGATTCGCAAACTTCGTTTGCAGTTTCATAATACGACTGACCGCCCGGGTGCAATAGAAAAACGCGTTGTAATTGATCCGGGTCACAAAATCGAAAGTTTCGGGTGTCATTTCCTCCAACCCTCCGGCCCGAAGTACGCCGGCATTGCTGATGAAGCAATCCACGCCGCCGAACTCCAGGATGGTTCGTTGCATCAAGAGGTCGAGGCTCGCCGGATCGCTCACATCTGTTTTTACAAACAGTGATTTTGCCGCCGGATGAGCCTTGTCCAGAAGCCCGGCTGTTCGCGCGCCTGTAGCTTCATTCAGGTCGGCCACGACGATATTGGCGCCTTCCGAGATCAGGTATTTTGCAATACCTTCGCCGAAACCCTGGGCCGCACCGGTTACAATGATCACGCGGCTCCTAAGCCTGCCGTTGGCAGCCCGGGAAACAACCGTCCTCCGATAGTTCTCAACTTCCCAGGTATCGATAAAACGGATCTGTGCATCATTCAGCGGGCTGGGTCCGCCAAAAGATTCCGACAATTGCGCAATTTTAATAGCATCCTCAAAAACATCCAGGATCAGTTCACACTGGCGGGCATCATCACCAACGGCCAGGATGCCGATATTTTTTAGTGCAAGAACTTTCGGTGTATAGCCAAACTGCTCAATGAATTGGGTGATTTCCTGTTTGGCAACTTCCAAAATTTCAGCTGATTTATCCTGCGGAAAATAAAGGTAATTGGCCTTGCAATAAACGATGGCATCCGGAATAAAAGGCACCGAGACGTTGGCAAAGGATGCTGCTGAGGCGCAGTATCGGCTGATCAGCTCATTATTCCTGACTTTGACGACCTTCAGTTCATCAGAAGATAATAACATCCGCA
>SCRF01000025.1 GCA_004322005.1 Rhodanobacter sp. | reverse complement strand
CCGACGGCCGATTTGCCGGCGGCGGCCGGCAGTGCCGGCAATCCCGCCAACAGCAACGCCGATCAGGTGGACCTGGAAGACATCCGCAACTTCAGCCGGGTCTATGAAATCGTGCGCCAGGCCTATGTCGAAAAGGTCGACAACAAGACCCTGATGAAGGCGGCAATCACCGGCATGCTCAGTGGCCTCGATCCGCACAGCGAATATCTCGACAAGGCGGGTCTGGCCCAACTCAGCGAAGACACCACCGGCCAGTACAGCGGCCTCGGCATCGAGGTGATCCAGGTCGATGGCGGCTTGCGCATCGTTTCGCCGATCGACGACACCCCGGCGGCACGCGCCGGCATCCGGGCGGGCGACAGCATCGTCAAGATCAATGGCACCCTGATCGACCCGCAGAACGTCAGCACGATGTATACGCAGTTGCGAGGCAAGCCCGGCAGCAAGATCACCCTGACCATCGCCCACGCCAAGAGCAACAAGCTGATCGACCTGCATCTGGTGCGCGAGAACATCTCGATCAGCAGCGTCAAGGTGCGCGAAATGGAGCCGGGTTATGCCTATCTGCGGATCAGCCAGTTCCAGGAGGACACCGCCAGCGACCTGGAAAAGAAGCTCGGCGCGCTGATCAGCAAGTACGGCCCGCAATCCGGCGCCATCCTGGACCTGCGCAACAATCCTGGCGGCCTGCTCACGTCGGCGGTATCGGTCAGCGACGATTTCCTCACTTCCGGCACCATCGTCACCACCCGCGGCCGTCTGCGGGATGCCAACATGAGTTTCGGCGCGCACCCGGGCGACCTGCTCAACGGTGCCCCGATGGTGGTGCTGGTCAACAACGGCACCGCCTCGGCCGCCGAAATCGTCTCCGGTGCATTGAAGGACAACCATCGCGCCCTGATCATGGGCCAGCGCACCTTCGGCAAGGGCGTGGTGCAAACCGTGCTGCCGCTGGACGCGAACCACGCCGTGAAAATCACCACCGCGCGCTACTACACGCCAAACGGCACCTCGATCCAGGCCGAAGGCATCAAACCCGACATCGCATTGGCCGACCTGACGGTGAACAGGGTCGACAGCACTCCCGCGTTGATCAGCTCGGAAGCCGACCTGCCGAACCATCTCGCCAACGAAAACGTGAAGGCCGGTACCAACATCAACGATGACGGCAGTGCCGCCGACGCCAGGTTGGCAACGCGCGACTATGCACTGTCGCAGGCCCTGAACGTGCTCAAGGGCATGGCGCTGGGCCACGCTGCGGCGACCCATCAATGATTGCTCATACACATCGCCAGCCTGCACAGGCTGACGAGGCGTGAGTGCCGTAGGAGCGCACCCTGTGCGCGATGCTCTTTGTGGATGTTCATCGACAAGAGCATCGCGCACAGGGTGCGCTCCTACATGAATCAGGCGGTGGCGGCGAACAACCCGCGCATTTTCTTCATGGCATTCGCCTCGACCTGACGGATACGTTCGGCGGAAACGCCGTACTCATCGGCCAGATCCTGCAGGGTCGCCTTGTTGTCGTCATCGAGCCAGCGCCGCTGGATGATGTCGCGCGAGCGTTCGTCCAGATGGCTCAGCGCATCCTGCAGCGTCTCCATCTGGTTGTCGGCGTGGTCGGCGTCGGACACGTTCTCGTATGGGTCGGCGCCATCGTCGATCAGGAACGCGGCCGGCGCCGGCTTGGCGTCCTCGTCGTCGCTGACTGGCTCGAAGCCGATGTCGCGGCCGGACAGCCGCGACTCCATTTCGCGCACGGTCGCCTCGGGTACGCCAAGATCCTTCGCCACGGTGCGCACTTCGGCCGCATTCATCCAGCCCAGGCGCTTCTTGCTCTTGCGCAGGTTGAAGAACAGCTTGCGCTGCGCCTTGGTGGTGGCGACCTTGACGATGCGCCAGTTCTTGAGAATGAATTCATGCATTTCGGCACGGATCCAGTGCACCGCGAAGCTGACCAGCCGCACGCCCTGATCCGGGTCGAAACGCTTGACGGCCTTCATCAGGCCGATGTTGCCTTCCTGGATCAGGTCGGCCAGTTGCAGGCCGTAACCACTGTAGCCGCGCGCCACGTGCACCACGAAACGCAGATGCGACATCACCAGTTTCCTGGCCGAGGCGAGATTGGCTTCTTCGAGGTAGTCGCGCGACAGCGCCTGCTCTTCTTCCACGCTCAGTACCGGAATCCGGTGAACGGCGGAAATATAGGCATCGAGACTGCCGACCACACTGGGCAACGGATAGTTGGCAGTCACCAAGGCTTGAGACATGGACGGAACCTCCTGCATGGATAGGCAGATTTTAGCACTCGGGGGATTCGAGTGCTAAGTCCCGGGTTAGTTCCGAGACTTAATGTACTCCATGGTACATATATTTGACAGCGTTGTCCAACGGCCCTTCAAACGCCAAAGCGAGCCGGTGCGTAGGGCAGTGGCTCGATGGCCGGTTCGGTGCCGGCCAGCTGCGCGGCCACCAGCTCGCCGGTGGCCGCCGACATGCTCACGCCGAGCATGCCGTGCGCGGTGGCCAGCGACAGGTTCGACCAGCGCGTGCTGGGGCCGATGATCGGCACTTCGTCCACGCTCATCGGCCGCCAGCCCCACCACTCCTCCAGCAATTCGGGGCCTTCCGGCTCATGCAGGCTCTCTGCCGCACCACGCCGCAAGGCATCGAGCCGGGTCCGGTTGAGGCCTTCGGCGTAACCGGAAAACTCCATCGTGCTGCCCAGCCGGTAACCGCTCTTCCAGGTGGTGACGCACACCGCCGCTTCGCGCAGCACCAGCGCATGGCGTGGCACACGCGCAGGCCGGCTGTAGCTCAGCGAATAGCCCTTGCCCGGCTGCATCGGCAGGCGCAGGTCCAGTTTTCTGCCCAGCAGCGGCGACCAGGCACCGAGCGCCAGCAGCACGCGGTCGCCCTGGAACGAGCCGCGGCTGCTGTGCACCTGCGCAATGCGGCCCTGCCCGGTGGTGAAACGCTCCACCTTCGCCTGCGTCTCGATCACCCCGCCGAGCTCAACCACGCGCCGCGCCAGCTCGGCCACGTAACGATCCGGCCGCAACTGCGCATCGCCGGGATGCAACAAGCCGCCGACCACGCCCGGCTTCAGCGCCGGCTCCATCGCCTGCAGCTGCTCGCCGCGCAGGCGCTCCACTTCGATGCCGAGGCGATCCAGCACGGCGACGTGATCATGCTCGTCGGCCGCCTGCAGCTTCGCCGTGCGATAGACGTATAGCAGGCCCTGTTCGGCGAACTCGCAATCGAGTCCGTCGTCGCGCATCAGATCGCGCAGCAACCGGCGCGAGCGTTGCAGGATCGCCGCGCGAGCGGTCGCCGCGCTGGCAAAATCGCGCCAATTGCCGTGCCGCGCAAAGCCCAGCAACCAGCGCAGCCGCGGCCCGTCGAAGCGCGGGTTGATATACAGCGGCGCATCGGCCCGCAGCATCGAGCGCAGCGCCATGCCCATCATGCCCGGCTTGGCCAGCGGCGCGGCGTGACTGGGCGTGATGGTGCCGCAGTTGCCGTGCGAACTGCCGCAACCGGGCGTGCCCTGCTCCAGCACGCGCACGCTGGCGCCCGCCTTGCGCAGGTACAGCGCACACGCCAGGCCGATCACGCCGCCGCCGAGGATCAATACGTCACTACGCGAAGTATCCATCCGTGCAAGGTTAGCACCCAGCATCGGCGTGCATCGCGCGCGATCTCGGTTTTCGACGTTGACAGTGCGCCGCTTGCGTTCCATTCTGTTCGTATTCCGAGGGGTGCCCTGCCAGGGGCTGAGATAGCGCAAGCTGACCCTTGAACCTGATCCGGGTCATGCCGGCGGAGGAACGGGAATCAAGGACGACCGGCTTTTTTGAACCGGACGCCCACCCCAACATCGTCAATCCCGGATCTCCTGTTTGTTTGCCTGGAGGAGATCCATGAACAGCCTTGCCAACCCTGGCCCCGGCCCCGGCCTCAATCAAGCCGGTCAAGCAAGCCAAGCCGGGACCACGCCGAACACCGTCACCACCGGGCCGATCACCGGCTCGCGAAAGGTCTATGCCGCACCGGCAGCGCACCCTTCGCTGCGCGTACCTTTTCGCGAGGTTGCCGTCAGCGATCCGCTCGAGCCGACGATCCGCATCTACGACCCTTCGGGCCCCTATACCGAGACGGATGCCCGGATCGACCTCGAGGCCGGCCTGCCGACGGTGCGCGAAAGCTGGATCGCGACCCGTGGTTTCCAGACCATCGACGGCCGCGTGGTGCAGCCCGAAGACAACGGCAGTGTCGGCCCCGATCGCCTGGTGGCGGCTTGCCCCGCGCGGCGGACCCTGCGCGCCGGCCAGCCGGGCACGCGGGTCACCCAGTTCGAATTCGCCCGCGCCGGGATCGTCACCGAGGAGATGATCTATGTCGCCCATCGCGAGAATCTTGCGCGTGAGCAGGCGCTGAGCCAGGCCTCCGCACGGCTCGCCGACGGCGATGCGTTCGGCGCCGCGATCCCCGAGTTCGTCACGCCCGAATTCGTGCGCCAGGAAGTTGCCCTCGGGCGGGCCATCATCCCGGCGAACATCAATCACGGCGAACTCGAACCGATGGCGATCGGCCGCAACTTTCTGGTCAAGATCAACGCCAACATCGGCAATTCGGCGATCTCCTCCGGCGTGGCCGAGGAAGTGGAAAAGCTGGTCTGGGCGATCCGCTGGGGCGCCGACACGATCATGGATCTGTCGACCGGACGCAACATCCACAACATCCGCTCCTGGATCATCCGCAACTCGCCGGTTCCGGTCGGGACCGTGCCGATCTATCAGGCGCTGGAGAAAGTCGGCGGCGATCCGGTCAAGCTTACCTGGGAGGTGTTCCGCGACACCCTGATCGAGCAGGCCGAGCAGGGCGTGGACTATTTCACCATCCACGCCGGCGTGCGGCTGCACTATGTGCCGCTGACCGCCAAGCGGGTTACCGGCATCGTTTCGCGCGGCGGCTCGATCATGGCGCGCTGGTGCCTGGCCCATCACAAGGAGAGCTTTCTCTACGAGCGCTTCGAGGAGATCTGCGAGATCATGCGCCGCTACGACGTCGCCTTCTCGCTGGGCGACGGGTTGCGCCCGGGTTCGATCGCCGACGCCAACGACGCCGCCCAGTTCGCCGAACTCGAAACGCTGGGCGAGCTGACCAAAATCGCCTGGGCCAAGGGCTGCCAGGTGATGATCGAAGGGCCGGGCCACGTCCCGATGCACAAGATCAAGGTCAACATGGACAAGCAGCTGGCGCTGTGCGGCGAGGCGCCGTTCTACACGCTGGGCCCGCTGACCACCGACATCGCACCCGGCTACGACCACATCACCTCCGGCATCGGCGCGGCGATGATCGGCTGGTTCGGCACCGCCATGCTCTGCTACGTCACGCCGAAGGAGCATCTGGGCCTGCCCGACCGCAACGACGTCAAGACCGGCGTGATCACCTACAAGATCGCGGCGCACGCCGCCGACCTCGCCAAGGGCCATCCGGCCGCGCAGGTCCGTGACGATGCGCTGTCGCGGGCGCGCTTCGAATTTCGCTGGGAGGACCAGTTCAATCTCTCGCTCGATCCCGACACCGCCCGGACCTATCACGATGCGACCTTGCCGAAGGACGCGCACAAGGTGGCGCATTTCTGTTCCATGTGCGGCCCCAAATTCTGCTCGATGCAGATCACCCAGGATCTGCGCAAGGAAGTGCGGGCGATGGAGGCCGAGAAGCTGGCCGGGATGGAAGCCAAGTCGCGCGAGTTCCTCGATCAGGGTGCCGCACTTTACGTGCCGGTACAGGAGTGAGCGCCATGTCTTTCACTTCAGGAGAATCCCCATGCAGATCATTGTGAACGGCGACGCGCGCGACGTGAACGCAAGCACGCTCGCGCAAGCGCTCGACCGGCTCGACTATGCCGCGGCGGTCGTCGCCACGGCCGTCAACGGCCGCTTCGTGCCGGCAGTCGCGCGCGCGTCGACCGCGCTGCGCGATGGCGACC
>SCRF01000003.1 GCA_004322005.1 Rhodanobacter sp. | reverse complement strand
AGCCGATGTCGGCGAACGTTCCCCAGCGCGCCTGGTTGTACCACAACCAGAACATCGCGAACGGCGCCAGCGCCGCGCGCTACTTCTGCATCACGCTGCTGAGCGAGCGGGCGCTCGCCTCGCTGCGCAGCACGCTGTATGCGCACGTGATCCGGCTCGACGTCGGATTCTTCGAACGCAGCCGCGTCGGCGAGCTGCTTTCCCGCCTCAGCGCCGATACCGAAGTGGTGCAGGCGCTGATCGGCTCGGGCGTGTCGGTGGCGCTGCGCAGCGCGGTGATGCTGGTGGGTGCGGCGGCGGCGATGGTCTGGACCGCGCCGTCGCTGGCCGGGCTGACCGCGCTGGTGATCCCGGCGGTGATGCTGCCGATCCTGCTGTTCGGCCGGCGCGTGCAGAAACTGTCGCGCGCCAGCCAGGATCGGCTGGCCGATGCGGCCGCCATCGCCAACGAAACCCTGAACGCCTCCACCGCGGTCAAGGCCTACGCCCGCGAGGACATCGAGAGCACGCGCTACGGCACCGCGATCCTGCGTGCGCTGGCCACCGCGCGGCGGCGCATCGGCACGCGCGCGCTGCTGACCCTGGCGGTGATCGTGCTGGTGTTCGGTGCGATCACCCTGGTGCTGTGGGCCGGCGCCCGCCACGTGCTGGCCGGCACGCTGGACGCCGGCGTGCTGGGCCAGTTCGTGCTGTACGCGATCTTCGCCGCCGGCTCGGTGGCCGGCCTGTCCGAGGTATGGGGCGACGTGCTGCGCGCCGCCGGCGCGATGGAGCGCATCGGCGAACTGCTGGCCGAGCGTGCCGAAGTGACCGGCCCGGCGCAGCCCACGCCGCTGCCGCGGCCGATGCGCTGCGCGCTGCGGTTCGACCACGTGACCTTTCACTACCCGACGCGGCTCCACACGGCGGCGCTGGAGGATTTCACGCTCGCCATCGAACCCGGCGAAACGGTGGCCCTGGTGGGTCCGTCGGGCGCGGGCAAGAGCACCGTGTTTTCGCTGCTGCTGCGTTTCTTCGACCCGCAGTCCGGCAGCGTGCGGCTCGACGGGATCGACCTGCGCGCACTGAGTCTGCCCGACCTGCGCGGCGCCATCGCGCTGGTACCGCAGGAGACGGTCATCTTCAGCGGCACGGCGGCCGACAACATCCGCTTCGGCCGGCAGGAGGCCGGCGACGAGGAAGTGCGCGAAGCGGCCAAAGCCGCCGAGGCGCACGACTTCATCAGCGCGCTCGACGGCGGCTACGGGGCCGAAATGGGCGAGCGCGGCGTGCGCCTGTCCGGCGGCCAGCGCCAGCGCATCGCGATCGCCCGCGCGATCCTGCGCGACGCCCCGCTGCTGTTGCTGGACGAAGCCACCTCGTCGCTCGACGCGCAGTCGGAGGCCGCGATCCAGCAGGCGCTGGAACGGCTGGAAAAGGGCCGCACCACCCTGGTCATCGCCCATCGCCTGGCCACCGTGCAGCGCGCCGACCGCATCGTGGTGATGGACGGCGGCCGCATCGTGGCGCAGGGCACACACGAAAGCCTGCTGGCCGAGGGCGGCCTGTATGCGGAGCTGGCGCGGTTGCAGTTTGCAGCGTGAGCGCGTGCGAAAAGGGAACGGAGGAAAGTGATTCGGCTTGATTTCCTCCGTCCCGTTTTCCGGCTTTCCGTTGGCTAAGGATGCCCACCACGGTCCCCGTTGTTGTCTTTCTGGCCCCTGTGCTTGTCGGACCGGCCCCTGCCGCCCTTGTTGTCAGCACCGCGGGCTTTCTGTGCAGGCTGCGGACGTCGCTGTTGCTGCAGGGCTCTGTGCCATTGTTGTTGCTGAACGTTCCGCTGCGGCCTGGCATTTCGTTGTTGCTGCTGCTGGACGTTCTGCTGCTGCACGGCATTCCGCTGCTGGTGCTGCTGGACGTTCTGCTGCCGCCGATCGTTCTGTTGTTGCTGCCGGTCAGGCGCTTCCACACCCTGGCGACGATGATCCAGAATCTGCCGGCTCACCGCTTCGCGTGGCTGGTAGCGATAACTGCGGGACTCGATCGAGCGCTGCTGATCCAGCTGGCGGGGATAACGGCTGCCGGTGTAATTCCGTTGATACGTGGGCAACGGCGCGGCCCTGGGCACGGAGCGACGGTTCCAGCGATCCCATCCGCTGCGCTGCCGCTCCCAGTCGCGGCCCCAGTGTTCGCCCCAGCGCGGGGCGTCGTCGGCACGCCAGCCGCGAAAATAAGCGGGCGGGCGGCGATAGTAGCGCACCGGAACGCGCAGGATGAACAAGGGCACATAGGCGGGTGAAACCATGTCCCACGGGCCGTTGTACCAGGGACTCGAATACCAGTTGTCGTCCAGATATATCCAGTACAAGCCATCGTAGAAGAAGTAGTTCGAATCCACTCGCGGGTCGTAATAGACCGGATAGCCCGGAATGCGTACCAGCGTCGGATACGTCGACATCACGAATCCGAGGCTGACGCCGCGGTTTTCGACGCCGATGCTCATCCGGGTCTGGGCCCGAGCCTGGGCCGGGACCGCCGCGGAGAGCAGCATCGCCATGGCAAGAATCACGTAACGCATCGTCTGAACTCCCACAGGATGAATCGTTGTCGCCGTCACCTCATGACAGTCGCCACTTGCTCGTTCCTCCCGCTGCGTTGGAAACAGGGACAGCCACCGTAGTTCGTTGCCGGAGTGGCCGACTTGCTCATGATCAACAAGTCGCGCGATGGCGGCGTGATTGTGCACGGTCGCAAACAGGGGGTTCGACGGCGACCGGCCCCGACTTCACGTGGCGGCGAGGCAGGCTTCACGGCGACAGAACGAAAGCGCGACGTCAGCTTGCGAAAACGGGACGGAGGAAATCAATTCGGCCTGATTTCCCGCGGCGTTGACATAAGTTGTCGCCTCCGTGGAACCCATGCTCAGAAGGCCGCAATGGAGAATTCAAGCGACTCGATACGGACAACGATTCAAGGAAGCATCGGAGGCGCGATTGCTGCCAGCGACACGCTGCAGGTGACTGCACCGGAAGCAGCGGCCTATCGCCAGCAGATCGCCCACTGGAGGAGCTATTTCCACGAGCCTGTCGGGAACGGTGGACTCAAGCCTGACCTGATCACCGACCCGGCCGAGTTGCACCAGCTCACCGCGTTCATCACGTGGGCAGCCTGGGCCTCGGTCGCCGATCGACCGGGCAGCACCTACTGGCATGCCCGCAGTCTGGCCTACACCGGCACCGACGCCGCGCGCCTGATCGAATGGCTGCGCCTGCCTGGCGACCTGGTCTTCATCATTATCGGTGCGGTGCCAGTGGCCATCGCTGCGATCAAGGATTATATCGGCGTGCACGCAACGCGATACCCTGCGCTCCAAAGGTAACTTTCACATCCTTCATCGTTTCAAGGGAGTTCATGCAAATGGCCACGAAATTCAAGGTAGGCGATCACGTGCGCTGGAATTCGGAAGCGGGCTACGTGAGCGGCAAGATCATCAAGGTGCATACGAAAGACACCGACTACAAGGGTTACACGCATCACGCAAGCGCGGACGAGCCGCAGTACGAGATCAAGAGTGACACGACGGAACACATTGCGATGCATAAGGGCGCGGCACTGCACAAGATCAGCTGAGGACCCGTGTTGCGCTCGGTCGACAAGAAGAACCGCGTCGGCGAGACAGCTGTCGCCGGGCAGGCGGCTGGTTCCAGGAAGAGCGCGGTCGCCAGGAAAACGGCTGTCACGAGCAACGTAACCGTTGCGACGATCTGGACGATCGGACATTCAACGCGACCGATCGATGAGTTCCTCGGTTTGCTCGGCGAATACCGCATCGAGGCCATCGTCGACGTGCGCAGTTTTCCCGGTTCGCGAAAATACCCGCAGTACGGCAAGGAGGCACTCGCGGCGACGCTTGCGGAACATGCGATCGGTTATCACTGGCTCGCGGGCCTGGGCGGCCGTCGGCGCGCTCTGCCCGACTCGCCCAATATCGTCTGGCGCAACGCATCCTTTCGCGGCTACGCCGACTACATGAGCGGCCCCGAATTCGCGCAAGGCCTGCTCCAATTGCTGGAACTCGCGGGTGAAGTGCGCACCGCAATCATGTGCGCAGAAGCGGTCTGGTGGCGTTGCCACCGCTCGATGATCGCGGACGCTCTGTGCGTGAGGGGCATCAGGGTCATGCATATTCTTGACGCCAAGCACGAAGTCTTACACCCGATGACCTCACCCGCGCGCGTCGTGCATGGACGGCTGACCTATACCGCGCCTTGAGCTGCATCAGCATCGTCCCTTTTCGATGACATGCGTTGCGGATGCAGCGTCGCAGCGTGCAGAATGAGAGCATGCGTCTCAAGGAGAGAGTGTCATGCAGCACACGGCCCGCCGTTTTCCCCGCGCCCTCGCATGGGTGTGCCTGATCGCTGGCCTGGGCGCGGCGATGCCCGCCTTGGCGGCCGCGCCCGCAGCCACCGAGGCAGCCCGGGCGGCCTCCACCAAAACATGGGCGGTGATTCTCGATCCACAGCTGCCTCTGACCACGCGTCAGCAGGCACTCGAGCAACTGATCGACAGCACGAAAGTCAACGATCAGCACAACCTGTATCTGCTCGGCTCGCTGTACTGGATGGGGCAGCGCGCGTCGGGCGCGCCGGTGCAGCGGGATCTGAATCAGGCAGCGATCTACATGAGCAACGCGGCCATCCACGGCAGCTTGCTGGGGATGGCCAAGATGGCCGAGATCGAGCTGGCCCTGCACAAGTACAGCGAGGCGATGATCTGGGCCCAGGTCTACGCCCATTACGCCATGCAGCTGCCCCGGAACGAACGTCCCAACGAGGGCTACACCGCCGAACTGGTGCAGCGGATCATCGACAAGCTGGGACGTGCGGGCGTCACCCAGGCCATGCCGCAGGTGAGCAACTTCATCGCCCTGCATGACACCGACATCCGCGCCGGTAGCGACAGCGACTTTGACGGGCGCCAGCCGCACCCGGTCAGCAAGACGCGACCGTATCTGACACCCGACTATCGGTTTGTGCCAAAGTCCGGCATCGCCGACTACCTGCTGGCCTTCCATGCGGACGGTTCGGAGGCGCATGCATGGCTGCTCGATGCAACACCCGATCCGGCGCTGGGAGAAGCCTTGCGCCAGTATGCCCACGAAATGACGTTGCCGCCGACCAAGGCGCAAGCCGGCGACGGGCTGCGCTATGCATGGTCCGTCGTGATGTTTGACGATCGCCGTTATCGGATGGCAGGCACCAAGGCCAGCCGATAGCCGAGCGCCTTCGCCACCTTCATGGTGTCGGCGAGGGGCTGGGGTTGCCATCACCCGACAGCGCCTTGTACAAGCCGGCCCGGGTCATGCCGGCGATGTGCTCGAACCCGTTGCAAAGGGCCAACAGAACCTGAACCGGACCCCGTATCTGCACACGCAAGTGAACCGGGCCCCGTTTTGCGTGCCGTTTGGGGGGTAGGCTGACCCTCCGTCCGACCGAAACTGGAGTCCCGCCATGGCCCTGTGGAAAGAATCCCTCAAGACCCCCACCACCGAAACGCCCGAAGCCACGGACCTGGCGCGCCTCGGCATCCCGGAGACCAAGCCCGAAGCGCAAACGCCGGCGCAGCCCGCATTTCGTCCCGCGCCCGCGCCCACACCCACGCCCATGCCGGGCAAGCCCAAGGCCGAATCGCTGATCGCGCCCGACATCACCATCGAGGGCAAGATCGAAGGCGAGGGCCATGTGCGCATCGCCGGCAGCTTCAAGGGCGACGTCAACGTGCGCGGCGACCTCACCATCGAGCTCGGCGCCAGGGTCACCGGCAGCGTGCGCGCGGAGAAGGTCACCATCGCGGGCGAACTGATCGGCAACATCGAATCCGCGGCGCACGTGGAATTGCAGCAGAGCGGCGCGCTGACCGGCGACCTGAAGGCGGGCTCGCTCAGTGTGGCGGCGGGTTCGCGCATGCGCGGCCAGGCCGAGTTCGGCTGGGACGATGCCAACGGCAGCAGCACGCCCAAGACCCATGGGCACAACGGCACCGCATCGTGAGCAACCCCCACCCGGGCGCGGCCGGGGCGACGCGCACCTGCCCGCACTGCCGGGAGACCATTCTGGAAAGTGCGGGCGTGTGCCCCGCCTGTCGCCACAAGCTGCGCTTCATCGAGCCCACCAGCACGACCGCAGCGGCAGCGTCCGTGCCGCTGCGCGTGGAAGGCAGCTTTCGCAACCCCGTCGACCGCGGTGCGTGGGAATACTCGATGGTGCTGACGATCCGCGACGAACGCGGCCAGGAGATCGCGCGCAAGCTGGTGGGCGTCGGCGCCATGCAGCCGGACGAACAACGCACCTTCACGCTGAGCGTCGAGATGAGCCCCGCCGTCGCGAGCAGCAAGCGCACGTGGCATTGATGGCCGCACCCTACTCCTGACCAGTGAAACTTCAGGGACGGAGGTCATTGACTCGAATTAATTACCTCCGTCCGCTTTGACCGCGGATGTCGATTCGGCCTGGACTGCTTCGTCGTGTGATCAGAGGCGCGCTGTTCGAGCCGCCTCGCCAACCAACCGCGAAGGAGTACCGCATGAAGTTCATGATCATCGTCAAGGCCACGCCGGATTCCGAAGCGGGCCGCTTTCCCGACGACAGCGAGAAGCTGTTCGAGGCCATGGCCGACTACCACGAGCAGCTGGCCCAGGCCGGCGTGCTGCTCGATGCTGCCGGGCTGCAGCCCAGCGGCAAGGGCTGGCGCATTCGCTATGACGGCGAGCGCCGCACGGTGGTAGACGGGCCGTTCACCGAGAGCAAGGAGCTGATCGCCGGCTACACCCTGATCCAGGTGCGCAACCGCGACGAAGCGCTCGAGTGGACGCGCCGTTTTCCGAATCCCGTGGGCAAGGGCAAAGCCGCGGAGATCGAGGTAAGGCAGCTCTATGAGGCGGAAGATTTCGAGGGGCTGGTGAAGCCCGACACCGCCGATCGCTTCAAGCAGATCGGCATGGAATGAGGGGCCCTTAAAGCGGGAGCCTGCCATGCAAGCCGCCGACACCGCCTTGCGCGACCCGCGTGAGATCGTCCCGCCGGCCTGATCGCCGCACCGTGCGAAAGGGTCCTTCGTGCCATGGCCGAGCCCCAGCGCCTCGCGTGCCGGTGGGGACTCGAGGACTTTCATCAAACCTGAGGGACAGGGGTAATTGACCCGAATTGATTACCTCTGTCACCTTTGGTCGACGGCACGGCTTGCCATGAACCCGTACGAGGGAATCACGCATGACTGACACGCGAGTCCGCCTCTGGCTCGGCCCCATCGCTGCGGTGCTTCTTTTCGCGGGGATGTTCGCGGTCGGCCTGATGATTCCCGGCTACAGCCACGTCCGCCAGACCGTCAGCGAACTGGGCGAGGTCGGTTCTCCGGGAAGACTCGCCTTCAGCGTCCTGCTGCTGCTCGTGGCGACGTGCCTGGTCGTGTTCGCCACCGGCGTGGCCGCCACACTCCGGGCGGCCGGCGGCTCCACCGTGCCCGCCTATCTTGTCGGCGCCATGGCCATTTCCGCCGCGGGGGTGGGTGTGTTTGCCTTCCCCCATCCGCTGCACAACGTCTTCGGCCTGTCCGAACTGGTCGGCTACCAGGCGCCGCTGGTGGCCGCACTGGCGTGCCGGTCCGCGACACGAACCAGGCCAATCCGCACGTTCTCGTTCGTCATGTACGCCCTGGTCGTGCTGGCCATCGCCGCCAACATGACGACCCTGCACCGGCACGGAACTCTCTGGCTGCACATCCAACCCTACTATGGCGTGCTACAGCGCCTGCTGTTCGCCGCCTGGTTTTTCTGGTGTGCGGGATATGCGGTGTTGCTGATGCGGATGCGCCGACCACGCTGAGGGGGTGGCGCCGGCATGGATCTTTGGCAGCAGAGCATGACCGTGGTGGGTCGGCGTCTGGCTCGCTGAAGTGCACGCTGACCCGGGTTTCTGGCGCAGTGCATCCAGCGTGGTCAGGTCGCGACGGCAGGACGGGCAAGCCGGCCTCTATGCGTCTATCACTCCCGATCAGGCACCAGCGCCAATCGATAACCGAGCGCCTTCGCCACCTTCATGGTGTTGGCGAGGCTGGGGTTGCCTTCACCCGACAGTGCCTTGTACAGCCCGGCCCGGGTCATGCCGGCCGCTTCGGCCAGCTGGCTCATGTTGCGTGCCCGCGCCACCGTGCCGAGGGCTTTCAGCATGAACACGGGATCGTTGGGTGCTTCCTGCGCGCAAGCTTCGAGATAAGCGGTGATGTCCGCCTCGGTCTTGAGGTAGTCGGCACTGTCGTAACGGGGAAAAGTCTCGCGCACGCCTTTCATGATCCACGCTCCCACTCGGCTGCAATGCGCCGGGCTGTCTCGATGGGCTGGGTGCGCTTGTCGTCACCAGCAGCGCGTTGGTATGGAACAGCACCGGAATCTGCGTTTTGTAGGTCTGCAATTGATTGAGCGCGCCGGTCAGCGTCTTGCTGCCGCCCGGTTGCTTCAACTCGATCACGGCCAGCGGCAGCCCGTTGACGAACACCACGATGCCGGGGCAACGATGGTGCTGGCCAGCAATCACCATAAACCGGTTCACCGCCAGACAGTCGTCTCGCTCCGGTTGCTCGAAGTCGATCAGGGCTACCTTGCCGGTCTGTTACTCCCCTTCCCCAGCGATCACTTCCCAATGGCCACCCTTGGCCCCACCCACGCGCCGCAGCTGGCTGTGCTCCTGCAATTTGCGCAAATGCCGTTCGATCGTGCGGGTACTTACACCGATCAGTTCGGCCAGTTCAGGAATCGCGATGCCCGGGCGCCGGCCCACCGCCGCCAGTATTTTCCCCGACACTTTGCCCGACATCATCCCCGACACCTTGTCGGGTCCGGTGGTCAGCATCGCCTCGCGCATGGCCGCATGCAAGGCCGCCAGCATGAAGTCCACAAACGGCGACGCATCGCTGGCCTTGTCCGATGCTGCCAGCGCGGCGTAGCAGGCCCGCTGCTGCGAGCGGATCACCGTCTCCACCGGCAGGTAAGCCAAAAGCGGCTGCCATCGACCGAGAATCAGTGTCTGCCACAACCGCCCCATCCGCCCGTTGCCATCGGCAAACGGGTGGATGAACTCGAACTCGTAGTGGAACACGCAGCTGGCGATCAGGGGATGCACGTCGCTGTGATCCAGCCAGGCCAGCAACTGGTCGATCACCCGGGGGGGTGATCTGGAACGGGGGCTGGTAGCGGCGGGTCATCGGCAGCAACCCAAACTCGCATCATGTAACGGTATGCGACGCGCCGCCTCGCCCAGCCAGTGGGAAACACTCGGCAGAGCTTCAGCTTCTTGAACCATACGCGCGGCATACCCCATTATTCGTTGACCGGCAGGCACAATGTGCCTAGTATCGCTTTCACAGGACTGGGGATTCCCGGTCGGCAACTGGCCTCGGCGGATTCGTCGGGGCCTTTTGTTATTCAAGGGAAGCATTTCAGGCCCCAGCCTTGGTACTTGCCGTTGCCGTTCGTATAGAACTTGTCTTCGAGTATGGCAAAGGCCCGGTTCGGTTGATCCGGACGCAAGATGCTCATGCCGACAGGTCGAGCCACCAGGTCGGCAAGTTGCAGGCCCGGTGAATTGGTCTTCTTGTCAGCAAACACCACTTCCAGCGGCATCTTCTCCCGGTTGTAGTTGCCGCCGTCGCAGATGCGACGAAACTCCAGCTCCAGTTCCGCGTCCTCCTTTTTGCCTCGGCACTCGACCATGACATGCGTCGTACCCGGGCCTGCGCCTCGCGCACGGAGATAGGCATGAACACGCTCCAGCCCGAAGCTGAGCGCAACGTGGTAGGGGTTCTCGGGGAAGTTGTATCGCGCCTTCAGTGCCTCCTTGCGGATCACGGAGCAAATCAGCGTGAACGGCGCGGCCGCGAGGATGTCGGTAAGCTCATTGATGAATGCGGACTTGGTGTCGCGTGTTTTGAGGAAACCAAAGGCGCCAATGTCCTTGCGGATGTCGCGTTCATGCAACACCACGTTATCGTGCCCGAAATGCTTCAGCTTGAAAGCCTGTACGGCGGGAACCACGCGCTCGATATAGTCGCTCTTGCGAACGACGCAGAATGCCAACACGAACATCGGGTAGTTCGGGTCGATCGAGTCGAGGCCGTGATCGCCGCTCTCGTCGACAAACACCAGGTAGTCGGAAAACGCACTACTCATTTCACCCCCTATCCATGGCCGGCTCCAACGAGAAACAAAATCTCACCGGTGCGAGACCGCTGTCGCAGTCAACCCAGAGTACCTGCAGTGCTTTTGCATGCAAGGTTTGAAGCGGTTGCCGAGCTTCATCAGCAACGCAGCAGAAGAAAAGCACGCGGTGGCGGCCCTGCCGGTTCATCCGACGCCAAGCCAAGGGCAATAAACCCGCCTGCTGATGACGCCGTTGAACGATGCGCGCAACGCGGGCTCGGCAAAGCCGGTTCTCCTGTCGCAGCGGAAGTCTTGTGCGACA
>SCRF01000024.1 GCA_004322005.1 Rhodanobacter sp. | reverse complement strand
GGCTGCATCAGCTTCCGTCGCGAGAAGTTCATCCCGCTGGGCGGCCCCAGCGGCGGCGACGGCGGCTACGGCGGTTCGATCTGGCTGGTCGCCGACGAAGGCTTGAACACGCTGGTGGATTTCCGGCACCAGCGCAGCTTCAAGGCGAAGCGCGGCGAAAACGGCATGGGCAGCCAGATGTACGGCAAGGGTGGCGAGGACACGGTGATCCGCGTGCCGGTCGGCACCATGGTCACCAATGTCGATACCGACGAGCTGATCGGCGACCTCACCCGCCACGGCCAGCGCATGCTGGTGGCGCAGGGCGGCAAGGGCGGGCTGGGCAACATCCATTTCAAGACGTCGGTGAACCGGGCGCCGCGCAAGGCCACGCCGGGCACCCCCGGCGAGGCGCGCGAGCTGAAGCTGGAACTGCGCTTGCTGGCCGATGTCGGCCTGCTCGGTTTCCCGAATGCCGGCAAATCGACCTTCATCCGCGCGGTATCCGCGGCCACCCCGCGGGTGGCCGATTACCCGTTCACCACCTTGCATCCGCATCTGGGCGTGGTCCGCCTGGGCACCGACCAGAGCTTCGTGATCGCCGACATTCCCGGCCTGATCGAGGGCGCCGCCGACGGCGCCGGGCTCGGCATCCAGTTCCTGCGCCATGTGGCGCGCACCAGCCTGCTGCTGCATCTGGTGGATATCGCGCCGATCGGGGACGTCGACGTGGTCGAACAGGTGCGGGCGATCGAGCAGGAGTTGGCCAGGTTCAACCCCGAGCTGCTGGAACGGCCGCGCTGGCTGGTGCTGAACAAGGCCGACATGCTGCCGGCGGACGAACGCATGGCGGTGGCGGAAAAAATCGTCGCCGAGCTTGGCTGGACCCAACCATGGTTCCTGATCTCGGCGATTGCCCACGAGAACACCATGGCCGTCTGCCAGCAGGTGCAGCAGTTCTTCGAATCGCAACGCGAACAAAGCGTGCAGCGCGCCGACATGCGTCCCAGCGACGTACGCCTGCGCGGCGAGGAGCCGCCAGGCTGAGCTGGCGGTCCTACATGCGAAACACGCCATAGCGCTGCGGTTCGATCGGCGTGTTGAGCGAGGCGGAGATCGCCAGGCCCAGCACCCGGCGGGTGTCGACCGGGTCGATGATGCCGTCGTCCCACAGCCGCGCGCTGGCATAGTAGGGATGACCCTGGTGCTCGTACTGCTCGCGGATCGGTGCCTTGAAGGCCTCTTCCTCGTCCGCGCTCCAGCTCTTGCCGGCCGCCTCCAGGCCATCACGCTTCACCGTGGCGAGCACGCTGGCGGCCTGCTCGCCACCCATCACGCTGATCCGCGCGTTCGGCCACATCCACAGGAAGCGCGCGCCGTAGGCGCGGCCGCACATCGCGTAATTGCCGGCGCCGAAGCTGCCGCCGATCACCACGGTGAACTTCGGCACGTGCGAGCAGGCCACCGCGGTGACCATCTTCGCCCCATCCTTGGCGATGCCGGCCTGCTCGTACTTCTTGCCGACCATGAAGCCGGTGATGTTCTGCAGAAACACCAGCGGCACGTTGCGCTGGTTGCACAGCTCGATGAAGTGCGCGCCCTTGAGCGCGCTTTCGGCGAACAGGATGCCGTTGTTGGCGACGATGCCCACCGGGTAGCCGTGGATGTGCGCGAAGCCGCAGACCAGGGTCTTGCCGTAGCGCGCCTTGAACTCGTGGAACGCCGAGCCGTCGACGATGCGCGCGATCACCTCGCGGATGTCGAACGGCCGGCGGGTGTCCTGCGGGATCACGCCGTACAGCTCCTCGGCCGGGTACTTCGGCTCGACCGGCTCGCGCCGCGCCAGCGGCATGTCTTTCTTGTGATTGAGGTGGCCGACGATGTCGCGCGCGATCGCCAGCGCGTGCGCGTCGTTCTCGGCAAGGTGGTCGGCCACGCCGGAAATCGACGTGTGCACGTCGGCGCCGCCCAGCGTTTCGGCATCCACCACCTCGCCGGTGGCCGCCTTCACCAGCGGCGGTCCACCCAGGAAGATGGTTCCCTGCTCGCGCACGATGATGGTCTCGTCGCTCATCGCCGGCACATAGGCGCCGCCGGCGGTGCACGAGCCCATCACCACCGCGATCTGCGGGATGTTGAGCGAGGACATCCGCGCCTGGTTGTAGAAGATCCGGCCGAAGTGCTCCTTGTCCGGGAACACCTCGTCCTGCAGCGGCAGGAAGGCACCACCGGAATCCACCAGATAGACGCAGGGCAGGCGGTTTTCCAGCGCCACTTCCTGCGCGCGCAGGTGCTTCTTCACCGTCATCGGAAAATAGGTACCGCCCTTCACGGTGGCGTCGTTGGCCACCACCATCACCTCGATGCCGTTGACCCGGCCGATGCCGGTGATGATGCCCGCCGCGGGCGCGGCATCGTGGTACATGCCGTGCGCGGCCAGCGGCGACAGTTCCAGGAACGGCGAGCCCGGGTCGAGCAGGGCGCGGATGCGTTCGCGCGGCAGCAGCTTGCCGCGGGCGGCATGTTTTTCGCGGGCCTTTTCGCCGCCGCCTCCGGCGCTGCGCTCGAGTTCGTGGTGAAGGTCGTCGACCAGTGCGCGCAATTGCGCGTGGCTGGCCAGGAACTCGGGTGAACGCGGATCGATTTGCGAGACGATGACGCTCATGGTGTCTGACTGCCGCAGGTAATCAAATGTGAATGATAGCGGCCGCGACCCTTTGGGGTGGAGAACTGAGCCCCGGGGCTTCCTCGTCAGTGGATAGTTACCGATGCGCCGCCATCCACCGTCGTATAGATATGTGCAAACAGTGCGTCGGCTTTCTGGCTGATCTCCTCGTCACTGTAGCGGTCGCCCGGCATGTTGGCGAACAGGTGCTTGATGATTTCCGCGCGCACCTGCGCCTGAGCGCTGGCCTTCTCGCGCCAGTGATCTATCTGTGACTGGATGTCCTGCAGCTTTGCCAGCAGGTCGACCGCCATCTTCTTGATGGACTCGCGTTCACTGCGGCTCAGGCTGTCCTTCTGCAGCAGGTCGAATACCGCCAACTGCTCCTCGTTGTCCAGCTCCTCGCGGACATAGCGGCGAGCCTCGTAGTCCAGGTTGGCGTTGCATGCAGTGAGCTCATCGAATACGCGCTGGATCTCGGCCTCGTCCTTGTCTTTGTTGTACTCCTGCACGATCTCCTGATAGCGCTCGTACAGGTTGGCGCGAGTCGGGTTGGCCGCCAGCATCATGGACAACCGCTCCTCGATTTTTTCGCGTAGGTTCAGCGTCAATATCTGCTTGTAGGGTGAGCGCTCGAACTCGACGCGCAAGCGGCTGAAATCGATGTTCGACAGATCGTAGTGGCGGCGTACATCTTTCATGTTCGCGCGTGCGTCTGGTTCGGTCGTCAGCGCCGTATCCACCACGTCATACAGCGATTGCAGCAAGGCGCTGACGTCGGGCGACTCGCGCGCATCCTGCAGCTTGTTGAAGATCGCGCTGATGGCGCTCTCCTCTGGCTCCCAGGCAAACAGGCCTGGGTGAGGGAACAGGCCGCGGTTGCGGGCACGGATGTCCTCCACGATTACCGCGTACACCTTGCGCCGCTCATCGGTGGCGCACAGCAGGTTTACCGCGATCAGAATCTGCTCCTGCTTGGCGAATCCGCTGGCGGCGATGAGCGGGTCGAGGTCGAAACCCAGTCCAGCCAGATAGTCGCGCGCCTGGTTCACGCTGGCCGCGTATTCGGCCAATGCCTCGCTGTCGTCGCGCACCGCGTCCTGCTCGTCTTCGCCCTTGCCAGTGCCGGCGCGGTCACCCTGTGCGAAGGTGGCCAGCGCACGACGCAGGCTCTTGAGCATGCCGTTGTAATCGATGATCAGACCGTGCTTCTTGCCACCGCCGACGCGGTTCACCCGCGCGATCGCCTGCATAAGGCTGTGGCCCTTCATCGGCTTGTCCAGATACAGCGTGGCCAGGCACTTCACGTCGAACCCGGTCAGCCACATCGCGCAGACGATGGCAATACGGAACGGATGTTCGGGTTTCTTGAAATCTTTTTCCAACTCGCGCTTGACCATCTTTTCGCGATGCGGAGTGATCTCCAGGGGTTCGGCGCGAAAATTGCTCCACTTGCGGAAATCGGCGACCTCGCCCTGTTCCTGTGACACCACTACGCAGGTCTCCGTATTGCGCATCCATTCGACCTGCTCGCGGCGTAGTTGCAGCAGTTTGTCAGGGGTCTTGCCGCGGGCGGCAAACAAGGCCTCCTCGGCGGTCACCTCGACGTCCAGCTCAGCGGTCTTGTCCTGCCACTTGGCAGCGATCAGATCGTACATGCGCACGCAGGTGATCTTGTCCAGGCACACCAGCATGGCCTTGCCGCCGCCGTTGTCGACCACGCGCCAGCGTTGGTGATAGTGGTCGACGAAGTCTCTCGCCACCTTGTCCAGTCGCGTAGGCGAGGTCAGCACCGGATAGTCGCGTGCCAATTCGCGGTAAAGCTTTTCCTCCTTTTCCTCGGTCCACGGATCGTCCAGTGTGGCGGTCTGGCGTGCCGTATCGATACGCTTCTCGATGCGTTCGTTCACCGTCAGGTCGATCACCTTCAGCTTTTCACCGCGGTTCTCGTAGAACAGCGGCAAGGTGGCGCCATCGGCCACCGCGCGCTGAAAGTCGTAGATCGACACGTAGTCGCCGAACACCCGCCGGGTCAGCTGCTTCTCCGCCGCGTCGATCAATGGGGTGCCGGTGAAGCCGATGAACTTCGCGTTCGGCAGCGCCTTGCGCATGTTCAGCGCCATCCGGCCGTACTGCGTGCGGTGCGCCTCGTCGGAGACCACGATGATGTCGTCACGTTCCGAATACGGCGCGGTGACCCGCTCGCGGTATTTTTGCACCAGCGCAAACACGTAGCGCCGGTTCTGTTCGCGCAGCATGTGGCGCAGGGCGTCGCCGCTGCGCGCCTGGTCGGTCTTGCTGTTGGCGCGGCCGGTGTTGGTATAGGTGCCGGCGATCTGATCATCCAGCTCGTTGCGGTCGGTGATCACCACGAACGTGTAACTGGCCGACAGTTTGCGATGGATCTTCTCAGTGAGAAATACCATCGAGTAAGACTTGCCCGAGCCCTGAGTATGCCAGAACACGCCCAACTGGCCAGCCGCCACCTCGACTTTGATTGTGGGGTCGTCCGAGGTCAGCCGGTCGATCACCCGGTTCACACCCAGGTACTGGTGGTTGCGCGCCACGATCTTCTGGGTGACGCCCTCGCTGGCATCGAACAGGGTGAAGTTTTCCACCAGATCCGCCAGACGCGATTTCTGCAGCATGCCGGTCAGCAGGATAGGCAACAGCGGCTGCTCGGGCTTCGGCTCCGGGTCATCCTCGTCCAGTCGCTTCCAGCGGTAGAAATGCTCCTTGCCCGAGGTGATCGAGCCGTAGCGCGCATCGTGCCCGTTCGACAGCACAATCAGCGCGTTCCAATGGAACAGGTGCCCGATGGTATCGAGGTAGTCGCTGTAGTTCTGCTTGTAGGCATTGTCCACATGCACTTCGAAGCGTTTCAGCTCGATGAATACCAGCGGCAGGCCGTTGACGAAGCAGACCAGATCGGCACGACGCAGCCACAGGCGCCCGCGCACCCACAACTCGCGCACCGCCGTATAGCGGTTCTGCGTGGGGTCGCCGAAATCGATCAGGCGCAGACGCCGGTCCACCGGCCGGCCGTCGTCATCACGCCACTGCACCGGCACGCCGTCGCGCAGCAGTCGGTACTTGTCCTCGTTCGCCTGTAGCAGGGTCTTGGTCACGTCCTCCAGCACCACCTGCGCCAGCGCGTCGTGATAGGCCTGTTCCGGCAGTCCGGGGTTGAGCCGGCGCAGCGCCGCATCCACTTCGCGGGTCAGTACCACCTCGTGATCCGAGTGGCGACCGAGCAGGCTGCTTGGCCCGAAGTCTTCCTCGTCGAACGCCAGCACCGAGGCCCAGCCAAGCTGTTGCTCCAGGAATTCCGCCGTCGGCGCCTGGATCAGCAAATCTTCGGAGTAGTCCCGCCTGGCCATGAATATCCGTCCTCGTCCCTTCACTGAAACTGTTGCAACTTCTTGTAAAAGTGCTTACCCATGATAGACTTTCGCCTGAAATGGGTTGCGACTACGCGGCCGGCGCTGGGCTCCTGGTACTACAGGGGCCCTTCTGCTTTTCAGGGGGTAGATTCAGCCCCATCACCGATCAGGTCGAGCGCACCTCGCTCAGCAACTCGGGGTGACGATCCAGCATCTTGAGCAGTTGCACCAGCGCCAGCGGCGGTTTGGTCTTGCCGTTCTCGTAGCGGGAAAACGCGTTGACGCCACCGCCAAAAATCTCTGCGGCCTCGCGCTGGTCGAGCGCCAGTTTCCGGCGCACCTTGACGATGAACGCGGGGTCGACCAGCGCCGCGTTCACCTGCTTGTTGAACGCCAGCATCGCGGCGCTGACCCGGGCCGATTCGGCTGGCGCCAGCACGACCTCGCCGCAGGCCGGGCAGAAGTCGCCGGTTACCGCGGCAATCGTGGTGGATTCGCCCTTGTACGAGTAAGGCAGCTTGCGGGTGCCATGCACCAGTTTCGCCGCCGCGCAACTTGGACATTTCATGGTCACAGCTCCTTGAACGAGACGATAAGCAGGCCATCCATGACCGTCAGTTTCAGGTACACCGCACCTGCGGAAGTCGTTGGCCGGTACACGTCTTGCCAGAGCCGGTGGTCGTGGTGGGTGGTCATGCTCTTGTGGAAATCCGCCGTGGTCAGTGCCTTCACGATGCCGAGCATGGCGTCGAAGTCGAAACCCAGTGCGGCGGCGCCGGACAACGCCGAAAAGGTGGCGCGCACCTGGCCGGCCTCGACCAGCGCCCTGACCACGGACAGCCGGCAATGGGGAGTTCCCTTCTCCATGATGGGCACATTAACCTTTCAGGTTGGATTTGGCAAGTAGGTTAATGACGGCCTCGCTGCTTCAGGTAGGCAGCACGATGCGGGAGACGTCGAGCTGGCCGGACATCAGCTTGGGCAGCAGCAGGTCGCGGGCTTTGGCGAGTTCGACATTTTGAGCCTTGAGCGTTTCCATCTGTTGCAGCGTCGGCAGCGCGCAGTCATCGAAGTCCTTCATTGCGGTTGCTGTTGGCAACAGCACTGATGCATTCTCGAATGCGCTTGCCGTGACTGCAGGGTATGCCGCACCCGTAGCATTTTGTTCCAGATAGCCGGCGAAGTCGTCTGTCGTAATCGCAAAGTAAAGAAGCGAAAAGGGTACGTTGCGTGCACTGACCACGGCAAAGCCGGTGGAAACGACAAGATTATCGTCAGGCTCCCAGATCAATGCATACGAGCGTCGATTAGGTCGCACGCACGACCAAATGATGTCCCCATGATGAACTCGACGCTTTGCTCTGCCAGGCGCTTCAGCGAACAAATATGGCGTGGCCTGCTCAATTGTGCCGGTACTCACGGAAGAGATGTCGACGTATAGCACCGAATCCGGCTGATCGTTCGATCCGATGCTGGAGGCATTGATATCGGCCAGTTCACTGAGCTTCACCATTTCCCAGCCTTCCGGCACGCCGTCCTTGATCGCTACCGACTCGTGGCCGGGAAATCGCAGGTGGACGAACCACTCACGGTACAGGAGGCGAGTGGCGTCTTCGAGCAACTGGATGCGGCGCTGGTTGGTGGCGATCAGGTCGTCGTAGGCAGCCAGCACTCCGCCAATTCGGCACTGCTCATCCAGAGGCGGGCATGGAACGAGAAGGTTCTCGGCGTCACCCACCTTTATGTGGGGTACTGTGGCGCCGAAACTCATTCCGTGCAGTCGCCCTTGCACGGACGGACTCTGCAGGACGTAGGCAAGAAAGTTCCAATCCAGAAGCTCCGGATTCGGTCGAAACTGGAACAGCCTTTGTCCAAGGAATATGTTCTGCTCATCGTCAAATGTGCAGCGCCCCACTTCGCCGACAGGGGCCTCCCGAGTAAGAACCACGTCGCCAAATCGCGGCCTCGAGCGTCGCGTCCACTTCTCGAAAGTGTCCCAGGTAACGTACCGGACATTGTCTATGTCGATGAAGCCACCTTTGACGTTGGTGGTGCGAATCATCTTGTACGGTGTTTCGTAGTCGACAACCGTTGCGGTCTTATTTACACAATCCGTGGCGAACTCGCACAGTTCGGATACGGGACGTAGAGGCCAACTCATGTAAACAACGCCTCAAAGTTCGCCCTAATCCGCGCCGCCAGCCCCGCCGCCTTGTCATTCAACTCGACCAGCTCGGCATGGATCGCGCGCAGGCTTTCCTCGAAGTCCTCCTCATCGTCCTCGGCGCCGACCGCCACGCCGACGTAGCGGCCGGGGGTGAGCGACCAGTCGTTGGCGGCGATGCCGCCTTCGCCTTCGATCGACACGGCCTTGCACAGGCCGGCCACGTCGTCGTACAGCGCGTCGGGGAAGCGGCTGTGCAGCCAATGCACCTGATGGATGAAATAGACGGCCTGCTTCAGCGGCTGCAGCGCTTCGTCGCGTACCGTCGGGGCCTCGTGTTTCTTGTTGTCGGCGGGGAGCAGGCGGCGTTTGAGTTCGCGTGCCAGCTTGCCCTCCCATGCTGGCGACTGGCGCGCACGCAGGGTTTTTTCGGCCTGGTCGAGCAGGGTCAGCCAGCGCTTGTGGCGGGTTTCCAGCAGCTTGCTGCCGGCCTTCAGTTGCACGGCCAGTGCATCCAGCGTGGCCTGCAGCTTGACCTGCGCATCGTGCTGGTCGGGCTTGGTTCGGGCGATCGCCTTGCGCGCGGCGGCGCTGGTCTGCAACAACGCCTGCAGCTGTTGCGCCGGGTTGGCCTTGTGGTCCGGCTTCAGCGCCGCCTGCGCGTCACGCAACTCGGTCTTGAACGCCTCCAGTTGCTTCGCGCTGAGGTGCGCCTCGTCCGGCTGGTTCGCGTTGAGCTCGGCCAGGGTGGCGTGGGTGGCGAACTGCTGCAGTGGTTCGGCCAGTTGCGCGAGGGTGTCGGCATCGGCGGCTAGACACGCGGGCAGTTGTGCCAGCCAGTGATCAGCCTGGTGCTGATAACGGCCGACCAGCGCCACGAATTTGTCGCGCTCGCCGCGGTAGAGCCAGGTGATCGCGCTGAGGTTGGCCAGCTGTTCGTCGGTGAACACGTGCGAGCGGGCGGAGACCACGGTGTAGACGTTGCGCGCATCGATCATCAGGACCTGGTCGGTGAGGTCGTCCGGTTTGCCCTTGTCGAAAAACCACAGCGTGCAGGGCAGGCTGCGGGTGTAGAAGAACTTGTTGCCGATCGCCATCATCACGTCGACGTGGCCGCTGCGCACCAGCTGCTCGCGGATGTCGCGATCCTTGTTGCCGGCATCGGACGCGCTGGACGCCATCACGAAGCCGGCGCGGCCGCGCTCGTTGAGGTAGGCGTAGAAGTACTGGATCCACAGGCTGTTGGCGTTGGAAATGGCGCCGGTCTTGCCGTTGATGCCGGGCAGGCCGAACGGCAGCCGGCCCTGCGGGCCGACCTGGCTGTCGATGCGGCTGGTGACGACGCTATCGACGTTGAACGGCGGATTGGCCATCACGAAATCGCACTGACCGATCAGCCCATCGATCTGGTCGTAGAAGGTGTTGCCCTGGCGGATGTTGGACGCGTCCAGCCCATGCACCACCATGTTCATGCGAGCAAGCTTGGTGTTGGTATCCGATTTCTCCTGGCCGTGGAAGGTGGCACGGTCGTTGGTCGCCTCGCCCAGTTCCTCGATGAAGTGTCCGGTTTGCACGAACATGCCGGCCGAACCGCAGGCGGGATCGAGCACTAGGCCGTGATCGGGCTCGATCACGCTGACGATCATGCGCACCAACGAGGGCGGAGTGAAGAATTCGCCACCTTCCTGCGCGCCGCTCTGGGCAAACTTGCTGAGGAAGTATTCGTAGATGCGCCCGAAGACGTCGCCGGTGGCTGCCTTGATCGCCGGGCGGTCGAAGATCTTGACCAGTTCGGCCAGCAAGGCGGGTTCGAACGCAGTGTAGCCGCGCGGCAGGGCGCCCTTGAGCACGTCGTAGTCGGCTTCGATGGCGTCCATCGCCGCGTCGATGGCTTCACCGACGTGCGCACCCTGCGGCAGCGCCGCCAGGTGGTCGAAGCGGGCCTGTTCGGGCAGGTAGATGGCAGCCTTGCCTTGGAAGGCCAGTTTGATCAGTGCCTCGCGCCGACTCGCCGGCACCCGCGAGGGGATGTCGGCTTCGATTTCCGGCAGGTACGCCTTGAAACGGTTGTCGGCATGGCGCAGGAAGATCAAACCCAGCACCGGCATCGAGTATTCCGAGGCCGTCAGTTTGGAGTTGGCGCGCAGCTGGTCGGCTGCTTCCCACAGTTCGTTTTCGAGTTGCCGGGTGTTCAATACCGATCCTTGCGGGTGCGATCTCGCCCGGTGACGTCGTTGCGCCTGCCGTGCTCATGGGGGCGGCGGGCCACATGCCCATCGGGTGAGATTTCAAATCAAGCCAGGGCTGAGTCTGCCATGAAGTCCCCATGAAGAGGCCGTGGTACTGCAGGCTGTCAGCGAACCCAGTGCCGAAATACTGCCCTATCCTCCCTACTTCCCC